>DATMSY010000052.1:0-21413 GCA_035565135.1 Devosia sp.
ACGGTCTGGCCCGGGCGCACCTGCACATCGGCCAGGGTGCCGCCCACGGGCGAGGCGACGGTGACCGAGCGGGTGGCGGTGCCTTCGCCAATGGCGCTGAGGGTAGAATTGATGGTGGCGAGGGTTACACCGGTGGTCACCACATTGTTCTGGCGGGCGCCACCTGGCCGTCCGCCGCCGGGGCGCTGGCCGGGGGCGGCATTTGCCGTGTCGCCGGAAGCGGCAAAGGGCAGGGGGATGCCGAAATTGGCCAGGGTCTGGCTGGCGCCGGGGACGAAGAAGGCCCAGGCCGCCAGGGCGGCGGCCAGAACGATGAGTGAAGCCAGCAGCTGTCGTATCAAGCCTTGGACCCTGCAAAAGTGCTGAAAAGTGCGTAACCCGGCGGAAAGGGGCGCCGGAAATCAGGCGGACTGTAGCAGCGGCTTTTCCCCGGCAACATTACAAAGCCGTAAGGATCGCGGGCTTGTTATTCGATTTCGGCGTCCGGGCGGCCGCCCCATTCGGTCCAGGAGCCATCATAGACCGCGACATTGCCGGCGCCGCTGATTTCGAGGGCGAGAGCGAGCGTGGCGGCGGTGATGCCTGAGCCGCAGGAGGTGATGATGGGTTTTGCGGGGTCGATGCCGCGATCGGCGAAGATCTGCTGGAGTTCGGCAACGGGTCGCATCTGGCCGTTTTCGGTGAGCAGGCCCACCGGGACATTGGCGCTGCCGGGGATGTGGCCGCCGCGCAGGCCGGCACGGGGTTCGGGTACTTCGGCGTGGAAGCGGGGGGCGGGGCGGGCGTCGGCGATCTGGGCGGCGTGGTCGTGGCTGCGGTCGCGCACGGTTTGGAAATCGGCGACGCGGTTGCGATCGAGGTGGGCTTCGAAAGTGGCAGGGCGGCGGGTGACGGTGCCGGTCTGGACGGCGCGTTTTTCGGCGCGCCATTTGGGGCCGCCACCGGCGAGGATCCGGACGTCGCGGGCGCCCATGGTGCGAAAAGTCCACCAGACGCGGGGGGCGGAGAACAGGCCGAGCTCGTCATAGATGACGATGGTGGATTGGTCGGAAATGCCCAGGGCGCCGACCATGCGGGCGAAATCGCGCGGGGCGGGCAGCATGTGGGGCAGGTCGGTCGTGGTGTCGGCTATGCCGTCGATGTCGAAGAAGACGGCGCCGGGGATGTGGCCGGAGAGGTATTCGGCCTGGGCATTGCGGGCGGCATTGGGCATGTGCCAGCTGGCGTCGACCACCACGAGATTGGGGTCGCTCAGGTGGGCGGCGAGCCATTCGGTGGTGACGAAGGGGGTGTCCATGCTGGAATTCCTGTGTGGGGCGTGACCCACAGGATGGGCTTTCCGGGCGGCAACGTCAAACCCCTAGGTGATTGGGGGAGAAAGGTTTTTTGCGAGGGGTGATCCATCGCTCAGCTTATGCGGAAGCGTGGATTGCCCGGACGAGCCGGGCAATGACGATGGAACGTCGTTTTGGGAAAGCGCAGCTTGGTTCTCAACGTGAACGATCTTCCCTTAAGGGGGCTGAGGTCACACTGGAATCGAGTTCGCTGAAATTACGACACCCCCACCCTAGCCCTCCCCTCAAGGGGGAGGGGATTGGATCGGGGCTCTCTGACGGCGCCGCTAGGCTTCCAGTGCCAGCAGGTCTTTGCTGGCGAAGCTGATGGTGACGGGTTGGCCGCGGGTGGGTGGGGCGGTGCGTTGGTCGTTGAAGGTGTCGAGGCTGAGGATGGTCTGGCCCAGGGCGACGCGCAGGCGGATGACGGAGCCGAGGAAGGTGACGTCGGCAATGGTGCCGGTGAGGGTGATGTCATTGCCGTCGCGGGCGCCGATGGAGAGCACTTCGGGGCGCAAGGTCAGCACTGTATCGGTGCCGGCACTGGCATTGGCGGGCAATTGGTAGACCTGGATGGTCTGGCCGGCAATGGCGACGGTTTTGGCCGCCACGTCGACGACTTTCGCCTCGATGGTGTTGAGCTGGCCGACAAAGGTGGCGACGAAACGGGTGGCCGGTTTGTTGTAGATTTCGTGCGGGGCGCCGAGCTGTTCGATATTGCCCGCATTCATCACCACGATGCGGTCGGAGATGGAGAGGGCCTCTTCCTGATCGTGGGTGACGAAGACCGTGGTGATGCCGAGGTCGAGCTGGATGGCGCGGATTTCTTCGCGCAGGGAGACACGGATCTTGGCGTCGAGGGCCGAGAGTGGTTCATCGAGCAGGAGCATGCGGGGGCGGGGCGCGATGGCGCGGGCGAGGGCGACGCGCTGCTGCTGGCCGCCGGACATTTCATAGGGGTAGCGCTTTTCGAAGCCGGAAAGGCCGATGAGCTTGAGCATTTCATTGACGCGGGCGCGGCGCTGTTCGGCGGGCATGCCGGCTATCTTGAGGCCGAAGCCGATATTGTCGCCCACATTGAGATTGGGGAAGAGGGCATAGGCCTGAAACACCATGCCGAGCTGGCGCTGATTGGGCTTGAGATGGGTAATGTCCTGCCCGTCAATGCTGATCGTGCCGGAGGTGGGGCGCTCGAAGCCGGCGATCATGCGCAGGATTGTGGTCTTGCCGCAGCCGGAGGGGCCGAGCAGGGAGATGAACTCGCCCTTGCCGAAGCCGAAGCTGATGCCCTTGACCACTGTGTTGTTGCCGAAGGATTTGGTGAGGTTTTGGACGGACAGGAAATCCTGGGTCATATCAATCGGTCCGAGCGGAAGTGCGGGGGGCAAAGCGCCCGAGCACGTTGATCATGCCCATGGCGCCCCAGGTGATGACGAAGGAAATGATGGCCAGCGCCGCCGGTTCATAGGCGCGGTTGGTGCCGATGCCGACGAGATAGGGGCCGAAGGCGGGCCGGTTGAGCAGGCTCGCAATGGTGAATTCGCCGATGACGATGGCGAAGGTCAAAAAGGCGCCGGAGAGGATGGCGACGAGGATATTGGGCAGGATGATCTGGCCGATGATCTGGACCTGGTTGGCGCCCATGATCTGGGCGGCCTCGGTCAGCGTGCCGATATCGATGGTGCGCATGCCATTGTCGACGGCGCGATACATATAGGGCAGGGCCAGGGTCACATAGGCGCAGGTGAGAAGGATATCGGTGCCCAAAGCGCTGCCGGTGAAGGGGATGAGGGAGCTCGAATTGTAGAGCCGGATATAGCCGTAGACCAGGACCAGGGCCGGGATGACCAGCGGCAGGAGGGTGACGAATTCCATGAAGGGGCGCAGCCAGGGCATGCGCAGGCGCACGAAATAGACGGCCGGCACGACGACCAGAACGCCCACGACAATGGTGAAAAGGCCTACCACCACCGAATAGGTGAAGCTGCGGGCAAAGGCCGGATCGGCAAAGACCGAGGCATAGGCATCGAAGCTATAGGTGCCACGCCGCATGCGCAGCGAGAATTCGAAGGTGGCCAGCAGCGGAATGATGAAATAGGCCGCGCCGATGGCAAAGACCAGCCAGGCCCAGAAGCGGTTTGTCTTCATTTCATCCACCTCTCGGCACGGTTGGCGACGACGAGATAGATGATGTTGGCGAGCGAGGTGATGACGATCATGCCCAGAGCGAGGGCGGCGCCGAGGCCGGGATTTTGCAGGGCATCGCCGCGGATCTGATTGTAGAGCAGGACGGTCACGATATTGAGGTTGGAGCCGGTCAGGGCCCAGGCGGTGGCGATGGCGCCGAAGGCATTGGCGAAGAGCAGCGAGAGCGTGCCGAGGAAGCTGGGCCACAGGATGGGCAGGCCGACATAGCGCCAGAACTGCCATTGGCTGGCGCCGAGCATCTGGGCGGCTTCGTTCCACTCTTTCTTGAGGCCATCCACCGCCGGGGCGATGGTCAGCATCATCAGTGGAATCTGGAAATAGAGATAGGTGAGGGTGAGACCCCAGAAGCTGAGCAGATTGAAGCCGGAGCGATAGAGATCGAAGCCGAAAACCGTGCGCAGGATGATGGTGACGAGGCCCAGCCGGCCCAGCGTGGCGATGAAGGCAAAGGCCAGCGGCACGCCGGCGAAATTGCTGGCGACGCCGGAAAAGGTCATGACGGCGGAACGCAGGCCCGCGGGGAGCTTGCCGCGGATGATGGCGAGGGTGATGGCCAGGCCAATCAGGGCGCCGAGAAGGGCCGAGGCGCCGGAGATGCGGATGGAAATCCAGTAGGCGGCCATGATCTGGTCGGTGAAGAGGCCGGCAATGTTGTCGAAGGTGAAGCTACCGGAACGGTCGGTGAAAGCGGCGCCGACCAGCGACAGGGTGGGCAGGAAGAGGAACATCACCGCGAAGAGGACGAAGGGGAAGACCGCAAGGCTGTCCCAGGGGATGCGGCGGGGGGATTTTGGCGGTGCGGCGATGTCGGTCATTTGACCCTTCTGATCATGTGGCGGCGACGAACAAGCCGTGTGCAGGATGCAGCACCTCCCCCTCGATGGGGGAGGCAGGGTGGGGGTGGAGTCCCGCGCACTGAGTGTGCGGAGAGACCCCCCACCCTGCTCGATTTACGGACTTAGCTAATGCTAAGTCCTATCTCGCTTCCCTCCCCACAAGGGCCTGTTGCGTAATTCGGCGTTCACTGCATGTTCCTGAAACGTCTCTGAATCGAAAGAAGAACGATTCGGCATCGGAAAAAGAACGTCGAAGTTATGCCTCGAATTATGCAACAGCCCCCACAAGGGGGAGGGTGAACCCGGTGGGTGGGTTCAGATCGTGGCACTGAACCGGAGCGCCAATGGGAGGGTGTTGAGAGTCCCTATATCCGGGCTCTCGCCCCCCTCCCTAGCTCTGCTACGGCCCTTTGGGCCTAGCGCGCTACCCTCCCCGCGAAGGGGAGGGTGTCGACTGAGAGTTCAGTGGATGGGCTTACTGAACCGAGGCGCCGACGGTGGAGTCCCAGCCGCCGGTGATGGTGGCCTTGTTGGCGTTCTGCTCTTCGATCGAGGGGAACACGGCCTTGGCGTAGTTCTCGGCGGCGGGGAGCTTGGCCATCAGGTCTTCAGGCAGCTTGCCGGCTTCGGCCAGGGCGTTGAAGCGGATGGGGTGGCAATAGCCGGCGAGCCAGCCGAGCTGGCCTTCGTCGGAATAGAGATATTCCATCCAGAGCTTGGCGGCATTGGGATGGGGGGCATGAGCCGAGATGGCCTGGACATAGACGCCGGCCACGACGCCATCGGAGGGCACGACCACGTCGATCGGGGGATTGCCGTTGAGATTGTCGCGGGCGGCCAGGAGGTTATAGTCCCAGTTGATGGCAATGGGCGTGGTGCCCTGGGCGATGGCGGCGGCTTCGGCGTCGACGGGGACGAAATTGCCCTTGTCGTTGAGCGCCTTGAAATATTCGAGGCCGGCCTGGGCGGCGGCATCCTGTGCGGCGCCGGTGGAGAGACCGGCGGCGAAGACGGACATGATGGCGTTGTTGGCGGTGCGCGGATCGCCAGCCAGCGCGACCGAATTGGCGAACTCGTCCTTGTTCAGATCAGCCCAGGAGGTGGGATTGTCGCCGGTGACGACATCCTTGTTGATGCCGAAGGCCAGCACGCCGTAATAGTCGCCATACCAGAAGCCATCGGCATCCTTGGCGTCGTCCGGGATTTCGTCCCAGGTGGAGACTTTGTAGGCCTGCAGCAGGCCTTCATCCTTGGCCTGGGGGCCGAAGGCGAGGCCGATATCGAGCACGTCGGGGGCCTGCGGACCGGTATTGCCGATATTGGCGCGAACCGCTTCGAGCTCGTCGGCCGAGCCGGCATCGGGGTTCAGCTCGTTGATGGTGATGTCGGGGTATTTGGCCTTGAAGGCCTCGATGACGCCACCGTAATTGCACCAGGAGTGGGGCAGCGCGATGACGGTAAGCTGGCCTTCGGCCTTGGCGGCGGCGTAGAGCGCGTCGAGATCGGCCTGGGCGAAGGCGGGGGCGGAAACGGCAAGCACGGCCAGCATCGAGACGGACGCGGCAAGCACATTCTTGAAGGTCATGTTCAGTCTCCCTGAATTGGTCGTTCGCCGGCAGCCATTGGTGGCTGAGGCGGCGGACTGGCGGAGGGAGTAGTGAGGCGGTGTGACAGTGCAATGACAGCCATTGGACGCGCATATGACGATCGGCGCAGAGGCCGAAAAAGCCCGTCGATACTTTCCCTTAGCCGTTTCAGCCTCGTCCCCCCGCTCCCTCCCAGTCGCAATTGTGACAGTGCCTCTTTGTGACAGTTTAGTCCAGATGGTCAAAAATTTTGGGAGAGGGGAGGGGGATTGGAGTACCCCCTCCCACCCTCCCCCTGATAGGGGAGGGTGGGCCCAGGACTCGTATCAAGCGCCGTGTCATTCCGGCGGAAGCCGGAATCCATGCTGTGCCCTCTCCGCACATGGGGTGTGCGGACAGCCTTCAGCATGGATCCCGGCCTGCGCCGGGATGACACCGCATTCTTTGAAAGCTCCGGAGGCTGACGGATAGCTTTTGCATCCACCCTCACAGTGTCATCGTGGTTTGAGGAAGGGAGCGCGTGCGGACAAGAGCGGCCCCAAGCAAAGTCCCGAAACTATTGAGAAATTTCCAATTCCACCCCGCAGATACTTTAGACTTCTTCTAAACTATTGAAATTGAATTGCTTTTATAAGGTGAGAGGGATACTCCGCTTTTGAGATTTCAGCCTGGAGGATGATCCATGATTTCCAAGGGGACGCTGCGCGGCCTGGCTTTGGCGCTTACGCTTTCCGTTGCCCCGGTGGGGGCCTATGCGCAGGCGCCGAGCGAAGACGCTGTGCTGGCCAATTATGCCGATCTGGCGCTGGCCGGATATGAGGATGCGCTGACCACGGCCAAGGCGCTGGATGTGGCGGTGGATGCGCTGATCGCCGCGCCGAGCGAAGCGACGCTCTTGGCGGCGCGGGAGGCCTGGAAGGCGTCGCGGCTGCCCTATCAGCAGACCGAGGCGTTCCGCTTTGGCAATCCGATCGTGGATGAATGGGAAGGGCGGGTGAATGCCTGGCCGCTCGACGAGGGGCTGATCGACTATGTCGATGCCGGCTATGGCACTGAAAGCGACAGCAATACGCTTTACGTGGCCAATGTCATCGCCAATCCAAAACTCACCATTGATGGCGTCGAGGTGGATGCCAGCGAGATCACGCCGGCGCTGCTGCAGGACAATCTGCAGGAAGCGGCAGGGATCGAGGCCAATGTGGCGACGGGGTATCATGCGATCGAATTTCTGCTCTGGGGGCAGGATTTGAACGGCACGGGGCCGGGCGCAGGCAATCGGCCTTTTACCGATTATTCGACGGCCGAACATGCCGACCGCCGGGCGGCCTATCTCAAGGCGGCGACGACGCTGCTGGTGACCGATCTCGAGGAGATGGTGGGCAATTGGACGGCGGACGGCGCGGCGCGGGCGGCGCTGCCCGAGCTGGGGATTTCGGCTATTCTGACCGGCATGGGCTCGCTGTCCTTTGGCGAGCTGGCCGGCGAGCGGATGAAGCTGGGCTTGCTGCTGCACGATCCCGAGGAAGAGCATGACTGCTTCTCGGACAATACGCATATTTCCCATCTCTATGACGCGATCGGCATCCGCAATGTCTATTCGGGCCGCTATGAGCGCATCGATGGCTCTGTGGTGGAAGGGCCGGCGATTTCGGACCTGATCGCGGCCAAGGACGGGGCGCTCGATACCGAGATTTCCGGCCTGCTTGACGACACCATTGCCAAGATGAATGTGATGGCTGACCGTGCGGTGGCGGGCGAGGCCTATGACCAGCAGATCGGCGAGGGGAATGCCGAAGGCAATGCCGTGGTGCAGGCGGCGATCGACGGGCTGATCGCGCAGACGCGCGGGATCGAGCGGGCGGTGGCGCTGTTGAACCTGCAGGATGCCGTGACGATCGAGGACAGCGATAGTCTGTCCAATCCGGATGCGGTGTTTCAGTAAGAATACCGCCACCCTAGCTGCGCTAGGGCTCTGCGAGCCCAGCTTCGCTACCCTTCCCACAAGGGGGAGGGTGACATTGTGCCGGTGGCTTGATCTTGTGGCAGACACCGGGCTCACCCTCCCCCTTGTGGGGAGGGAAGGGAGGGGGTATGCCGCCGCAAACCGGATCACTCGTCCATGCATATCCGTCTGACGCTCTCTCTTGTCGCCCTGCTCGCAACGGGCCTCGCCTTTGCGCAGGACAAGGCGGTTCGATCCGATCTCACGCCCGAAGACCTGGCGCGGGTGGCGCGGGTGACGGCGCCGGCGACGGATTTTTCGGCGCCCGAGAATTTCGAAACCATGCAGGCGGGCAAGGGGACGACCAAGAAGATCGTCAACCAGGATGCCTTCAGCCATTTCCTCGCCAGCCTGACCTTTGAGCAGGAGGAGCAATTCAAGCTGGGCAATGCGCTGTTCCGCAAGCTGTGGGTGAGTTCGCCCAGCTCGACCCAGGCATCGGACGGGCTGGGGCCGCTGTTCAATGCGCGGGCCTGCCAGAGCTGTCATCTCAAGGATGGGCGGGGGCATCCGCCGTTCGACGCGAGCCGGGAGAGCGGGGTATCGATGTTCCTGCGGCTGTCGGTGCCCCCGGGCGAGAATGATAGCCGCGAGCAGATCGACGGCGTGTTTGCCGGGGAGGTGGGCGACCCCATTTATGGCACGCAATTGCAGGATTTTGCCGTGCCGGGGCTCAAGGCCGAGGGGCGGATGGTGATCGACTATACCGACCTGCCCGTGACGCTGGGCGATGGCAGTGTGGTGACCTTGCGCCAGCCGGCCTATTCGGTGGCTGAGCTCAATTATGGGCCGATGGCTGATGACGTCATGTTGTCGCCGCGGGTGGCGCCGCCGATGATCGGGCTGGGGCTGATCGAGCAGATTCCGGCCGAGGATATTCTGGCGCTGGCCGATGCCGATGATCTCGATGGCGACGGGATTTCGGGCCGGCCGAACTGGGTGATCGACCCGGAAAGCCAGAGCGTGATGCTGGGGCGGTTTGGCTGGAAGGCCGGGATGCCGACCATTCGCAGCCAATCGGCGGCGGCCTTTGCCGGGGATATCGGGATTTCAACGCCCCTGGTGAACAAGCCGCATGGCGATTGCACCGAGCGGCAGACCGAGTGCCTCGCCATGCCCACGGGCGAGCAGGCGCGGCTTGGCGTGTCGGAAGCGCCTGACCCGGTGCTCGACCTGGTGACGTTTTATTCGCAGACGCTGGGCGTGCCGGAGCGGCGCGATGTGGGCGATGCCAATGTGCTGGCCGGCAAGGCGGCGTTTTACGGGGCGGGATGCGTCAGCTGTCATACGCCCAAATTCGTCACCAGCCGCGATGCGCCCAATCCGGCGCATCGGTTTCAGCTGATCTGGCCCTATGCCGATTTTCTGCTGCATGACATGGGGCCAGGCCTGGCCGATCACCGGCCCGAGGGACAGGCGGATGGCTATGAATGGCGCACGCCCCCGCTCTGGGGGATCGGGCTGACCCAGACCGTTTCGGGGCATACATTTTTCCTTCATGATGGGCGGGCGCGGAATTTGACCGAAGCCATTTTGTGGCATGGCGGGGAGGGGCAGGGGGCGCGCGACGCCTTTGCCGCCATGTCCGAGGCCACGCGCAAGGACCTGATCACTTTCCTGGAGTCGCTGTGATGCGCCTGCTGCTTGCCCTGCTGGTCTTTGTGAGTGCGGCGCCGGCCATGGCGCAGGAGCTGGCCACCAGCGCGGTGCTGGCCAATGCGGTCGAGCAGGTGATCCGGCCGGGTTTTACCGATTTGCGCAACGAGGCCCATGGGCTGGCCGATGCCATGGGCGGGCTTTGCGCGGAACCTTCGGCAGAGGCGCAGGCGCTGGCGCAGGATCGGTTTGCCCGCACCGCCGCGGCCTATGGGCGGGTGGAATTTATCCGGATCGGGCCGCTGATGGAGGACAATCGCAGCGATCGGCTGCTGTTCTGGCCCGACCGCAAGGGCATCGCGCTGCGGCAGGTGCAGGCGATTTTGGCCGATGCGGATGCGACGGCCACTGCGCTCGAGACGCTGCGGGGCAAGAGCGTGGCCGTGCAGGGGCTGAATGCGCTCGAATTCGTGCTGTTCGGCACCGGAGCGGAGACGCTGGCCGGTAGCGAGGGCCGTTTCCGGTGCGCCTATGGATCGGCCATTGCCCAGAATGTGGCGGGGATAGCCGACGCGCTGGCCGCGGCCTGGTATGCGCCCGATGGCGTAGCGGCCCATCTGATGGCGCCAGAGGCGAGCTATGCCGATTATCGCACCGAGACCGAGGCGCTTGAGGCGCTGGTGGGGTTGATTTCGCATGGCGTGGAGGGGCTGCGCGATACCCGCATCAATCCGTTTATCGCCCAGGGTGATAAACCGGCGGCGCCCAGGCAGGCGCTGTTCTGGCGGTCGGGGCTGACCATGGCCATGGCTGGGGCCAATGTGGAGGGGCTGGAACAGCTCTTCACCGTTTCGCGCATGGCATTGGTGGGTGGCGCGGCGGAGAGCGGGCTGGACAATTCGGTGCGCTTTGAATTTGCCAATGCCAAACGCGCCATTGGCCTCGTCACCGCGCCGGTCGAGCAGGCCGTGGCCGATCCAAAACAGGCGCAGGCGCTGGCCTATCTCGTCATCGTCACCCAATCGCTGCAGGTGCTGGTGGGCGAGCAATTGTCGGCTGCGCTAGGGCTGAGCGTGGGCTTTTCCTCGCTGGATGGAGACTGACCATGTGGCAGCGGCGGGCCTTTCTCAAGGCGGCGGGCGCGGGCTTTGCAGCGAGCCTGCTGCCGCGGCAGGTGCTGGCGCTGGAGCGCAATGAGCTGGTGTTTGCCACTTCGGTGCAGACCAGCGCGGGGAAATATGGCGCGGTGCTGCTGGGGGAGCGCGGCGATGTTATTTCCCAGATCGCGCTGCCCGATCGCGGGCACGACATCACCATCAGCGCCGAGGCGGGGCGGGGCGTGGTGTTTGCGCGCCAGCCCGGGACTTTTGCTGTGGTGTTCGATCCGGCCGGGCGCGAAGCGCCGGTGACACTGACCAGTGTCGAGGGGCGGCACTTTTTTGGTCACGGGGTGTTTTCGCCGGATGGGCGGCTGCTCTATGCGACCGAGAGCGATTTCGAGGCGGCCAAGGGCGTGATTGGGATTTATGATGCGACGGATGGCTATAAGCGGGTGGGGGAATTTCCCACTTATGGCACGGGGCCGCATGAAATGCTGCTCATGCCCGATGGGGTGACCTTTGTCGTGGCCAATGGGGGCATCGAGACTCATCCCGATTATGGGCGGGCGGAACTGAACCTCGATACGATGGACCCTTCGGTGGCCTTTATCGACCGGCGGGATGGGCATCTGGTGGGGCAATTGCGGCTCGAGAGCGGGCTGCATCAGCTTTCGATCCGGCATATGGCGATCGATGCGCGCAATCGCGTGTGGTTCGGCTGCCAGTACAAGGGTGCGCCCAGCGACAGTCCGCAATTGGTGGGCTATGCCACCGCGGATGGGGAGATCAGGCTGATCGAATTGCCGGGTGATACGCTGCGCGACCTGCGCAATTATGTGGGGTCGGTCGCGGTTTCGGCGGATGGCGGGACGGTGGCGGTGTCGTCGCCCGAGGGGGATTTATTGGTGGCGATCGATGCGGAGGGCAGGCGGCCGGTGCTGGTCGAGACGCTGCGCAATGGCTGTGGCCTGGCGGCGGACGGATCGGGGTTCGTGGCGACCAGCGGGATGGGCGAAATGATCGGAATTGCCGGGGCGGAGCGGGACCGGCAGAAATTTGATTTTTCGTTTGATAATCATGTGTTGCGGGTGGGGTAGGGCGCGCTTTCAGAGCGTCCTTTGCAATCGCGCCACCAGGAACCCTTCGATTATGCTGTCCTCACCCACGCGCTCAAAGCCCGCATCGCGATAGACCTGCACGAGCCGGGGCCTTGGAGCGCAATCGAGCCGCAGATATTTGCGGCCGTGGCGCGCGGCGTGTTGGGCGGCCCAATCGATGAGCCTTCGGGCAAGGCCTTGGCCGGCAAAGGCGCGGTCGACGGCGAGCTTGTGCAGGTAGAGGGCTTCGCCGGGCAGTGCCTCGGGCCAGAAGGTCGCGTCGCTATCCTCGATATACATGCAGGCGGCAATATCCGGGCCGGAGGTGAGCACGACGATTTCGGAGCGCTCCGCCTTGGCCGCGATCTCGGCCAGATTGAAGCTCGACGCCGGCCATAGCTTGCCCGGTCCGTCAGTTTCGAGCCAGAGGGCGACGGATTGGAGGAGCGTGAGGATTGCGGGCGCGTCGGCTTCCTCCGCTTGGCGGATTGTTATGTTTGGCATTACGGGCCCCTCTCCATGCATCAACGATAATGTGGGGGCGGGGATGTTGAAACAAGAAAACAGAGGTTCCCGCTTTCGCGGGAATGACATTGTGGGGGGACGGGTTTTGTGGTGAAGCATTCCCAAACCCGGTGTCATTCCCGCGAAAGCGGGAACCTCTGTTTCCAAAGGCTAGCCCAGCAGATCCGGATAGAGATCGCGCCAGTCCGGATTGGCTTGCTCGATCAATTCGATCTTCCATTGCCGCCGCCATTTCTTGATGCGCTTTTCGCGCAGAATGGCCTCCGCAATATCCTCGTGCTGTTCGAAATAGACCAGATCGTGAATGTGGTAGCGGGAGGACTGGCCGGGCAGCAGGTCTTCGCGATGGATATAGGTGCGGGCAATCAGGTCGCTGGTAACGCCGGTGTAGAGTGCACCATATTTGCGGCTTGCCAGGATGTAGACGAAGTAGCGGCCGAAGATGCTCATGTCTGAGCTTTGCAGCTATTCGAGGGCCGGTAAACAGAGGTTCCCGCTTTCGCGGGAATGACATTGTGGGGAGGAGGTGCTGGCGTGCTTTCGGCCTCTATTGCGGCGCCGGCCCCGAGCTTTCCCTTAGCACCAGTTCCACCGGCCAGAGTTCGTGGATGTCTTCGACTGGTTTGCCGCCCAAGATGGCGAGGATCAGTTCGGCGATGCGCATGCCGGCCTGGCGCATGGAGGAGCGGGTGGTGGACATGGTGGGGTACATGTTGTCGGCGTTGAGATAGGGGAAGACGTCGTCATGAGCGATCATGGAGATGTCCTTGCCCAGAACGAAGCCGGCCTGGCGGATGGCGCGGAAAATGCCCAGGGCGGTCATCATCGAGCCGGCGAGGAAGGCGGTGGGGTGGGGGCGCAGTTCGAGCATGGCCTGGGCCATGCGGAAGGCGATTTCGTCGGTGAAGACTGAATTGCCCATGAGGGCCGGATCGAATGCGACGCCGCGGGCGGAGAGGGCGGCGAGGTAGCCGATTTCGCGATGCTCGGCAAAGGTGCGGCCCTTGATGCCGTTGAGCAGGGCAATGCGGCGATGGCCCAGATCGAGCAGGTGGCTGGTGGCGCGCTCGACGGCGCCGGTATTGTCGATATCGAGCCAGGCCACGGGCTTGCCGATATTGGTGCGGCCATGCAGTACGAAGGGCACTTTGAGATCGAGCAGGAGTTCGGCGCGCTCGTCGCGCAGGGTGGGGGAGTGGAGGATGAAGGCATCGACCTTCTGGCTGGCGGCGCCGCGTTTATAGGCGGCGACTTCGTCCTCGTAGGTCTCGACGGTGGTGAGGAGAATGTCGATTTCCTCGGCGGCCAGGCGCTCGCCGACGCCGCCGAGAAATTCGCTGGTATGGGGACCGAATTCATAGGAGCCGCGCAGCACCATGCCGATGGCGCCCGAGCGGCCGGTGGCCAGGCGCAAGGCGCTGGCATTGGGCCGATAGCCCAGGCGCTGGGCGGTTTCGGCGACGCGCCGACGGGTCGCCTCGTTGACCTCGGGATAGCCATTGAGCGCGCGGCTGACAGTGGTTTGCGACAGGCCGAGATGTTCGGCGAGGTCTTTCAGTCTCATTGGCGTTCTGGCCCGGAGCGATAATACGGCAGCCCGGCGCGGAACTTTTTCCACGACGACCCCTTATGCCGCATAGGCTTTAGGGCGAACAGGTCGCTTTGAACAGCGGTTCCTGCAATCCTCCTCGATATGCATTCAAAGCGATTTCAAATTTTGATGCAAGAGAGCATTTTTGCGGCGGTGGCGATGAGGTGCGTACGTCAGGGGCGGCGAGGCGTAAACGAGGCCTTAAAATGCGCCTATTTCATAACTATTTGATATTTATACGTAATTTTTATAGGTGCCGCTAAAGTCGTGAAAATCTGTCTGGCGGCTGCTTGACAGATGTCCGGGCCTCTGGTTGTTTTTCATTCAAAGCGCTTTGAAAGCTTGCGGCCCCGAGCCGTTGCCGAAGTGCTTTTGGGGGAGGATTTCGGGCTGGACCGGCGCGCCAGGCGCGGGGCTGGTTGGCCTGCCTTCTCATGGATGATTTCATTCGGGAGGAAAGTAATGAAAATCAATAAGTTGCTCGTTGGTCTGCTGACGAGCGTGACGCTGGTGGTGGGCTCGGCCCAGGCCGCCGAATTGTCGATCGTTTCGGGCGATACCGGCAATGGCCTGGCCTTCCTGCGCAGCCAGCTCGACAAGTTCGAAGCCGAGACCGGCAACAAGGTTACTGTCGTGCCGATGCCGTCTTCGACCTCGGACCAGTTCGGCCAGTACCGGCTGTGGCTGGCTGCGGGCAATACCGACATCGACGTCTACCAGACCGACGTGATCTGGGCGCCGCAACTGGCCGATCAGTTCCTCGACCTGACCGAGGCGGCCAAGGATGTCGTGGGCGCGCATTTCCCCTCGATCATCGAGTCGCAGACGGTGGATGGCAAGCTCGTGGCGCTGCCGGCTTTTACCGATGCGCCGGCGCTGTTCTACCGCAAGGATCTGCTCGAAAAGTACAACAAGCCCGTGCCGACCACCTGGGATGAAATGGCGGCAACCGCCAAGGAAATCATGGATGGCGAACGCGCTGCCGGCAATGCCGAAATGTGGGGCTTCGTGTTCCAGGGTAATGCCTATGAAGGGCTGACCTGCGATGCGCTCGAATGGGTCAAGTCCAATGGCGGCGGGCAGATCGTCGAGGCCGATGGCACCATTTCGATCAACAATCCGCAGGCTGCTGCCGCTATCGATCGCGCCGCAACCTGGATCGGCACCATCTCGCCCGAAGGCAATCTGGCCTATCAGGAAGAAGAAAGCCGCGGCGTGTGGCAGCTGGGCAATTCGGTGTTCATGCGCAACTGGCCTTATGCCTACGCACTGGCCAATGGCGACGACTCCCCGATCAAGGGCAAGTTCGACGTGGCCCCGCTTCCCGCCGGTGATGGCGAAGGCGCCGGCTCGGCGGCAACGCTGGGCGGCTGGAATGTCGCGGTTTCCAAGTACTCGCCCGATCCGGAAGAGGCGATCAAGCTCGCTCTGTTCCTGAGCTCGCCCGAAGTGCAGAAGGAACGTGCGATCAACCAGTCCAACCTGCCCACGATCGAAGCGCTCTATGATGACGCCGACGTGCTGGCCGCTTCGCCCTTCATGGCCAATTGGAAGGAAATCTTCCAGAACGCGGTGCCGCGTCCGTCCGCGCCCACCAAGGTCAAGTATAACGAAGTGTCCTCGCTGTTCTGGAGCGCCGTCCACAATACGCTCTCGGGCAATGGCTCGGCCGCTGAGAATCTCGAAGTTCTCGAAGCCGACCTGTCCGATCTCAAGGGCGACGCCTGGTAAGACCTCCCGATAGCGCCAGGCACGGGCGGCGGTTTGCCCCGCCGCCCGTGCCGCATAAGGACACAAGGAAACGGGAGGAGTAGGGATGGCTACCGATACCATCGCATCCGCGGCCAATGCGGGGCGGCCCAAGATAAAATCCGAATTGATGCAGCAAAGAGTGCGCGCCGCGCGCTGGTTCCTGCTGCCCATGATGATCGCGCTGGCCGTGGTGGCCGGCTGGCCGCTGCTTCGCTCGATCTATTTTTCGTTCACCGATGCATCGCTGACCAATCTCTATGGCGCCGAATGGATCGGCATCGGCAATTACCTCACCTGGCGCACGCTCGATAGCGGGCGGACCATCTATCGGGGCCTGCTGGTCGATCCGGCCTGGTGGAACGCGGTGTGGAACACGGTGCGCTTCGCCTTCTGGTCGGTGCTGTGGGAAACCGTGCTGGGCATGATCGTTGCCCTGGTGCTGAACGCCGAATTCCGCGGGCGCGGTATCGTGCGCGCCGCCATTCTCATTCCCTGGGCCATTCCGACTATCGTTTCGGCCCGCATGTGGAGCTGGATGCTGAACGACCAGTTCGGCATTCTCAATGACCTCGGCATGCGGCTGGGCCTGCTCAGCCAGAAGGTTGCCTGGACCGCTACGGCCGAAACGGCAATGACCGCGGTGCTGGTGGTCGATATCTGGAAGACCACGCCCTTCATGGCGCTGCTGATCCTGGCCGGCCTGCAGATGATCCCCAAGGATATCTATGAGGCTGCCGAGATCGATGGGGTGCATCCCATCAAGCAGTTCTTCAAGATCACGCTGCCGCTGGTGCGGCCGGCGCTGATGGTGGCCATCATCTTCCGCGTGCTCGATGCCCTGCGCATTTTCGACCTGATCTATGTGCTGACGCCCAATAGCTCGGCGACCAAGACCATGTCGGTGCTGGCACGGGAGAACCTGTTCGATTTCGACAAGTTCGCCTATGGCTCGGCGCAATCGACGCTGCTGTTCCTGATCATCGCCGCCTTCACCATCCTCTATATCTGGCTGGGCAAGGTGAATTTCGACGGGGGAGACCGCTGATGGTCGGCACGCTCAATCTGTGGGGCCTCACCAAGACGGTGCTGTTCTATGCGCTGGTGGTCTTTATCGTCGTGGTCTCGGTGTTCCCGTTCTACTACGCGATCCTGACCAGCTTCAAATCGGGCACGGATCTGTTCCGCATCAATTATTGGCCGGATTCCTTCAGCCTCAACAATTATCAGTCGGTGCTCAGCACCGGCAGTTTCCCGCGTAACCTGTTGAACTCGATCTTTGTCGCGTCGGTTACGGTGATCCTGGCCTTGTTCCTGGCGGTGACGGCCTCGTTTGCCCTGAGCCGTGTGCGGTTCCGGGGCCGGAGCCTGCTGCTGATGACGATCCTGGCCGTGTCCATGTTTCCGCAGATCGCGGTGCTGGCGGGGCTGTTCGAGGTGATCCGGGCCCTGGGCATCTACAATACGCCCTGGGCGCTGATCTTCTCCTATACGATCTTTACGCTGCCGTTCACGGTGTGGGTGCTGACCACCTTCATGCGTGACCTGCCGGTGGAGATCGAGGAAGCGGCGATCGTGGATGGGGCCTCGCCCTGGGTGATCATCACCCGCGTCTTCCTGCCGTTGATGTGGCCGGCACTGGTGACCACGGGGCTGCTCGCCTTTATCGGGGCGTGGAACGAATTCCTGTTCGCCCTGACATTCACCTCGTCCAACAATACCCGCACCGTGCCGGTGGCTATCGCGCTGCTGTCGGGTGGGTCGCAATATGAAACGCCGTGGGGCCTGATCATGGCCGCCTCGGTCATCGTCACCGTGCCGCTGGTGGTCCTGGTTCTGATCTTCCAGCGCAAAATCGTGTCCGGCCTGACGGCTGGTGGCGTCAAAGGTTAGGGAGAGTACCAATGGCAAGCATTGAGCTTCGCAAGATCCGCAAGGCCTTTGGCGCGGTGGAAGTGATCAAGGGGGTGGACCTGGAAGTCCGCTCCGGGGAATTCATGGTGTTTGTGGGCCCCTCGGGCTGCGGCAAATCCACCCTGTTGCGGCTGATTTCGGGGCTGGAGGACATCACCTCGGGCGAAATGCTGTTTGACGGCAAGGTGGTCAATGCGCTGGCGCCGTCCAAGCGCGGCATCGCCATGGTGTTCCAGTCCTATGCGCTTTATCCGCATATGACGGTCTATGAGAACATGGCGTTCGGGCTGACGCTCGAAAAGGGGCATGGCAAGGAGGAAATCCGCCAGCGGGTGGAAAAGGCCGCCGACATGCTGCAGATCCGGCAATATCTCGACCGGCTGCCCAAGCAGCTCTCGGGCGGGCAGCGGCAGCGCGTGGCCATTGGCCGGGCGATCACCCGCGATCCCAAGGTGTTTTTGTTCGACGAGCCGCTGTCGAACCTGGACGCGGCGTTGCGCGTGGCGACCCGTATCGAGATCGCCAAGCTCCATGAGAGCATGAACAATGTCACCATGATCTATGTGACCCATGACCAAGTGGAGGCCATGACGCTGGCCGACCGCATCTGCGTGCTGCGCGATGGCCATATCGAGCAGGTGGGTACGCCGATGGAGCTTTACGAAAAGCCCAATTCGGTGTTCGTGGCCGGGTTTATCGGCAGCCCCAAGATGAATTTCATCTCGGGCGAAAAGGCCTCCGCCTTCGGCGCCGACACTGTGGGTATTCGCGGCGAGCATATCACTATCGTGCCCGATAACGGCACCTGGAGCGGCACGGTGATCCACACCGAAAATCTCGGCGCGGACAGCTATGTCTATCTCGAAATGGGGACAGAAGAGCCGGTCGTGGTGCGGCTCGACGGGGCCAATACCTATCACAGCGGCGATGTGGTCCACATCTCGCCGATGGAGGACAAGATCCATCGCTTCGATGGCGCGGGCAAGCCGCTCGCCTGAACCATAAAAAGGCCGGATAGACGTCCGACCTTTTTCCCAATCCACTGCGTCATTGCCGCGAAAGCGGGAACCTCCGTTTCGCCGAACAGGGGTTCCCGCTTTCGCGGGAATGACACAGAGCTAAGCCAAACCATCGGGTCCAAACAGCGACCCGGACTTTAGGAGACTAAAAATGCCGATCCGTACCCTGGTGTGGGGTGAGAACGTCCACGAGCAGAAGAACAAGATCGTGGCCGACAATTACCCCACCGGCATGCATAACCAGATCGCGTCGCTGCTGAGCAAGGACAGCAATATCGTTGCCAAGACCACGACGCTGCAGGAGCCCGAGCATGGCTGCACAGTCGAGGCGCTGGCCGAGACCGATGTGCTGGTGTGGTGGGGTCACGCGGCCCATGGCGAGGTCAAGGACGAGATCGTCGAGCGCATCGCCAAGCGGGTCTGGGAAGGCATGGGCCTGATCGTGCTGCATTCGGGGCATTTTTCGAAGATTTTCAAGCGCCTGATGGGTAGCCCTTGCGCGCTGCATTGGCGCGAGGCGGGCGAGCGCGAACGGCTTTGGGTCACCAATCCAGGCCACCCCATTGCCAAGGGGCTGCCGGCCTATTTCGAGCTCGAAATGGAAGAAATGTATGGCGAGCCCTTCAGCGTGCCCGAGCCGCTGGAAACCGTGTTCGTCTCATGGTTCCAGGGCGGGGAAGTGTTCCGCTCGGGCCTCACCTATCGCCGCGGCGCGGGCAATATCTTCTATTTCCGCCCCGGCCACGAAACCTACCCGACCTATCACGACGATACGGTCGGGCTGGTGCTGCGTAATGCGGTCAACTGGGCGTATAATGCCAATCAGTTCCCGCAGCTGCTCGATGCGCCCAATACGCCGGTGGATGAGGCGATCGAGAAGATCGTGGAGCGCGGGCCGAAACTGCATCATGGCCGCGAAGAGGGCTTTAAATAAGCCAAGCTATCGGCCGGGGCGCCGCCGTTCCCTGAGACCTCATGGTGAGCTTGTCGAACCATGAGGTCGGGCACTCGGCGCCCTGCCACGACCTCGTCCTTCGACAGGCTCAGGATGAGGTCTACTGAACCATCGAGCTTGATCTAACATAGCGCGGATCGTCTGGGACGCCGCATAAGGAATAGTGAAGATGCGGTTGCTCATTCTGGGTACCGGCGGCATGGCCAATCAGCATGCCAAGCACTTTGCCGCCATCGAGGGCGTGACCCTGGTCGGGGGTGTGGACGTGGACCCGGCGCGGGTCGAGGCGTTCAATACGACGCATAATATCGAGCGGGGCTTTGGTTCGCTCGATGCGGCTTTGGCCTGGGGCGAGTTCGATGCGGTGGCCAATGTCACCCCGGACTCCATCCACCACCCCACGACCATGGCGGCGCTCAAGGCCGGCAAGCATGTATTCTGCGAAAAGCCGCTGGCGACCGACCATGCCAAGGCCATGGAAATGACCGAGACGGCCGAACGGATGGGGCTGATCAACATGGTCAACCTCACCTATCGCAATGTCAGCCAATTGCAGAAGGCACGCGAAATCGTGCAATCGGGCGCGGTGGGCAAGGTCAAGCATTTCGAGGCGAGTTACCTGCAGAGCTGGCTGGTCTCCAAGGCCTGGGGCGATTGGCGCACCGAGAGCCAGTGGCTGTGGCGGCTGAGCAAAAAGCACGGCTCCAATGGCGTGCTGGGCGATATCGGCGTGCATATCCTCGATTTTGCCGCGTATGGCGCGGGCAGCGATTTCTCCAAGGTTTTCTGCCGGCTCGAGACCTTCGACAAGGCCGAGAATAATCGCATCGGGGAATATGACCTGGATGCCAATGACAGCTTTGCCATGACGGCGCAGCTGGAAAGCGGCGCTTTGGGCGTGATCCATGCCACGCGCTGGGCGACCGGGCATTTCAACGAGCTGCGGCTGCGGGTCTATGGCGAGCTGGGATCGGTGGAAGTGCAGCACCGGCATGACTGGTCCAAGCTGTTCACCTGCCTGGGCGCCGATGCCGAAACCGGGACCTGGACGGAAGTCGAGGTCGAGACCGTGCCGACGAACTATATGCGGTTTGTCGAGGCGGTGCGGGCGGGCAAGAACCTCGAGCCCAGCTTCCGACACGCGACCAATATCCAGAAGGTGCTGGATCTGGCGGTGGTGACGGATCGGGATCGGACTGAGCATAAGGTTTGACGTCGGGGCCTCTCCCCTTGAGGGAGGGGGCACTTAAAACGTTGTAAAGAATGCGATGTCATCCCGGCGCAGGCCGGGATCCATGCTGAAGGCTATCCAAGCACCCCATGTGGGGAGAGGGCACAGCATGGATTCCGGCCTGCTCCGGAATGACACCGTGGTTGGTATGGGTCCTGCGTGAACACTCCCGCTCGAGGGAGGCAGGTGTCGTGGTCTCCGCCAGCTCCGTGCCGGTGGATGGCGCAGCGCCCCATTCTCGGTCCCTCCCTTCAAGGGGGAGGGGTGCGGAGCCGATGTCCCCATCTTGCAACCAGAGCCGGCCCGTACAACTTATGCTTCTAGCCAAACATGGAGCGTCGTCATGAGTATTGTCTGGGCCATTATCATCGGGTTTCTGGCCGGCATGATCGCCAAGTGGATCACGCCGGGGGATCGCAAGCCGAGCGGGTTTATTCTGACTACCGTGCTGGGCATTGTCGGCTCGGTGCTGGCGACGTGGCTGGGGCAGCAAGTGGGCTGGTATGGGCCGGGCGATGGGGCGAACTTCATCGGCGCGATTGTGGGCGCGGTGATTATTCTGCTGGCCTGGGGGCAGTTGGCGAAGCGGGTTTGAGGGCGGGCTCCACTCTCTCCACGGTGTCATTCCCGCGAAAGCGGGAACCTCCGTTTCGGGATGCATGGCAAGAAA
>DATMSY010000053.1:0-54378 GCA_035565135.1 Devosia sp.
ACGACATTGCGCGCATGGTGCTCTTCCTCCTTGCCGACGACAGTCAGCATATCACCAAGCAGAACTTTGCGGTTGACGGCGGCCGATAGGCATAGTCCTCATATTGCATGCGCCTGCAAAACCCTGCTTTATCGCTAGTTCTACGCCATGGGAGGTGAGCTGGCATGAGTGAACCCGGTGCAACACGGGCTCCGACTGCCCAGGACGTCGCCGATTTGGCCGGTGTCTCGATTTCTGCCGTCTCCCGCACCTTCACGCCCGGCGCTTCCGCCTCCGAAAAGACTAAGCAGCGCGTCATGGCGGCCGCGGAAAAGCTCGGCTATACCCCCAATCTCGTAGCCCGGAGCCTTGCGACACAGCGCTCGGGTATTGTCGGGTTGGTGATGGGTGATATCCGCAACCCATACTATCCTGAAGTCATCGATGCCCTCAGCCGTCGGCTTGCGACCTTCGGCTTCCGTACCATGCTCACGACCGTCTGGGGTGACGTCACCGTCGACGACGTCGGACCAAGCCTGGTGCAGTCCAAGGTCGACGGCGCCATCATCGCCTCAATCGCAGAGGCCGACCGGCTGGGCGAGACCCTGTTCAAAGCGGGTGCGGCTGTGGTGCTGTTCAATCGAGCAACGTTGGCCTCTGAGAGCCTGAGCTCCGTCCGCTGCGAGAATGTCGATGGCGGTAGGACAGTGGCAAATTTCCTGCTGGATCGTGGACTTAGGCGGCTTGCCTATATCGCTGGCGTCGAGCACATTTATACCACGCAGGAGCGTGAATCCGGCTTTGTCGGCCGCATTGCGGAGCGCGGACACCAGCTGCACGCCCGCGAGACCGGGGACTACACCTATCAAGGTGGTTTTGACGCGGCCAAGCGCCTTGCCAGGCTCGATGTCCGTCCCGATGCCGTCTTCTGTGCCAATGACATCACTGCTATCGGTGCCATCGATGGCTTTCGAAATGCCGGATTGCGCGTGCCCGAGGATATCTCGGTGGTCGGATTCGACGATATCGAGCTTGCCTCCTGGCCGCCCTATCAGCTGACAACGGTGCGCCAGGACAAGACCGCGCTCATCGAAAATACCGTCGGCATGCTGGTTCAGCAAATCCGCTCCGGCGAGCGGACACGCCAGATTCAGTTGGTTCCCGTAACCATCGTCGAGCGCAAGTCCGTCATACAAAGTAGGTCCGAAGTCTGACGGGTCACTCCCTTTCAAAAAGTTTTTGCAAGCGCTTGCAAAAACGAACCGCGTATGGTGTAGTCCCCTCGACGGCTGAAAGAGGGCAGCACTAGCCCCGCTCCAAATCGGCAGCAGTCCAGCGACACAGCGCACTTTTTGCTGGTCGCCGATAGAGGGGGATTCAATGTCGAGAATTGATCTCGTTAGCATCAACAAGAAGTTCGGCAGCTACGAAGCCATCGCCGATTTGTCGCTGGCTATCGACGCCGGAGAATTCGTTGTTTTCCTTGGGCCCTCCGGCTGCGGAAAGACCACGCTTCTCCGCATGATTGCGGGCCTTGAGGCGGTGACTGAGGGCGAAATCCATATCGGCGATCGCCGCGTGGAGCATCTGCCCCCCGGGCAGCGCGGCGTGGCCATGGTGTTCCAGTCCTACGCGCTCTATCCCCATATGACTGTGGCGCAGAATATGGCCTTCGGCTTGCGCAATATCGGCACCGGAAAGTCGGTTATCGATGCCAAGATCATGGAGGCGGCACGCATTCTCCAGCTGGAGGCGCTGCTCGATCGCAAGCCCGGCCAGTTGTCCGGCGGGCAGCGCCAGCGCGTCGCCATCGGTCGAGCCATCGTCAAGAGCCCGGAAGTGTTTCTGTTCGATGAGCCCCTGTCCAATCTCGATGCCATGCTGCGGGCTCGCACCCGCGTCGAAATCGCGCGCCTGCACCAGACGCTCGGCGCAACCATGGTCTTTGTGACCCATGATCAGATCGAAGCTATGACCATGGCACAAAAGATCGTTGTGATGAGCAACGGCAAGATCGAGCAGGTTGGCGCGCCGCTCGATATCTATCGCCGTCCCGCAACGCGTTTCGTCGCGTCCTTCGTCGGTGTGCCGGCAATGAATTTCCTCGACGTGTCGAGCACGGAAACGGTGGACGGCAAGCTGCACGTAAAGGTGGGCGAGACCGTCGTCCCCACGGGCGTCGCCGCCGCCGGTCTTTCCGAACCCCTGACGCTTGGCATCCGTCCCGAAGCCCTGCGGGTCGATCCCGCCGGCTCCATCGAGGCCAGGGTCGATGTGGTGGAGCGGCTGGGCGAAAAGACCATCATCCATGCAATCCTGCCCGGTGGTCAGTCTGTTGTCGGTGAGGATAGCGACACCAGCACGCTCAATTTCGGCGATCAGGTCTGCTTCTCGGTCGATAGTGGCCGCACGCATATTTTCGATGCGGCGGGCAGGGGGCACCATGCCGAGGTGACGCCATGAGCGACACTCCGAGAGCGGGGGCGCGCGTTCCGAAACTGCGGACCTGGCACTGGCCGGAACTGCTGTTCATCGCGCCCTTCCTGATCCTTTACGTAACCTTCCTGCTCTTCCCCATGGCCTGGGGATTCTGGATGAGTTTCAACTATTACGATCTCTTCGCCGGCTTCTCCGAATATATCGGCCTCGAGAACTACCAGCAGCTCTTCTCGGACCAGATCTATCGCCGCGCGGTGATCAACACCTTCCTCTTCGTCGCCATCACGGTGCCGCCGCTGGTGGTCCTGGGGCTGCTGATCGCCCTGGTGCTCAATCGGCAGACCTGGTGGAGCGCTGTGCTGCGCACGCTGTTCTTTGGTTCGACCGTGCTCTCCGTCACCATCGTCACGCTGATCTGGCGCGGGGTCTATCTGCCGCAGAAGGGCTTGCTGGACAATTTCCTCAACGCCGTCGGTATCGGTGGCATCGGCATCCTGCAGGACCCGAACCTGGCCCTGATCGGCATCGCCATCACCACGGTCTGGTGGGGCATTGGCCTGCCCATGGTGCTTTTCCTCGCCGCCCTCCAGCAGGTGCCGGGTGAGATCTACGAGGCGGCAAAACTCGACAATGCTTCGCCCTGGCAGACCCTCTGGTCCATCACCATTCCCTCGATCTGGCGCACCGTCGTGCTGGTGATCATCATCCAGATCATCGCCCACTTCCAGGTCTTCGGGCAGATCAACTTGATGACCGGAGGCGGCCCCAACAACAGCACCCGCTCTATGGTCCAGTTCATCTACGAATCCGGCTTCCGGCAGTGGACCGCGGGTTTCGCCTCGGCCGCAGCGCAGGTGCTCTTCGTAATCATGGTCATCGCCGCCGGCCTGCAGTTCTGGGCCAGCCGTCGCAAGCAGGAGTTCTAGCCATGGCCGCAGTTGGCAAGTCCGTCGGCATGCCCCTCGGCGAGCGCCTGGCGCTGATCGCAGTGATCCTCCTCGCCGTTCTCTGGCTGCTCCCGCTGATGTGGGTCACCGCCGTGAGCCTCAAGAACAATACCGAGCTGGTGGTCAATCCGGGCGCCGTCTTCACCGCGCCCTATACGATCCAGAACTATATCGACCTGACCAAGACCTCCGCGCTCGGCACCTGGTTCCGCAATAGCCTCATCGTGTCGCTGAGCCATACCGTGCTGGTGCTGATCGTCTCGTGCCTTGCCGGTTATGGCTTTGCCCGGATCGAGTTCCCTGGTCGCAATGCGGTGTTCATCTTCTCGCTGGTGGGGCTCGCCATTCCCGGCCAGGCCATCATCGTGCCTCTGCATAGCTTCTTCAACGCTTTCGACATGCACAATACTTACGCGGCGCTGATCATTCCGGGTATTGCGACGCCCTTCGGCATCTTCCTAATGACCGCCTATTTCCGCGCGATCCCGGCCGAGATCGAAGAGGCTGCCAGGCTCGACAATGCCTCGCGCTTCAAGATTTTCTGGACAATCGCGCTGCCTCTGGCAGTGCCGGCCATGGCGACTTTGGGTATCTTCACGTTCCTCGGCACCTGGAACGACTATCTGTGGCCGCTGATCTCGGCGACACGCCCGGAAATGTACACCCTGACCGTGGGTCTTGCCGCGACGCAAACCAATATCGATCAGTCAGAAGGCCTCGGTTACCTGATGGCGCAGTCGGTCTTTGCCGGCCTGCCCATGCTGATCCTCTACATTTTCTTCCAGAAGTACGTGGTGCGCGCCGTCGCTGGCGCCGCCATCCGATAAGCGCGGTTTCCGCGTCCAGGCCGCCACGCGCGGCAGCAAGACCCAAGGGAGGGTTCGTCATGAAGCGACTAAAGGCGTTAACCATGCTCGGCATTGTCGCCGGGCTCCTGGCCACCACGGGAGCTCAGGCGCAGACGGAGGTGCGGTTCGCGAGATTTTTCGGGGCATGCGAGGCTGATTTCGGCACCAATCTGGATCCGGCTCTGCCGTCCAATGAGTGCGGCGTCATCACCACGCTGACCAATATCTTCAATGCGGAAAACCCCGACATCAAGGTTGTGCCCGAGATCGTCGAATGGGGTCCCTATTACGAACAGCTCGCTGGCCGCATCGCCACGGGCGACGTGCCCGATATCTCGGTCATGCATGGCGACATGCTGATCAATTTCGTCAATCGCGGGTTGATCGAACCGCTCGATGCCGCGCTTGAGGAGGCCGGCATTGATGTGAACGATATCGCCGAGGGGCCGCGGGAAAACGTCACTGTCGATGGACAGATCTATGCTCTGCCGCAGGATTTCGTCACCTGGCTGTGGCACACCAATTCCGGTCTGATGGCTGAGGCGGGCTTGGGTGAGGTCAATGCCCCTATCTATCCGACGTCCGCCGACGAGATGCTGGCCCAGGCCCGCCAGTTCAAGGAAGCGACCGGCAAACCCTATCTGGCCCTGACCCTCGACCCGACCAGCGCAGCGCGCACGCTCTATACTCTCATGCTGCAGAACGGGACGCCGCTCTTCCCGGAATCGACCAAGGTCATCGATCTCCACTCCGACGCGGCCAAGGCTGCCATTACCCTGCTCAAGGACATGATTGATGAGGGCCTTCTCGTCTTCAAGCCTGACTGGGCGACGGCATTCACCGATTTTTCCGGCGGCGCTTCCGGCAATATGCTGGGCGGCACATGGCAGATCGGCGACCTGGTCCGGTTGAGCGAACAGACCGGTGGCCAGCTCGATGGCTATGTAGCCCACCCGTTCCCCACCGTTTTTGGCGAGCCGGCCGTGTGGACCTCCAGTCATTCATGGGTCATGCTGAAGGGCGGCGCCGGTTCTCCAGAAAAACGCGCTGCCTCGCTGAAATTCCTCAAGTTTCTTTTCGACCACAACATCCACTGGGCCCGCACCGGCCACCTGCCGATGCGCACTTCGCTGATGACAAGCCCGGAATTCACTTCCATGCCCTATCGCCTGGATTTCGCTTCCGTGCCGCCGATCGCCCAGCACATTCCCAAGGATGTCCTCCAGCAGCGCATCATCATGCCCTTCATCGGCGAAGAGCTGCTGGCCATCTTCCAGGGTCAGAAGTCCATGGATGACGGTATCGCCGCTGCCGAAGAGCGGGTGAACACCTATCTGGCGCGCCTGCGCTAACCGATCCGGGCCGGCCTCTCCGCAGCGGCCGGCCAGCCGCCCCCAGAAAATCGTGACGAGCGCGCCAGTAGCGCCAGGAGCTTTGCTATGACTAAAGCCAGTGTCATCGTGGACAAGGACTTTGTCTTGTCCGACCTCGACCGGCGAATTTTCGGCCAGTTTGCGGAACATATGGGGCGTTGCATCTATGGTGGCCTCTATGAGCCCGGGCACCCCACGGCCGATGAGCACGGCTTCCGTCAAGACGTGATGGAGTTGGTCAAGGAACTGGGCGTGACCATCGTCCGCTATCCCGGCGGCAACATGCTTTCGGGTTACAATTGGGAAGATGGTGTCGGCCCCAAGGATCAGCGTCCCCGTCGCCTCGAACTGTCGCGCTTCGTCACCGAGACCAACCAGATGGGCACCGATGATTTCATCGATTGGTGCCGCAAGACCGGCATCGAGCCCATGCTCGCGACCAACGTGGCCTCGCGTGACCTGAACGGCGCCTGGGGACATGTCGAATACTGCAATATCCCCGGCGGCACGACCATGAGCGACAAGCGGCGCGCCAATGGCTACGAGGAGCCGCACAACGTCAAGTTCTGGTGCATCGGCAACGAGCCCGACGGCTTCTGGCAGATCGCCCAGAAGAGCGCCAAGGAATATGGGCGCATCGTCGCCGAGGCCGCCAAGATCATCAAGTGGATCGACCACGACATCGAGGTCGCCGCCTCAGCATCCTCCAACCGCAACATGCCCCACTATGGCGATTGGGAGCGAACCATTCTCGAGGACGCCTTTGAGTATATCGACTACCTGGCGCCGCACACCTATTTCAAGAATGACCCCGACACGATGGAGTTCTTCGCCAACATCGAGTTGATGGACACTTACATCAAGGAAACCGTCGCCATGTGCGACGCGGTCGCCGGCCAGCGCCGCTCCTCCAAGCGCATCATGCTGTCCTTCGATGAATGGAACATCGCCGCGCGCTGGAAACCCGAGGACAAGAAAGCCAAGCCGGGCGAGTGGCCCGAGGTGATGCCCATTATCGAGGATGTCTATACAGTGGAGGATGCGCTGCTGATCGGCGGCACCATGCAGACGCTGATCAACAATGGCGATCGCGTGAAGGTCGCGTGCTTTGCCCAGCTGGTCAACGTCATCGCCCCGATCATGACCGAGGATGGCGGCCCCGCCTGGCGCCAGACCATTTTCTGGCCGCTGGCGCTTGCCAGCAAGTATGGCCACGGCAAGATCATGAAGCAGGTGGTGTCTTCGGAAAAGACCAGCACCAAGGCCTGGGCCGAAATGCCGTACCTCGTTTCCACGGTGCTGCACGACGATGCCACCGGACAGACCGTCATCTTTGCGCTCAATCGCAATCTCGAGGAGCCGATGGACCTGTCCGTCGCGCTGAAGGGTCTAGGGGCAGAGCGCCGCATCACGGCGACCCACGAGATCGCCAATGCCGATCTCAAGGCCACCAACACTAAGGACAATCCCGACAATATCCGCCCGGGCACCATCGCCTTGGTCCGCATCGATGGCGAAACCGTCAACGCCAGCCTGAAGCCGGCGTCCTGGAACGTCATCGTCATCAACTAAGCTTCAAGGAGGAGCGCTGCGGCGCGCCAATTCTATGGTTAAAGCATCCGTAACCGTCAGTGCCGACTTCGTCCTGTCCGATATCGATCGGCGCATTTTCGGCAATTTTATCGAGCAGATGGGCCGCCAGGTTCTGGGCGGCATCTATGAGCCCGGCCATCCTACGGCCGACGAAAAGGGGTTTCGCCACGACGTCATCGACCTCGTCAAGGAACTGGGCGTCACCATTGTCCGCTATCCCGGCGGCAACATCCTTTCCGGCTACAACTGGAAAAACGGCATCGGTCCGCGCGAAGAGCGTCCGCGCACCCTCTGCCTCTCGCGCTTCACCATCGAGACCCACCAGGTCGGCACCAACGAGTTCATCGAGTGGTGCAAGCTCGCCGATGTCGAGCCGATGCTCGCGATCAACCTCGAATCCGAGGGCTTCGACAGCGCGCGCGAATATGTCGAATATTGCAACCACAAGGGCGGCAGCCAGTGGAGCGATCTGCGCATCGAGCACGGCTATACCGAGCCCCACAAGGTCAAGGTCTGGTGCCTCGGTAACGAGCCCGACGGCCATTGGCAGATCGCGGCACATTCGGCCGAAACCTATGCCCGCATCGCTACCGAGACGGCCAAGGCGATTAAGTGGATCGACCCCAATACCCAGCTGACGCTGGCGCCAGCCGCCGCACGCAGCATGCCCTACTACGGCGAATGGGAGCGCATCGTCCTCGAAGACGCCTTCGACTATGTCGATTTCATCTGCCCGCACATGTATTTCAAGGACGACCACAAGGACACGTCCGAATACCTGGCCTGGGCCGATCAGATGAACGGCTACATCAAGGAAATGGTGGCGATGTGCGATGCCGTCGCCGGCAAGAAGCGCAGCCGGAAGCGCATCATGATATCCTTCGATGAATGGAACATCGGCGCCCGCTGGCCGATCGAGGAGAAACGCGCCAAGCCCGGCGAGTGGCCGGAACGCATCACTATTCTAGAGGAAGCCTATACCGTCGAGGACGCTCTGCTCATCGGCGGCGCCATGCAGGCGCTGCTCAACAATGCCGATCGCGTCAAGGTAGCTTGCTTTGCTCAGCTCGTGAACTGCATCGCCCCGATTATGACGGTGGACAATGGTCCGGCATGGCGCCAAACCATCTTCTGGCCCCTGTCTCTGGCGAGCAAATACGGCCATGGCCAGGTACTTCAGCAGGTGGTGGAGAGTCCCAGCTACAAGGCCAAGACCTGGCACGACGTGCCCTATCTGCTCTCGACGGTCATCAACGATCCCGAGACCGGACGCACGACGATCATCGCCGCTAACCGCCACCTGACCGAGACCATGGACCTGACTGTCCTGCTCAAGGGTCTCGGCGAGGACCGTCGTATCAGCCACACCCATGAATTGGCCAATGACAACCTCAAGGCCGTCAACTCTGCTGACGATCCCGACAACATCGTGCCCAGCGACATTCAGGTGATTTCGCTCAGCGGCGAAAAACTCACCGCCCAGCTCAAGCCGGCATCGTGGAATGTCATCGTCATCGACAGATAGCTCGCTTTTCCTCCACGCCCTCCTGGGCGTTAAGCGAGCCGTACCCCGGGCCGCCGTACCCTCCTGCGGTGGCCCGGCGCCATGGTGGGCTTCCGGGGATGTCGCGGCTTGGCATTGTGATGCTAGTCGTCAGATATCCGCCAGCTGAGGCCTGGGCAAAGCCAGCGACGCAATATCCGAGACCTCAATTGCCAGCGCAATACGGTGGGGACGAATGACCGCTCTTGGTGGCGGTGTGTGAAGCTGGTGGAACGTCTGAAATGGGGCGCAAAGTCGCCCGATCCCCACCGCGAAATAAGTTCCGGGCGTTGGGGGATAACGCACCTGAGAGGAAGTCAGGAAGCCCCACCAACTCTTTGCATCACTCCTCCGGAACGGGAATTTTGGCGCGCTTGTTCCTGCCGCTCACGATGACGAAGAATATGGGAACGAGGAAAATGCCAAGCGCTGTCGCCGCCATCATGCCACCTAGAACGCCGATGCCGATGGCATTCTGGGCGCCTGAACCGGCGCCGGTGGCCGTGGCGAGCGGCAGCACACCCAGAATAAAGGCCACCGAAGTCATGATAATGGGGCGCAGCCGCAACCGCGCTGCCTCCAGCACAGCTTCGATGGCGCTTCGGCCCTGTTCCACCAGATCCTTGGCAAATTCAACGATCAGGATCGCATTCTTGGCAGCCAGGCCTATCGTGGTGAGGAGGCCCACCTTGAAGTAGACATCGTTATCCTGCCCAAAGGCGTGGGCGGCCACGACGGCGCCGAATATTCCCAGCGGGACGGCCAGGATGACCGAGAACGGGATGGTCCAGCTTTCGTACAGCGCTGCGAGGCAGAGGAACACCGCCAATACCGCCAGACCATAAAGCATGGTTGCCTGCGAACCTGACAGACGTTCCTGATAGGAGAGGTCGGTCCAGGCGACGCCATAGCCACCCTCGAGCTTGGCAACCTGGGCCTCCATTTCATTCATCGCGTCCCCGGAACTTACACCAGCGGCCGCCGATCCGCTGATCGTAACCGATGGGGTGGCGTTGAAGCGGGCCAGCGAGCTGGAGCCCTTTTCCCAGGACGTCGTGGCAAAGGCCGAGAAGGGGACCATTTCACCCGTATTGTTGCGCACATACCAGTTCTTGATGTCGTCCGGCTGCATACGGAAATCGGCATCCCCCGACATGATCACGGGCTTGATCTCGCCCTGATAGATGAAGTCATTGACCTGCGAGCCGGAGAATGCGGCTCCGAGCAAGGCATTGGCGGCGGAGAGGTCCACGCCCAATGCCCCCGCCTTCTCCTGGTCGATCGTCACCTTGAGCTGGGTATCCAGATCGCGCGTATTGCCGCGAATATTGGTGACGATGCTACTGCCGGCGGTATTGTCGGCGAGTTGGTTCGCCGCCTGTGCGAGCGCGTCGGCACCATTATTGGCGTTGTCGAGTAGCGCCATGGAAAAGCCGTTGGACTGGCCCAGCCCCTGAATGACCGGCGGGGCCAGTGCGTAGATCTGGGCATCGCGGATCTTGGAGAAATAGCCCATGGCACGCCCGGAAACGGCTGCTGCAGAAAGACTGGGGTCGGTCCGGTCGGCGAAGTCCTTGAGCCGGACGAAAGCCATAGCGGCATTTTCGCCACTGCCCGAAATGCTGAATCCCAGCGACATGAACACGCTGTCGACCGCCTCGGTCTCCACGTTGAGATAATAATCCTCCACCAGGTCGACCACTGCCTGTGTGCGGGCGCCGCTGGCACCGTTGGGCAGGGTAATGATGGTCATCAACACGCCCTGGTCTTCCTCGGGCAGGAAGGAACTCGGCATCTGGCTGTAGATATAATAGGCGCCCCCGCAAATGGCCGCAAAGACTACGAGCATGCGCAGGGGGCGGCGAACCAGGTAGCCGACGGTGCCGACATAGCTCCCGGTCGCCTTGCCAAAGCCGGTATTGAACCAGCGGAAGGGCGCGAAGCGTTTTTTGTTGGGATCATGCGGCTTGAGCAGCATCACGCAAAGAGCGGGCGTGAGGATGACGGCGACTAGTACCGACAAAATCATCGCCGTGGAAATGGTGATCGAGAATTGACGGTAGATCACTCCCACGGAACCCGACATGAAAGCCATGGGAATGAACACCGCGGTCAGGACCAGCGCGATGCCGATCAGCGCCCCCGTGATTTGAGACATGGACTTCTCGGTCGCCTCGCGGGCCGACAGATGCTCCTCGGCCATGACACGCTCGACATTCTCCACCACGACGATCGCGTCGTCGACGAGCAGGCCGATGGCCAACACCATGGCGAACATGGTCAACGTGTTGATCGAGTAACCCAGCACATAGAGAACACCGAACGTGCCCAGCAGCACCACCGGCACCGCGATCATGGGGATCAACGTGGCGCGGAAATTCTGCAGGAAGATCAGCAGCACGACGAAGACCAGGATGATGGCCTCGATCAGCGTGTGGACCACCTTTTCGATCGAGAGCTCGACGAAAGGCGTCGTCTCGTAGGAATAGGCGATTTCAACGCCTTCGGGCAGAGTATTGGCGAGCCCGTCCAGCGCTTCATGCACCGCCTCGGCGGTATCAAGAGCATTGGCGCCACTGGTCAGCATGACGCCAAAGCCCGCCGCAGGCTTGCCATTGTAGGTCGAACTGCTCCCGTAGGTTTCGAGCCCGAGCTCTACCCTGGCGACGTCGGACAGCCAGACGGTTGCGCCATCCTTGCCGGAGACGAGAATGATGTTCTGGAATTCCTCGGGCGTCTGCAACAGGCTTTGCGCCGTGACGGTGGCGCGCAATTGCTGGCCTTCGACAGTTGGCGAGGCACCGATCGAGCCCACGGCAACCTGCGTGTTCTGCTTCTTGATGGCATCGGACACGTCGGCCGGTGTCAGGCTGTATTGGGCCAGTGCCAGCGGGTCGAGCCAGATGCGCATCGCATAGCTCGAGCCGAAGGATTGTATGCCGCCGACGCCTGCAAGTTGCTCGATACGAGGCTCGATGGTGGAGGACATTATGTCGGCGAGCTGGTCGCTGGTGTGACTGCCGTCAGCCGAGACAATGTTGCCGATCATCAGAATGCTGCTTCCGGAGCGGCGGACCTCGAGGCCCGATTGCTGCACTGATTCCGGCAATTTGCTTTCGACCAGGGCAAGCTTGTTCTGCACCTGCACCTGGGCGATGTCCGGATCGACCGAACTGCCGAAGGTCAAATCCACGCTGGACGAGCCGGTGGTGGAGCTCGACGACATGTAGAGCAGGTCGGTAAAGCCCGTCATGCCGTTCTCGATGATTGTGGTCACCGAGTTTTCCACCGCCTCGGCGCTGGCGCCGGTATAGGTGGCCTTGATACTCACCGTGGTCGGCGCGATTTCAGGATATTGGGAAATCGGCAGCATATAGACGCTGACGATGCCTGCCAGCGAAATGCCGACAGCCAGCACTATGGCAAAGATCGGCCGGGCGATGAAGAAACTGGCAATGGATTTGCGCGGCCCTTTGGCCGGCGCCGAACTGGACACAGTCACCTCGCTCATGGCCTGGCTCCTCCAACCGGCATTGCGTCGGCAACTTCGCGCGGCGGCGTCTGCTTGATCACGCCATTGTCCTCGATGACCACGGCGAGCGGGCTGACCTCGTCGCCATTCGTGATCTTCTGCAATCCATCAACGATGAGCTGATCGCCATCCTTGACGCCTGACAGGACAACCCAGGCATTCTCGTATTCGCGATTGGCGGTGAGCACGCGTTGCTCGGCCTTGTTATCGGCACCGACAAAATAGGCGGTGGGCTGTCCCTCGTCATTGAAAGTCACCGCGCGCTGCGGCACGAGATAAGCATTGGGTTGGTTGCCCACGCTCACCGTGGCCCGCACGAACATGCCCGGCATTAGCAGGCGATCGGGATTGGGCATGCTGGCGCGGATGGTGAAGCTGCCGGTGGTCTGGCTGACGACAATGTCTGCGGCCGAAATCGTGCCGGTCTGGTCATAGCTGGAACCATCTTCCAGGGTCAGCGAGATTGTGGGCGGCTCCCCGTTCTGCCCCTCCAGAGCACCTGATGTCAGGGCGCGGCGCAGGGCCAATAGGTTGGTGCTGCTCTCGGCAAGTTCGATATCGACCGGATCGAGCTGGCGAATGGTGGTCAGCGCGTCGGCTTGGTTTTCGGTGACCAGCGCGCCAGTCTGCCCCGCTATGGTGCCAACAGTGCCGGAAATCGGCGCTTTGACATTGGTGCGGTCCAACGACAATTGAGCTTTCCGCAGCGAGGCCTGAGCCGAGAGGAGTTTAGCCTTGGCCTGGGCCAGGGTCGCTTCGGCACTATCCAGCTCTGTCTGGGCGACGCCGCCCGACTGCACCAGGGTGGTGTAGCGGGTGACGGTGGCCTGGGCGGCCGGAATTTGCGACTCCGCACTGGCGACATCGGCCTCTGCCACGGCAACTTCGGCTTGGTAGCTCGCCGCGTCGATGACGAAAAGCACATCACCGGCCTTGACGTCCTGCCCTTCCTTGACCCTGACTTCGGTGATCAGCCCTCCCACCTGCGGACGCACTTCGGCGGTCGCCGAGGCGACCACCCGGCCCGGCAATAAGCTGGTCATCGCCACCGGTTGAGCGGTCAAGGTGACGACGCCGACCTCGGTTGGGCCGGCCGGCCCCATTCCGGGCGGCAAACCAGAAGGCTGGGCGAAGGCTGGACCGAGCTGGCAGAGCGCGCTGGCCGACAGCAGCAGGACCAGGCGGGAAAAAGCAGAAAGTGTCATGAGCGGGACTCCGCCGTGGTTGCGCCGGAAATATTCCAGCCGCCGCCCAGGGCTTTGCAAAGAATGATGTATTGAGTCGCCACGGCGACCGAGCTCTGGGCCAGCGAGTCGCGCGCAGTGTAGAGCGAACGCTGGGCCGTCAGCAGGTCGAGCAGTGTGGTATCGCCTGCCCGGTAGAGGTCGCTGGCAATGTCGGCGGCGTCGGTATAGCTGGTATAGCTGCTGGCGAGCTCGCGGCGGCGGGCCTGCTGCTTGCTAAAACCCACCAGCGCATTCTCGATTTCCTCGACCGCCTTCAGCACCGTCTCGCGATAGGCCAGATAGGCTTGTCTGGCGTTCGACTCCTCAAGGCGCACAGTGGCCTTTAAGGCGCCAAGGTTGAAAATGGGCAGGCTCAACGTAGGGCCAAGCGACCAGGTGGTGGCCGAACTCACCGAAAGGTTGCCGGCCAGTGTCAGGCTTGGATAAAGATCAGCCTGCGCCACTCCGATATTGGCCGCCGCCTCGGCCAATGCGCGTTCGGCCTTTCTGATATCGGGGCGGTCCCGCATCAGGTCCGATGGAATGCCGGCCTGCACGCTGCCTGACAGACGCGGAATCTGTGCTGTCGCGGCAAACATGGATTTGAGCGCCGAAGGTTGCTGGCCCAGCAGCACGCCCAACCGGTGAATGGACGCGTTCAGCGAAATTTCGAGCGCCGGAATGCTCGCGGCCGTGCTCGCCACATCGCCTTCAAGCTGGGTGACATCGAGCCGGGTGACGATACCGGCCTCATTCTGCTGGCGGGTCAGCACCAGGGTCTGGTTCTGGCTCTCCAGCGTCGTGCGGGCGATATGGATGCGGTCCTGATAGCCCCGCGCTTCGACATAGGCAGTCGCGATATCCCCGATCAGGGTCAATCGCGCCATATTGGCTTCCTCGGTCGCCGCCTCGATGGAGGCCTGCGCGGCTTCGCGCCTTTTGGCCAGACCGCCGAAGAGATCGATTTCCCAGTTGAGCGTGGTTGAGGCCGAGCGGGTCAATTCGATATCGTTGCCGGTGCTGCTGCCTTGGGTGGCAGCTGACCCCGAGGCCGACCCGGTCGGCAGACCGATGCCGCTGGCGGCAGCGGTCTCGCGCGCCGCGATCACCCGCTCGACGGCTTGTGCGACCGTCAGGTTCTGCTTGAGTCCGGCTTCGATCAGCGCATTGAGCTGGGAATCGTTGAAGGCGCGCCACCACATTGTGGTTGCGGTTACGGACTTGGCCCCACCCGCTTGTGCGGCACCATAGCGGGCATTGGCATCAACGGTTGGCGCGACATAGGGTTGGCCCAATGTTGTACAGCCTGCAAGGATCAGTGTAGTGGCAAGAGTCGTGGTAACGCGGAACACGGATATAATCCATTGCGCAGTTTGACCCGCTTGATGCCCCAGCTTCTTTGCTCAAAATTGTCCTGATGTGTCGGAATATTGCTGTCACGACTATAATTGTTGCCGGACGTTTCCAGAGCGACTTTCGCAAACTGTGGTTACAAAATCCCGCTTTGCATTAGCCCCGTCTGGGCTATTGAAGATGTGGAGGTTCGCCATGTCCGCTCACATTCTGGTCGTCGATGACGATCTCGAAATTCGCCGCCTGCTTGCGCGCTTTCTGGGCGAACAGGGCTTTCGTGTTTCTCTTGCCGGCAGCCGGCGGGAATTCGACGAGAAGATTGCCAACGAGGCCATCGATCTGGTGGTGCTCGATGTGATGCTGCCTGATGGATCCGGGCTCGATATCTGCCGCATGCTACACAACCGCACGCCCCATGTGTCGGTGATCCTGGTGACGGCACTGAAGGAAGAGGTCGATCGCATTATCGGGCTGGAACTGGGCGCCGACGATTATCTTGGCAAGCCGTTCAGCCCACGTGAACTGGTGGCCCGCATGCGTGCCGTGCTACGCCGGACGCCCGTAAGCACACCCAGCCCAACGACCTCGTCCGGCCAGGTTTATCATTTCGACGGGTTTGCCGCCGACGCTTCGACCCGCTCGGTGCTCGATAGGGACGGTCGGCCCATAGAGCTGACCGGCGCTGAATATCAATTGCTGCAGGTGTTTCTCGATCGGCCCGGTCGAGTTCTTTCGCGCGATCAATTGCTCGATCTGACGCAGGGCCGCGAAGCCAACCCGTTCGATCGCTCCATCGACGTGCTAATCAGTCGCCTGCGCCGCAAATTCCGAGAGGCCGGCTCAACCAGCATCCTCAAGACCATCCGCAACGGCGGCTACCAGCTGGCGACGCGGGTCGAAGTGAGCGGGACCAATCCATGAGATCGCTGCGCTTCCGCATTGCTGCAATCCTGATTGGCGCCATCATCGTGGTCGTGCTGGTCGCCACCACGGCCGTCATCTTTGTGGTGAACCGGCCCGACCCGGACCGCATGATGGCGCCGGTGGCCAGTCAGATCGTGGCTGTCAGCGCCTTTTTCGACGAAAATATCGATTCCGCCAGCGATGTGACCACCCAGGCGGACGGGATCGGGCCCCTGCGGCCCGATTTGACCGATGCCCTCCAAGCCCGCCTGCGCCACAGGGGCGTGGACCTGCCGGTCGCCGTCCATGACAAGGTCGACCAGAACGGGCAATTGGCATTGGTCCAAGTAGCGGGTCGCCAGCTCGCCATCGAATTCCCCAATATGGCCGGGCCGCCCCCCGAATTATGGGTTGCACTGGCCTGTTGGCTTGGCCTGGTCGTACTGGGGGTAATCGCGGTCTCCCTCTTCATGGCCTATCGGGTGACGCGGCCCTTCGCGATGCTGGAAAATGCCGTCAATTCGGTCGGCAGTGACGGGGTCATTCCCCATATCCCCGAGGTTGGATCGGGCGAAGCGCGGCAAACCGCCTCCGCTCTCAACCGGCTCTCGGCCCGCCTCAAAAGCGCCGTGGAAAGTCGCATGCGCCTGGTCGCTGCCGCTGGGCACGACCTGCGCACACCCATGACCCGCATGCGTATCCGGGCGGAATTCCTGCCTGACAAAGACCGCGACTCTTGGATTAAGGATATCGATGAACTCGAGTTGATCGCCGACAGTGCGATCCGCCTGGTGCGCGAGGAGGTGTCCTGGGGTGATCACAGTCCGGTGGAACTGCACAAACTTCTGGCCGAAACGGTCGAGGAATTGCAGGCCCAACACTATCTGGTCGATTTGGGCCGGCTCGACCGGGTAACCATGGATTTGTTGCCTAGCCTGGCCATGCGGCGGGCGCTACGCAACCTCCTCATCAATGCCGCCACTCATGGCAAGGGCGGGACTGTGAGTCTGATCGCCAACGGATCCACCGTCGTGATCGAAATCGCCGACAAAGGACCAGGCATTCCGCAAGACTTGCTCGTCCGTGTTTTCGAGCCCTTCTTCCGTGCCGAACCCGGCCGCGTCCAAACCACCCCCGGGGCGGGCCTCGGGCTGGCGATCGCCAAAGAAATTATCGAACGCTCGGGCGGTCAGATTGAGGTTCGCAACGGCCTGTCGGGTGGCCTGGTTCAAACGATTACGCTGCATGGCTGACGCTCGATTGGCTGCCGTGTAATCGTCGCCCATGTCCGCTTTGAGGAAGTCGAAGCGAGTTCTAAACGTCCGATATGGGGCGCTTCGCCGACGCGGCGCGAGGCTGGACATTTGATAGAGCGCGTCATCAGCCCGCACCATCACACGTCTATGATGCTCCGCGATCGCAAGTAAATGACGTTGTGACGAGGACGCTCTCAAGGCAGTCCGGCCGCTTTCGGGAGCTGGTGGATTGTAGCTAAACGGCCGGAATGGGGCGCTTCGCCGACGGCATCGGGATAGTCGTCGGCGAAGCCGATCGGTTAGATTTCTGTGGCCTCCGACAGCGACAGAGCGTCGTCAACGTCTACACCTAGATACCGGACTGTATTCTCGATCTTGCTGTTGGCTTTTTGAGGAATGTCTTGGCACTATTGAGAGGATAGTTTCGGCACTCAACGAAGAAAGCCCGGATTTCCGGGCTTTCTATGATCGTGACAGAATGCCTCAAGCTCGAAGTGTACACACGTAGCGCGACACCGCCACATGCTGTTTAGGAGGCGTGTGTGTGATGGAGGGCATACAATTCCACCAATCCGGGAAAGCCCCCCACTCCGCAGGCCATAGAGCCTTCATTGCGGAATGGCCGCTCGAGGAACCAGAGATCGACCGGAAATTAGCCGCGGGCAGCAATGTTCGATCCAGCCCCATATAGTTTGGCAATGTCGACACCAGAGAGAGAAGCGGGTTCGACTCAGGCCAAGCCGACACTTCCGGTCCAGCGCCGAAGCCTCCTCTATGTGATGCTGTCTGAACTTTTGGACAGCACGAACACACCGACAGTGCCCATCGTCACGCGGTGACGCGCCCCTTCCTCTGTGTCGCCATAACGGTCAACGGCCCATGACAGGGCGAGCACCAGTTCGAAGACTTCCTCGGCAGTCACCCCAACGACAGCTTGGCCAGCATCCTGCGCAGCGCGCAGTAGGCGTCTGGTTTCCTCAATCATCGGCTTGTTGGCGTCATTAAGGGACGCCGATGGGTCATTATGCGCCGATGCAAGGCAATGGGGCAGATCGTGCCACACATGGAGGCGCCATGCCAGTCCGACCAGCCACTCCGCAAGCGCTCGGCCCGGTTCGAGTGCTTGCGAAAGGGCTTGGCCATGCAACAGAGCCTCATCAAAGCTCGATTGGATGACCGCGACCAGCAGATCGTCGCGCGTCGGAAAATTTCGATACAGCGTCGCATTTCCGACCCCTGCCAGCACGGCAATGCCATCCAGCGGCGCCAGCACCCCTTCGGCCTCGAAGATCTTCTGCGCCGCGGCGAGGATTGCCGCGCGATTTTGTAGGGCATCGGCCCGTGGACGCCGGGCTTTGGGCGTCGTTTCGGCGGACTTCTGTGCCGTATGCGCGAACGTCATGGCCCCTCCTTGAATAAGTGGGGATCACCCCCACTTATGTTGTTGCGGGGATAATCCCCACTTACATAGAGGGTTCAGATGGAAAAGTCACTCGACGGCCGAACGGTGTTGGTAACAGGCGCCAATGGCGGCCTTGGCGAGCAATTTGTGATCAGCGCACTGGAGCGCGGAGCGCGCAAGGTTTATGCGGCGGCTCGCAAGCCGCGCCAGTGGGAAGACGCTCGCATTCAGGCGCTGGAGCTCGACATCACTGATCCCCAAGCTGTCGCGAAGGCCGCCGGACAGGCAAGTGATGTTGATCTGCTCATCAATAACGCGGCAATTGCCCCTGCTGGCGACTCGATGTCCGGTCCCGAGGAAGAGCTGCGTCGCATCTTCGAGACCAATTTCTTTGGCACGCTGCGTGTCGCCAATGCTTTCGCGCCGATCTTGGCGACACATGGTGGAGGAACGATCCTCAACATTTTGTCAGCTGCGGCGTGGCTTGGCCTGTCGACCGGCTATTCGGTTTCAAAGGCAGCCATGTGGGCGGCGACCAATAGCCTGCGTTTTCAACTGCGAGGCCAGAACACGCAGGTCGTCGGCCTTCTGGTCGGTATGATCGACACGCCCATGTCATCGCGCTGGGATGTGCCGAAAGTATCGACGGCCGACGTCGTCGCACAAGCCTATGATGGCGTCGCCAACGGCGCCATGGAAATCTTGGCCGATGAACCGACCCGCGGACTCAAATCCATGCTGAACATGAAGGGCGAGGAACTCTATCCAATACTCCACGAACAATTTGCCTCCTTCAAACCCTGAATGGTGGAGGATAGCCTCAAGCGACAAAAGCCATGACTTGACGTCTGGTGGGCAAGGCGCAGAGTTCCTTCATCGGCGCCGAGCATCTCAGCGAAAGCGAAATCAAGAAACTGCAGGAGCTGGTGCAGAAAGCCGCTAAGCGATCAGAGGGTGACGCCGGTGCCGGGCTGCCTGCCGATACGCGGCAGCCCGGTAACCGAGGCTAGATCAGCTCATTTCTTGGCGGTGTCGCCGCTTTCCCGCAGGGTCGCATATTGCAGGGTAATGACTTCGATATTCTGTTCGAGCCAATTGGCCATGGCGATCTCCTCGTCGAGATTTTTCTGCAAATGGCCCAAGTCGCCCGTCGCCCCGATATGATCGGCAAGGGCCTGGAGGGACTTGTAAGCAGCAATTTCATAGTTCTCGAAGGCGAAATTAGCGAGGCTGTTCTTGACGATTTCGTCGTGCGCAACGGCATGGACCATTGCGGCCATGGCCCCGCCGAGCGACAGCGCCAGATCCTTCAGCGCCGACCGGTTTTCGCCATGGGCTTCGAGGATCGTTTCCAGCCGTTCGATCTGGGTTTCGGTCTCGGCAATATGCTGCTCAAGACGATGGGCAACCTCCGGATAGTTCTCGATGCGGGAAACCTGCGGCTTCATGATGGATAGAGCCTGGTTCTCCATGGCATGGGCATTGCGCAGGCCGGTCAAATAGAACTCCCGGGTTTCGGTCATCGATCAATTCTCCGTTCAGTGGCGCGAGAGTGAGAAAAGGCCGAAGATCGGGCGATCCCGCGGCCGGCAACACGAGACCAATCCCCCCTCGCCCGGATCGTTCCGCCTGTTTGGATCACAAAGATCGTGGAGGCCCGCTCGCCTCAGGCGTCCCGTTCGCCCTCGATATCGGCCGCGAGATTGAAGCTTTCTTCGTCGGTGAGGTCGGTCGCGGTGGTCGCGCCGATCAGCTCCTTGGTGACATCGTCGAGCCGCAGTTGGCCCCAGCTGGTGTTCCAGAGATCGGGCCTGGCCAGGACCACGACCACTTCCTTGAGGTCATGCAATTCGCGGGCGGCTTCGGCCGCGGCGAGCGCCTGCTCGACATCGGCATAGCTGACTTCCTCGGCGTCGGTATCGCCCTGGGCATCGACGCCGAAGGGGCGGATGGCATCGAACTCTGACCCCGCGCAGGTCTGCCCGGCATAACGATGCCTAAAACCAAAGCACCCAGCGACGCACCCAGAAAACTCCGACGCGACAGATTTATCGGAATACGATCTGCTGCTCTCGCAAGGACGTTTATGTGGTGGGCAACATGTTCATCGTCGAGCCCTCCTAAGCGCTTGCTGCAAGCCGCACAGCGGCGGCAACGGCATTGATTGGCAATAGCCGCACTGGGCAACCTGCGTGGCGACCCAGGCGTCGACCACTCGCCTACCGACCGGATCGTTTTCGATCGCCTCGATGGTGGTCATCGTAAGGCCATCGATGCTTTCAACCGGCGTCACGCATGAGCGCGTCGGCTGCCCATCCACCAAAACCGTACAGGCGCCGCACATCCCGATGCCACACCTATACTTGGTGCCCGTCAGGCCAAGAAGATCACGCACCACCCACAGAAGCGGCATGCCTTCTTCAACATCAATGGTGTGCTCAGTTCGTTAATCGTGATTGTCACCATGGCGGTTCTTGTCCGTTCGGGGAGCCGGCAACGCGCAGATGGCAGCCAGAACCAATCGAAGGCCAATGATGTCCGATCAAAGCAAGGCCGTGACTAGCAAAGCATGTCACTAGACCCGCAGAAGGCGCCAAAACGTGATGAATGGTCACATTGCGAGGCGCCACTTGGGAAATTCGCGCGGCGCAGCGCGTCCGCAATCCGGCCGGCGAGAACTAGAGAACGACTATCGCCCTGAAATCATTGACGTTCGTTCCCGTTGGCCCAGTGACGAACAAATCGCCTATGGCCTCGAACGCGGAATAGGCGTCATTGTTGAGCAACGCGGCAACCGGATCTATTCCTTGCCGGCGCATTCGAAGCGCAGAGGTTCCATCTGCAAACGCGCCGGCATTATTCTCGGAACCGTCGATGCCATCCGTGTCGGCAGCCAACGCAGATACGCCGTCGAGGCCATCGATGCCGATCGCAAACGATAATAGGAATTCGGCATTCCGCCCACCCCGCCCGGTCCCATTGAGTGTCACCGTCGTTTCGCCGCCCGACAGGATCACCGACGGGGATGGAAATGGTCTGCTGCTTTCCCGCATTTCCCGCACCACCGACGCGTGCACCGATCCAACCACGCTTGCCTCCCCTTCCATGGAACTCGATAGTACATTGGCCTGAAGCCCATGCCGCGCTGCTTTCGAGCAGGCAGCATTCAGACTGTCCGCGGCCGAGCCGATGACATGGACTTCATTCCTCGCAAATCTCTCGTCATCGACATCGGGCGCAAGATTATCGTCCGACTGAAGCATCTGCCCGGCCGCGTCGGGCAGCTTGATCCGGTAGAGGGCGGCCAACTCGCGCGCCCGCGACCGGTCCTCGTTCATGGGCAGCGTCGGTCCGGAAGCAACGAGCGAAGGATTGTCGCCCGGTATGTCGGAGAGGACCAGGGTAACGACCCGCGCGGGATGGCAGGCCAATGCCAGCCGTCCGCCCTTGACCTGCGAAAACTGGTTGCGAATGAGGTTCATCACGCTGATGGGCGCGCCGGATTCCAGCAGGGACCGGTTTATCGCCTGCTCATCGGCCAGCGTCAGGCCATCTGCCGGCGCTGGCATCATTGCCGATCCGCCGCCGGATATTAGCGCGATGACGAGATCATCCGCCTCAAGCCCCCGAACCAGCTCCAGCACGCGTTTTGTCGCCACAAGACCGGCCATATCCGGCACCGGATGCGCCGCCTCCAGCACCTTTATGTGTCGGCACCGCGCCGAATGGCCCTTGGCGGCAATGACCAGCCCTTCCAGCGGACCTTTCCACACGGCTTCCAAGGCCTGCGCCATCTGGCCGGCGGCCTTTCCTGCGCCGATGACGATAGTACGGCCGCGCGGGGGCTCGGGCAGAAAACGGGCGATCTGCACTCCCGGTCGCGCGGCATCGACGGCCGCGTCGAACAATGTCTTGAGCAATTCCCTGTCCGCAGTGACCGTATTGGGCGGAATGGCGACTTGTCCGGGCATCGAATTCAACCCTTGCTGAAATGGTCCAGCGCGGCCTGAGCGACGTCGCGGTCCTGGTCCGGCGTGCCCGAACTGACGCCCACGGCGCCGACAACCTCGCCCGATACGATCAGCGGCAATCCTCCGCCAACGACCATGAGACGGCCCCCAATCGCGGAATTGATGCCATAGGCCGGGGCGCCGGGCTGGCTTGCCGCGCCATATTCGTGGGTCGCCTTTTTCGCTGCGGCCGCCGTATAGGCCTTGTCTATGGCAATGGTGATGCTGGTGATCTTGCCGCCATCCATGCGCTCGAAGGCAACCAGATTGCCGCCGGCATCGGTGACGGCGATACACATTGGCACGCCGATTTCGGAAGCCCGGGCGCGGGCGCCTTCCAGCAATCGGGCGGCATCGTTGAGGTCGAGATTAGGTGTCATTCTCACGGGGATCAGCTCCGGTTCGAGTAGGCGGCGGGATTGCCACAGCTTAGTTTTGCCTAAGGCAGAGCTTGGCTTGGCGCGACCTTTGCCGGCATGATTTCCACGATGCGGAAATCCTATTCCGCAAACTTTCCCCGTTCGGGGGATCGCGGTAGCACTGGCTATTGAGGAGTTGCGATGACGAGAACCAATCCCAAATCGGAGGCGGCCCAACGGTCGGGCAATGTGCAATCGGTTGACCGTGCGCTGCAATTGCTCGAAATCCTCGGCGAGGATGCCGAAGGCTATCGCCTGACCGACCTGGCGGCACGCTCCGGCCTTTCGCCTTCGACCGTGCACCGGCTCCTCACGACTTTGGAAGTCCGCAAGTTTGTGCAGTTTGATCAGACGGACGGGCTCTGGCATGTAGGCCGCAAGGCCTTTCAGGTCGGCTCGACCTTTGCCCAGCAGAAGAATTTCGTCGCCCCCGCCCTCCCCTTTCTCAGGCAATTGCGGGACCAGACGCGCGAAACCGCCAATCTCGGGGTGGCCGTGGATGGCCGCGTGATCTTCCTCGCCCAGGTCGAAAGCCGCGAAATCATGCGCGCGATCACTAGGGTCGGCGGCGCAACGCCCATGATCAATTCCGGCATCGGCAAGGCCCTGCTCTCGACCTATTCGGCCGCCGATGTCGCTGCCATCGTCGCCACCTATGGCATGCTCAAGCTGACGCCGAACTCGCTGACCAGAGCCGGCGACCTCCGGGACAATCTCGCCGAGATCCGCGCCCAGGGCTATTCGGTCGATGACGAGGAATTCCAGCAGGGCCTGCGCTGCATCGCGGCCCCCGTCTACAACCAGCAGGGCGAAGCCTTTTGCGCCATCTCGGTGTCCGGCCTGGCGCAGCGGCTCAGTGCCGAGCGCGTGCCGGCAGTGGGCCAATTGGTCGCCGAAACAGCGCGCGCATTGACCGCCGCGATTGGCGGCCAGGCCCCCGATTTCAACGAACCCGCTGCCAAGGCAAGTTCATGACGCAAATCGCGTTTCCAGTACCCGATCCATCCATAATAGCGCGTAGGTCCGAGATTATCGCGGGCCTCGCGCGCCTCGTCCCGCCCGAATGCCTGATCACCGAGGCCGATGAGCGGCGGGCCTTCGAGACCGATGCGCTGACTTCGTACCGCCGCCTGCCCCTGGCTGTCGTTCTGCCGCGGACGACTGAACAGGTCGCGGCCGTGCTGCGCTATTGCCATGAGCAAGGCGTCTATGTGGTTGCGCGGGGCGCCGGCACGTCGCTGGCCGGCGGCGCTATCCCGCAGGAAGATGCGGTGGTGATCGGCATTTCCAAGATGAAGGAGGTCCTGGCGCTCGATCTGCCAAGCAGGACCATCACGGTGCAGGCCGGCATCACCAATCAGGCGATCAGCGAAGGCCTGATCGAGCACGACTTTTTCTACGCGCCCGATCCCTCCTCCCAGCTCGCCTGCACCATTGGCGGCAATATCGGGATGAATTCGGGCGGCGCCCATTGCCTCAAATACGGCGTCACGGCCAACAATGTCCTGGGCGTGACCATGGTCACCATTACGGGAGAAATCCTCGAGATCGGCAGCGATGCGATGGACAGCGCCGGGCTCGACCTGCTCGGGCTGGTCGTGGGCTCGGAAGGCCAGCTCGGGATCGTCACCGAAGCGATTTTGCGCATTCTGCCCAAGGCGGAGGGCGCCCGCCCCGTCCTGTTCGGCTTCGAGACCAGCCAGCAGGCCGGCGCTGCCGTTGCGGCAATGATCGGCGCCGGCATTATTCCGGTCGCCATCGAATTCATGGACAAGCAGGCCATCGAGATCACCGAGGCTTTCGCCCATGCCGGCTATCCACTGGACGTGGGCGCCCTACTGATCGTCGAAGTGGAAGGCTCCGACGCCGAAATGGCCGCGACCCTCGAAGCCATCGTCGCGATTGCCCGCCAGCACGGGGTGAAGGTGATCCGCGAAAGCCAATCGGCACAGGAAGCGGCCTTGATCTGGAAGGGCCGGAAATCGGCCTTCGGCGCCACCGGCCGCATTGCGGATTACATTTGCATGGACGGCACGATACCCACGGGCAGACTGCCGGAAGTGCTGAAGGGCATCGACGATATCGTCGAGCGCTACGGCCTGCGCGTCGCCAACGTCTTCCATGCCGGCGACGGAAATCTGCATCCACTGGTCCTGTTCAACATCAACGATCCCGAACAGCAGATCAAGGCTGAGGAAGCGGGCAACGACATCCTGCGCCTCTGCGTCGAAGTCGGCGGCTGCCTCACCGGCGAACATGGCGTAGGCATCGAAAAACGCGATCTCATGCCGTTTCAGTTCACCCCGGTCGAGCTCGAGCAGCAGATGCGCATCCGGGCGGTTTTCGATCCGAAATGGCTGTTGAACCCAGCCAAGGTCTTCCCGCTCGATAACCGCTGGATGCCGCAATGATCCATGCGCCTCAAACCACTGACCAGGCCGTCGACATCGTTCGCGACAATGTCGCGCATCGCCGTACCCTGGGCATTCGCGGCGGCGGCACGCGTCAGTCGCTGGGCCGCGATGTCTCGGCGGATGACGAGTTGAGCGTTGCCGGGCTCACCGGAATTACGCTTTACGAGCCGGCCGAGCTGGTGATGAGCGCACGGGTCGGCACTCCCCTGGCGGCGATCGAACAGCAATTGCTGTCCCGCGGCCAGATGATGGCTTTCGAGCCACCCGATTACCGAGCCGTTCTCGGCTCGGATGGCGTGCCCACCATTGGCGGCGTTTTCGCAACCAATGCATCGGGCCCGCGGCGCGTCGTCAGTGGCGCCGCGCGCGACCATCTCTTGGGCGTTACCCTGGTCAACGGGCGCGGCGAATTCATCCGTGCCGGCGGCCGCGTCATGAAGAACGTCACCGGCCTCGATGTCACCAAGCTCGCCTGTGGCGCTTATGGAACGCTTGGCCTGATGACCGAAGTAACCTTCAAGGTTCTGCCCCGGCCGGCTTTCGAGCGAACCCTGCTCCTGCAAGCCGAAAGCCTCACCGACGCGCTCGCCTTGATGACTGGCGCTTTGGCTTCACCCTTCGAAGTTTCGGGCGCCGCATTCCGAAATCAGGAAGTTCTTCTGCGCCTGGAGGGTTTTCCGAATTCCGTCGATTACCGCGTGGGCGCGCTTGGCAAGCTGCTCGGCCGGCAAGCTCGTACAATGGATGGCGAAGAAAGCACGGCAGCTTGGCAGGCGGTCAGCTCGCTCGCGGCACTTCAAGCCCCATCCAACGCCGAAATCTGGCGCGTCAGCGTCGCGCCCTCGAAAGCCGCCGCTCTCCTTGAGCAACTGCCCGCCAACTGCCGGCTCCTCCTTGACTGGTCGGGTGGCCTCGTCTGGGTCGCCACCAGCACACCGCTCGAAGACGTCTTGCGCCCGGCGGCCAAAAAAGCGGGAGGCCACGCCATGCTGTTCCGCGCCAGTGCCGATCGTCGCCACACAATTTCTCCATTCCAGCCGCTTGCCGCCGGCAATAAACGCCTGACGCAAGGCCTCAAGGCCAGCCTGGACCCTTCCGGGATTTTCAATCCCGGCAAGATGTACGAGGACATCTGATGCAGACCAATTTCAGCGCCGACCTGCTCGCTGACCCCCAGATGGCGGCGTCGGAGAAGATCGTGCGCAGCTGTGTCCATTGCGGTTTCTGCACCGCGACCTGCCCCACCTATGTGCTCGGAGGCGATGAGCTCGACTCCCCGCGCGGACGCATCTATCTCATCAAGGACATGCTCGAAGGCGCCAAACCCGCCAGCGCGGAAGTGGTCAAGCATGTCGATCGCTGCCTCTCCTGTCTCTCCTGCATGAATACCTGCCCCTCGGGCGTCAACTACATGCACCTGGTCGATCACGCGCGGGACTATATCGAACGCACCTATCGCCGCCCGCTGCCTGATCGCATGCTGCGCTGGGTGCTGGGCCGCGTCCTGCCCAATCCCACCCTGTTCCGTGCGGCGATCCTTGCCGCCCGCCCCTTTCGCCCGCTTGCCGGCCTACTGGGGCGTCTGCCCGGCGGCGATCGTTTGGCGGCCATGATCAGCCTGGCGCCGGCCCATCTGCCGCGAGGCCGGTCCGAGCCGCAGCCTGCGGTCGTCGCCCCGCACAAGCGCGTGGCCATCCTCAAGGGTTGCGCGCAATCGGTCCTTGACCCCGAGATCAACGCGGCCACTGACCGGCTCCTGCGCCGTCACGGCGTCGAGGCCATTTCCGTGGCCGGTGAAGGGTGCTGCGGCGCCCTCAATCATCACCTGGGACAGACGACATCGAGCCACATTGCGGCGCGGCGTAATATCGACGCCTGGATTGCCGAAATGGACGGCCCCGGGCTCGATGCCATCATCATCACCGCCTCGGGCTGCGGCACCACGGTCAAGGATTACGGTTTCATCTTCCGGGATGATCCCGATTATGCCGACAAGGCCGCACGGGTATCCGCGGCCGCCATGGATATCAGCGAATTCCTCTCGACGCTGGAGCTCAAGGCCGCCCGTCCTACCGGCCAGGTGGTGGCCTATCATTCGGCCTGTTCGCTGCAACACGGCCAGCAGGTCAAGGAGCCACCCAAGCGCCTGCTCCGCGCTGTCGGCTTCGTGGTCAAGGACGTGCCCGAAGGACACATTTGCTGCGGCTCGGCCGGCACCTACAATATCCTGCAGCCGGCCATCGCCACCCAGTTACGCGACCGAAAGATTGCCAATATCGCAAAGACCAGGCCGCAGATCATCGCCGCCGGCAATATCGGCTGCCTGACGCAAATCGGCAGTGCAGCAGGCGTGCCGGTGGTCCACACCGTCAAACTGCTCGACTGGGCAACCGGCGGCCCCCGGCCGAAAGAACTCGGAAATATCTAGCGCGTCCGGAATTTACCAATTGCGACGCCGGGCACATCGACGCGCATGCTGAACACGTCACCACAATCGTCGCTGGCATCCTCAGAACGCCGGATGCTGGTGAAGTAGAGCGTACGCATGTCCACCCCGCCAAAGCATGGCATTGTCGGCCGCTTTACCGGAACCGGAACGCGCTGGAGAAGAAGGCCATCTCCCGAGAAACAATTCAAGCAGCCTGCCGAAACACCCGCACTCCAATAGCGACCTGCGACGTCCGTCGCGGCGCCGTCCGGCCGCCCGAACGCCTCGTCCGGGTTTGCGATGCGTTGGCGGTTGGACAGCGCGCCGGTCGCTGGATCGAGATCGAACCGATCGATCCAGCACTGCCTGGAGTCCGAAACAAAAAGACGCCTGCCATCGCCCGAAAATGCCAAGCCATTGACGGTCCCCATGCCGGTAATCTTCGTTTCGACCCGCCCGTCGGCCGTAACCCTATAAAGCGCAGCCGAAACACCGTCCTGATGAATGCTCCCCACCCAATAGGCGCCGTCGGGCCCAACCTTGCTGTCATTCAACCGGTCGCCAGCGGCAAGCCGCACGCCCGCTTCCGGGTTCACCAGGAAGTCCAGTTGCTCACTGGCCGGATCGAAATAATGAATGCCCGAGACCAGGGAAACGAGATATCGGCCATCGTCGGCCAGCGCGAAAGAACCTATGCGCTCCGGCAGCGTCCACTTGCGTAGCGCGCCGCTGCCGATATCCAGCGCAAAGAGCTCGCCCGCATGGATGTCGCACCATGACAGGGTTCGGCTGTCCGGGTCCCAGACCGGCGACTCGCCAACGCGGCACTGGCTCCGCGCCACCCTTTCGAATGCGGGCAAGCCCCCGCCAACCTCAATGCTCACGCTTCCCCCGTATACCTGACACGGGTGACCGTACCACGCCGTGTCGGGTCCGGAATGGGTACGGCCGACAGCAATGCCCTGGTGTAATCGTGCGACGGGGTCGCGCAGACCTCTTCCGTCGGCCCGGTTTCCACGATCCTGCCGCGATACATCACCGCGATCCGATCACAGAAGTAGCGGATCACCGAAATGTCGTGACTGATCAGGATGAAGCTCAGGTCGAGGCGTTCCTGGAGGTCGAGCAGCAGATCCAGCACCTGCGTGCGAATGCTGACATCGAGCGCCGAAGTGGCTTCATCGGCAATGATGATCTTGGGGTTGGGCGCGATGGCCCGCGCGATCGATATGCGCTGGCGTTGCCCACCCGAAAAAGCGTGCGGATAGCGCGACGCCGCGGAGGCCGGGAGCCCGACCAGCTCGAGCAGCTCGGCGACCCTGGTATCGATCGCCGCTGCATTCAGGCGCCGTTCGGTAACAAGCGGCTCGGCGATGATCTGCCCGACCGTCATCCGAGGATTGAGCGAGGCGAAGGGATCCTGGAAAACCATGCGGATGTCGCGCCAGGGCTGGCGCAGCTCCCGATCCGACAGCGTTGCCAGGTCGATCATCTTGTTGTCGTGGTCACGATAGCGGATATTGCCGTCGGACACCGAATAGATGCGCTGCAGGCACCGGCCCAGCGTTGTCTTGCCGGATCCGCTCTCCCCCACGATCCCCAGGTTTTCGCCCGCGCGAAGCTCGATGCTCGCATCGTCCACGGCGACCAATGTGGATTTGCCGCGCCCAAAGAGCCCGCCGGGGATAGGGAATTCCTTGCGTACCTTTTCCGACACCAGGCACGCCTCGCCCCGCGGTCGCCGGCGGCGCAGCTCGATCCGCCGGGGTGAGGGTTGATCCAGCTCCCGCACCGATTTCAGCAACCCTTGGGTATAGGGGTGCTGCGGATTGCCGAACAGGCTGAACGCATCGCCCTGTTCAACCACTTTGCCGTAGCGCATGACCGCGATCTCATCGGCAATCTCGGCAACGACGCCCATGTCGTGCGTAATGAACAGCACCGACATATCGCTCGATGCCTGCAGCGACTTGATGAGCGCCAGCACCTCGGCCTGAATGGTAACATCGAGCGCGGTCGTCGGCTCGTCGGCAATCAGGATGCTCGGATTGCAGGCGAGTGCCATGGCGATCATCGCGCGCTGCCGCATGCCGCCCGAGAATTCGAACGGATAGCGATCCACCGCCGATTCAGGATTCTTGATCTCCACCTTGCGCAGGAGTTCGACGGCCTGTTCCCTGGCCTGTTTCTTGCTCACCTTGTCGTGCAGGCGAATGACTTCCCCCACCTGGTCCCCGATCGTATGGACCGGGGAAAGCGAGCTCATGGGCTCCTGGAAGATCATCGCGATATCGCGGCCGCGAATGTCGCGGATGGTCTTGCCCCTCGGGTCGAGCTTTGCCAGGTCAACGACCCGGTCCGAGCCGCGATAGGCATTGAAATTGATCTGCCCTTGCATGATGCGCCCCGGCGCATCGACGATCTGCAGGATCGATCGCGCCGTAACGCTCTTGCCCGAGCCACTCTCGCCGACCACGCAGAGCGTCTTGCCGCGATAGAGTTTGAGACTGATGCCATCGACGGCCCGGAAGGATCCGCGCGACGTCGCGAATTCCGTCACCAGGTCCTTGATCTCGAGAATGGGCGTTGCGGATGCGTTATTGCCGTTGGACATCTTACTGCTTCTCGTTTGAATAGGGGTCAGCGGCGTCACGCAGACCATCGCCCAGAAAATTCAGCGCCAGAACGGCGATGCACACCGCCACCCCGGGCGCGAAGAGCCAGGGCGCCTGCGCAATCGATCGAATATTCTGCGCCTCCTTGAGCAGCACGCCCCACGAGATGATCGGCGGCGTGAGGCCAAGCCCGATAAAGGACAGCGCCGTTTCCGCAATGATCATCGCGGGAATGGCGAGCGTGACCGACGCTATGATGTGGCTCGCCATCGAGGGCAGCATATGGCGGAAGATGACCCGGCCCTGGCTGCCTCCATCGAGACGCGCGGCAATTACGAAATCTTCCATGCGCAGGGACAGAAAGCGCCCGCGAACCACCCGCGCCAATTCCGTCCATCCGATCAGCGACAGGATAACGGTGATCGCGAAATACCGGGTAAGTGGCGACCATTCCTGGGGAAGAGCCGCACTAAGACCGAGCCAGATCGGAATGGTCGGCAGCGAGAGGATCAGCTCGACCACACGCTGCACCGCAGTATCGACGAAGCCACCGTAATATCCCGAAATGCCCCCGAGCAGCACGCCGATGACCAGGCTAATGGACACCCCGAGCAGGCCGATGGACATAGACACGCGCGAGCCGTGAATCACCCGGCTGAGCACGTCGCGCCCCAGCCGGTCGGTCCCCAGCAGGTAGAACCTGTCCGCCGGATCGGCCGCCGCCAGCAAGTGCCTGTCGGCCTGGAAAATGCCCCACATCGTATAGGGCTGGCCCTGGCCGAACAGCGAGAGATAGATCTTGCGCGCCGGGTCGGCCTCATAGGTCGCGCTCAACGAGATCGGATCGCGCTTCACCACCATGCTTTCGACATGCGGCCGTATCGACCAGCTGCCATCGGCCTGCCAGTCGATGAAATGGATAGCCTGGGGCGGATGATAGATATGGCGCGAGGACGTCGTTTCCGGGTCGAACGGCGCAAAGAACTCGGCAAAGGCGCCCACCACATAAAAGAGCAGCACAATGACAAGGCTGACGACGGCGAGCCGATGCCGGCGGAATGCCCGCCAGGTCAGGCGCCATTGCGACGCCTGTGCGTCCGTGCGCATGTCGATGGTGCGGGGATCTGCAATAGTGGTCATGGCGCTCACCGGAAACGGATACGAGGATCGACCAGGGCCAGGAGGATATCCGAGACCAGCATGCCGATAATGGAGAAGCAGCAGAGCAGCAGGATGAACGCGCCGGCCAGGTACATGTCCTGCGCCAGCAGCGCCTGCAGCATCAGCGGACCCGCGGTGGGGAGCGACAGCACATAGGCCGTGATCACCGCGCCCGAGATCAGCTGCGGAAAGGCCCAGCCGATGGTCGAGACGAACGGATTAAGCGCGAGGCGCACCGGGTATTTGAGGATGAGCTTCCATTCCGATAGCCCTTTAGCGCGCGCCGTCACCACGTAAGGCTTGTTCAGCTCGTCCAGCAAATTGGCCCGCATGATGCGCATCAGCCCCGCCGTGGCGCTGGTCCCCAATATGATGACGGGGATCCACAAATGCTGCAGCAGATTGACGAACTTGTCCCAGGACCAGGGAGCATCGCGATATTGCGGCGAAAACAGCCCGGTAACGTCGACACCGAAATGCACGACCGCGACATACATCAGGACGAGCGCGATGAGGAAATTGGGCAGCGCCAGCCCGAGAAAGCCGATGACGGAGACGACATAATCGCCCGCCGAATATTTCCGCACGGCCGAATAAATGCCGACCGGCAACGCGACGCCCCAGGCAAAGATCAGGGTCGAGAACTCGAGAATGAAGGAAAGCCCCAAGCGCTCCCAGATGAGCTGGGCAACCGGCTGGTTCCACTCGAACGACATGCCGAAATCGCCCTGCAGCACGCCGCCGATCCACATGAAATATTGGATGATGAACGGCTGATCGAGGCCATATCGTGCACGCAGGGCCGCCAGCCTCGCCTGATCGACCTGGTCGCCCGACTCCGCCAGGGTCTGGGCCAAGGTCGTGACATAATCCCCCGGCGGCAGCGTTATCAGCGCGAACGCCACCAAGGAGGCGGCGAACAGGAAGGGGACCGCCCAGATGATGCGGCGAATGACATAGGAGATCAGCATGCTTGCCCTTTCACGAAGGCCGGCACGGATTGTGCCGCGCCGGCCTCGATTGTCAGTGGGTCTTGTAGAACCAGGTCTGGGGGAGAACGGGCGCCGGCGTGGGCCATTCCCAGCTATTGGCCATCTCGTCGGGAACATTGACCAGGTCATTGTTGACGATGCCGTAGGTGGTGATGGACTTAGCCACGCCGAGCACTTCGAAAGCGTCCGCGGCACGCTGGTTCAGCTCCGCATAGAGCGCTTCACGCTCCGCCGGCACCGCTGTTGCCCGGATCTTCTCCCAGAGCGCGAGACGATCCTTGATCTCCTGGGGCGGTTCTTCGCCATTGGCGCCCCGGCTTTCGTACCACTGCATCCACGCAATGGCCCACCGGCTGTCCTGGTGCAGCGGCACCAGCTTGGTCGGGTAATTCACCAGCGCGCTGCCATTGTTGGGCCAGACGGCGGCGTCGTGATCATTGGCAACGGTGATGCGGTCGAAGAAGAAGCTGCGTTCGAGCGGATTGACCTTCATCTCCACCCCGATCGCCCGCCACTGCGCTTCGATCAGCCCCAGGATATCGACATGGTCAGGCGTGTTGGTGGGGATCACGTCGATCTTGAAGCTGATCTTGCGACCGCTCGGCAGCGTGCGGATACCATCGGCTCCGCGTTCATAGCCCAGCTTGTCGAGCAATGCGTTTGCCTGGTCGGGGTCGAACTCCAGGTACTGGGTCGAAAGCTGCTCGTTATAATAGGGCGATCCGGGGAAGTCGCCGAGCTGCCAGGGTTCGCTCTGGCCCAGCAATACCGTATCGATGATCTCCTGGCGGTTCATGCCCAATGACAGCGCAATGCGGAAATCCTTCTGGTTGAAGAGCGCCCGCAGCTCGGGGTCCTTGTGCGTGAGATTGAGATCGATCGTCATATATTGCCCGCCACCCGGATTGGCCGCGAACATATGGTAATTGCCGCGCTCCTGGTTTTCCGCGAGCACAGGCCGGTTCGAAATGGAATCGATGTGACGGAGACCGAAGTCGATATTGCCCCCGATAATGGCCAGGATCAGACTTTCGACATCCTGCGACACGTCTGCCGTGAGCCGGTCGATATAGGGCAATTGATTGCCGTCGGTATCGACCTGCCAGAAATAGGGATTGCGTTCCAGCGTCACCTGAGTTGCGCCGCCGGTATAGGGCGAGCTGACGATCCAGGGGTCCATGGTGGGGCGATCCGGATTCCCCCACCGCGCGGGAATCTCGATGTCGCCGCACTGCTGCCGGAACAGGGACTGCCAATCGGCTGCGCCGCTCTGGGTCACGAGCGACTGCACATCGGCATTGTAGGCGGGGTGATACTGCGAGCAATAATGCTTGGCATAGAACACCGGGTGCTGACCCAGCGGCATGGCCAGATCGTAGAGAAAGCTGCCCGCCGGTTCCTTGAACGTGAAGCGAACGGTTTGCTCATCGATCTTTTCGGCCGCAAGCGGCTCGCCGCCCGCCATATAGCGTGGCGGCGTCGGTGCGAAATCCGCATTGAGGAGCAGATCGTTGACGTTGAACATGACGTCGTCCGCCGTGAACGGTTCGCCGTCAGACCATTTCAGCCCCGCACGCAGGTGAAAGGTAAATTCGGTCGCGTCCGCATTGACCTCGTAGCTTTCGGCCAGGTTGGGAACCACGTCCGTGAACGCGGGGTCCCAGCGCACCAGCCCCTGCGGCCCAACCAGCCTGAGAATGTGGTTGTGGTCCGAGCTTCCGCGCAGACCAAACCGGATGGCACCGCCATAAGTGCCCAGTTCCCGGTAAGGCGCGATCACCTCCGGCTGATCCGGCAAACGCTCCTCAACCGGCGGCAGCTCGCCTGCGGCAACCTCTGCGGCCAGCGCCGGCGCCTCGTGATATTCCTGCGCATATGGCCCTACCGATGAAATCGCGCAGGCCAATGCTCCGCCCAAAAGGGCAGACACAATTCTATTCATTCGCTCCTCCCAGAACGCCGACAAGTTGTTCTTTTTGCGCAACTATTGTCTGCGTTGATTGCAGCTTTTTCCCGAAATTCCGGTCAAAAGCCTCGATCCACCTATATTCAAACTTACATCTATAAAAGAATTCTTACAAATTATTCCACAATGTGGAAACGCCTTGCCGGCCCACACACAAACAAAGGCCGCGACAAAGCGCGTGCAGCCCGACATTCCGCTTTCTATTAGATGGAGAGCCCCGATCTGCCTCCCTCCCCCTCAGGGGAGGGATTGAGGGTGGGGTTCTGAAACTTCAACCAATATCGAGCGTTGGCAGACCACAGCCCCAGCCTTCAAATGCCCAGCAAAAGCTGGCCTACTGCCCTGCGTCCGGATTGGACGACCAGGTCGATAGCGCAGCGAAAAGCGCCGAATGGTCCTTGTCACCCAGGCCCAGGGCAAGCGCGGCATTCATCAGTTGCGATGTAGCGGCGGTATTGGGCAGGGCGACCTGCAACGCCTTGCCCGCGTCTGTCGCCAGGTTGAGGTCCTTCCGGTGCAGCTTCAGCATGAAGCCGGGTTTGAAGGTCCCTTCAATCATGCGCTGGCCATGCACTTCGAGAATTCTCGATTGGGCAAAACCGCCCAATAGCGCATTGCGGACCTTCGAGAGATCGGCGCCGGCCTGCTTGGCGAGCACGAATGCCTCGGCCACCGCTTCGATCGTCAAACCCACGATGATCTGGTTGGCGACCTTGCACACCTGTCCCGACCCGACGGCGCCGACAAGGTTGATATTCTTTCCCATCTTCTCGAGCAGCGGGAGCGCACGCTGGAACACATCTTCCGGCCCGCCCACCATGATCGACAGCGTGCCCTCGCGCGCCCCGATCTCGCCACCCGAAACCGGCGCGTCGAGATAATGCGCCCCAGCCCGCTCGACTTTCGCGGCAAAATCCCGCGTCGCGACCGGCGATATCGAGCTCATATCGATCAGAACAGCGCCCGGCTTGAGAGAGGCGGCGACACCGCCTTCTCCAAAGAGAACGTCCTCGACCTGAGGCGTGTCCGGCAACATCAGGACCACGAAATCGGCACCGGCAACAGCCTCCGCCGCGCTCGCCGCTTCCTTGGCACCGAGCTCGATCAGATAGCGGGACGGTTCCTTGACGCGGTAGCAGATCACCGCCTCGCCCGCCCGCACCAGACGCTCAGCCATGGGGCGCCCCATGGTTCCCAAACCGATAAATGCTACCGACATTCTCATCCTCCAGTTCGTCGGACAGCTTTGTCGGACCTGGCAGATCAGTTGTCAATATTAATCAGGACTTGCCATACAAATAATTACATATGACGCCATTCATTCCGCCGCCATAAGGCGCGCTTTGGCCGCGCGGCGGCGACGATGCAGCACCGGCTCGGTATAGCCGTTCGGCTGTTGCGCCCCTTCCAGAACCAGTTCGAGCGCCGCCTGGAAGGCAATGCTTTCGCTGAATTCCGGCGCCATTGGCCGATAGAGAGGGTCGGCGGAATTTTGTTCATCCACGACCAAAGCCATGTGCCGGAACGCGCCCTCGACTTCCTCCCTGCTTACCAGGCCATGCAGCAGCCAATTGGCGATATGCTGCGCCGAGATGCGCAGGGTCGCGCGGTCCTCCATCAGCGCCACATTGTCGATGTCGGGCACCTTCGAGCATCCCACACCCTGATCGACCCACCTGACGACATAGCCGAGTATGCTTTGGGCGTTATTGGCGAGTTCGCGAACGATGGTTTCCGCCGAGAGGTTTGCGCCCTGCAACAGGGGAAGCGTCAGAATATCGGACAGGCTCGCCGGGGTACGATGTTCGATTGCCGCGCGCATGGCAGCGACATCCACCGCATGATAATGCGTGGCATGCAGCGTCGCCGCCGTCGGCGACGGCACCCAGGCCGTGCTGGCCCCCGATTGTGGATGCGCGATCTTGGCCACGAGCATTTCCGCCATCTCGTCCGGCTTGGCCCACATGCCCTTGCCGATCTGGCCCCGGCCGGGCAGGCCACCCGCAAGGCCTTGATCGACATTGTTGTCTTCATAGGCGCCCAGCCACTTGGCTTGCCGCATGGCCGCCTTGGGAACGACGGCGCCGGCCTGCATTGCGGTATGGATCTCGTCGCCCGTGCGATCGAGAAAGCCGGTATTTATGAATGCCAAACGGTGCTTCACCGCGCGCATGCAGGCGCGCAGATTGACCGTGGTGCGCCGCTCCTCGTCCATGACGCCGATCTTGATCGTATGGGGGGCAAGGCCCAGGGCCGCCTCCACCCGCGTGAACAGCAGGTCGGCAAAGGCGACCTCGGCCGGGCCATGCATCTTGGGCTTGACGATATAGACGCTGCCGGTCCGCGAATTTCGCAGGCCCTCGATCTTCTTGAGATCGTGCAGGGCCGCGGCGACCGTCACCATGGCGTCGAGAAAGCCCTCCGGCGTCTGCTTCTTGCCGGCATCGAGTACCGCATCGGTCAGCATCAGATGGCCGACATTGCGCACGAGCATGAGGCTGCGACCCGGCAGGATGAGCCCCTGCCCGTCCACGCCGATATAGGTTCGGTCCGGGGAAAGACGGCGTGTGATCTCGCGCCCGCCTTTGACAAAACTCTCCTTGAGGTCCCCCTTCATCAGCCCGAGCCAGTTGCGGTAGACCACGACCTTGTCCTGCGCGTCGACGGCGGCCACCGAATCTTCGCAGTCCTGAATTGTCGTCAGCGCGGATTCGATGACGATATCGGCGATTCCCGCCGGATCGCGGAGCCCGACGTCGGTCGACCTATCGATGATGATCTCGAAATGCAGCCCATTGTGCCGGAACAACAGCACGGTGACAGCCCCGCGATGCGCATAACCCCGGAACGCCCCGGGATCGACGGGATGCGTGGCCCCTGCCGGCGTAAGAATTTCAAGCTCGCCATCGGCGATCGCATAGCGCGTGACATCGGCGTGCCGCGCATCGACCAGCGGCAGCGCCTGATCGAGGAACGCCTTGGCCTTCGCGACCACCACCGCGCCGCGCTTCTCATTGTAATCCCGACCCGCCGCCAGCTCACCCGTTTGGGGCACGGCATCGGTTCCATACAGCGCGTCATAGAGACTGCCCCATCGCGCATTGGCGGCGTTGAGGGCAAAGCGCGCATTCATCACCGGCACGACCAGTTGCGGTCCGGCCAACAAGCCGATTTCCGGGTCCACATTCTCCGTTTCGATCCGCAGCGGTTCCTGGTCGTCAACCAGATAGCCAATCTCCCGCAGGAAGGCTTCATACTCTGCCGCATCATGCTCCCGGCCACGCCGGTCGCGGAAATAGGCGTCTATTTTCGCCTGCAGCTGATCGCGCTCCGCGAGCAGTTCCGCGTTTCGCGGCGCCAGCTCGGCCAGCAATCCGGCATAAGCCTGCCAAAAACCATCGGCCGCAACGCCGGTGCCCGGCAGGACTTCGGTCTCGACGAATTGGCAGAGCTCCCGGTCGACGTGAAGACCGGCCCGATCAAGATAGATGCTCACGATATGCCTCGCATGGATTGACGTATTTTCCAGATACGTCCCCGCGACCGCGCGATCATGCGATCGCCGGATAATTTCCACGATGCGGAAACCACATGCCATTCCACGCGTGGTGCGCCCGTTAAATTACAAGTATTGACAAATTCAGACAGTCAGGATTGATAGGACCCGTTGCCGCATCGTGCGGCCAAGTGGCCGACCAGGCCGCCCGATCGTGCTGCAGGAGGAATTTCTGATGCCGCCCTATGATGATGGCGTGCGCGCCAAGCTGATGACCGTTTCAACCGCGACGCTGACGACAGCCCTCTTTAAGCGCGGCTTCCGTAATACCTTTATCGCGGGAATCGGCATCATCAACCCGGGTGCACCGCGCATGGTCGGCCCCGCCTATACCTTGCGTTACATCCCCGCGCGCGAAGACCTCGACCACCTCAAAACGTTCGAGGATCGCAGCCACCCCCAGCGCAAGGGCGTGGAAGAATGTCCCGAAGGCCATGTCTTCGTCATCGATAGCCGCAAGGATCATTCGGCGGCGTCCGCCGGCGCTATCCTGGTCACGCGCCTCTTCAAGCGCGGTGTCGCCGGCATTGTGACCGATGGCGGCTTCCGGGACACGCCCGAGATTGCCAGGCTCCCCTTCCCCGCCTATCACGCCGCCCCATCGGCGCCGACAAATCTTATCAAGCACCACGCGATCGACCTGAACGTGCCGATCGGTTGCGGTGACGTCCCCGTATTTCCGGGCGATATCCTGGTCGGCGACGGCGAAGGCGTGGTGGTCATCCCGCTGCATCTGGCCCGGGAGATTGCCGAGGAAGCTTTCGAACAGACTGTGTTCGAGGACTTCGTTTATGATAAGGTTGTAGAAGGTTCGTCCATATTTGGCATTTATCCGCCCGATCCGGAGGCGCTTCAGGAATTCGCTACCTGGAGGCAGAAGGTCGGGCGCTAGCGAGGATTAAACATGTCGACGGTTTTTGAAACGACCCCTCGAGACACCATTTCCGGTCGCTTGAGTGGCGTCGTTTATGACCGGATCGTCGACATGATCGCCAATGGCACCTTTCCGGTGAACAGCCGCCTGCCGACGGAAATGGAGCTGTCCAAAAAATTCGAAGCCTCCCGCCCAGTGGTGCGGGAGGCTTTGGAGCGTTTGCGCGAAGACGGTTTGATCGTGTCGCGACAGGGGTCGGGCTCCTATGTCAAACGGCGCCCTGAGGCCGATGTCCTGCAATTGGCGCCGGTGGGTTCCCTCGCCGATATCCAGCGCTGTTTCGAATTTCGCGCGGGTCTCGAGCCGGCCGGGGCGGCGCTTGCCGCGCATCGGCGCGACGACGCGGACCTGGCGAAAATCGACGCTGCCATGCAGGCTCTCGAGCGCTGTCTTGCCGAAGGGCATCTGGGCGCCGAAGAGGATAGCAATCTGCACGACGAAATCGCCCGCGCCACGCACAATCAATACCACGTCTCGGTTCAGGCCTCCCTGCGGTCGCATGTCATCGCGGGCATGAACGTAACCCGCAGCCTGAGCCTCAGACGCTCAGCCCCCCAGCTTCGCGCGGTGCAAACCGAGCACGAAGAGATTGTCGACGCCATTCGCCGGCAGGACGCGGACGCTGCCTATGCGGCAATGCGACTGCATGTGCTGAACGCCCGCACGCGCATGTTCGAAGGCATCTAGTCAGCGAAAAAATCGCCGACCTCCGCCGGCCGAACGGCATGGAAACCCACAACCATGCGATGCCGATAAATTTCCCCCGCCGGGACAGGCCTCGGGCAGAAAGCCGGCACATTCGGCGTATTGGGATAAAGCTGGGTCTCAAGCGCTAACCCATTGTGGGCCTGGTAGATTGCCCCGTCCTTGCCTTCAATATTCGCCCAGGAATTGGCCGTAAACACTTGCAGGCCGGGTTGATCGGTCTTGAGCGTCAGCGCGCGTCCGCTGCTCGGATCGAGCAGCCAGGCGATAGGACGGACATGCCCCGGCTGGAAATCCCGCAGGCACAGATTATGGGCATAGCCGCGGCCCGTAGCCGCTATGTCGGCGCCGACGCGCTTGGCCCGTCGGAAGTCGAACGGCGTTCCCTCCACGGCAACGAGGTCCCCGGTCGGCAAGCCATCCTCACCCTTGGGCGTATAGTGGTCGGCCGCCAGCTTGAGAACATGGTCATGCACGACCCCGCTGCCATGTCCCGCCAGGTTCCAATAGCCATGAAAGAGCATGTTGATATAGGTGTCGTGCTCGCACACGGCCTCCATGTCGATCCGCAATTCGGCATTCCCGGTTAGCGTATAGCGCACCCGCGCCGTCATTGTGCCGGGCCAGCCCTGGTCGCCATCGCCGCTCACCAATTCCAGCACGATGCTGGCCGGCCCGTCATAGGCGCCGCGCCATTGACGGGTACCAAAATGCCCCGCCCCGCCATGCATGGTGTGTTCGCCGTCGTTCCGCGACAGCGCATAGCGCTTGCCATGAATGGCGATGGACCCATGCCCGATCCGGTTGCCATATCGCCCCAGCACGGCGCCCATCGTCCCGCCGCGCGCGACATAATCCGATGTCCGCTCGAAGCCAGGAACGACATCGGCCACTCGTCCATCGGTATCGGGCACCAGGCACCGCCTGAGACGCGCTCCATATTCGATCACCTCGATCGCTATGCCGGCGCGCTCGATCGTAAAAACGGTTTCGTCCTGCACGTCACTTCCCCATCTCAACCCCGCTGAATTTACAATTCTTGACATATTATGCGCAATACCACACACAGGAGAAATATGCCTGAGGAGCGCGATTGCATGACCGAACACCCAACCTACGGAAATCTGAAACTGGCCATAATGGGTGGCTCCGGTCGGGTCGGCTCGGCGCTGCGCAAGGAACTGGCGCCGCTGGTTCGCTCCATTGTCGTGCTCGGCCGCACCCAGCCCGACGATCTGGCGGCCAACGAAACCTTCCTCGAAGTCGACATGTCAGAAGTGGACAAGATGCGCGCGGCCTTCGAGGGCATGGATGGGGTCATCCACATGGCCGGCATTCCCAAGGAGGCCCCGCTCGAGGATATCGTGCGGGTCAATGTCGTGGGCACCAGCAATCTCTATGAAGCGGCGCGGCTGGCCAAGGTGCCCCGCGTGATCCTTGGCTCATCCAACCATGCCATCGGCTATTATCCGCGCGATACGGTGGTCTCCGGCACCGCGCAGATGCGGCCCGACGGGCTCTATGGCCTTTCCAAATGCTGGACCGAGCTGGTGGCCGGGCTCTATTACGACAAATACAACATCAAAAGCCTCATCATCCGCATCGGCAATGCCGGCAAACAGCCCAAGACCGTGCGGTCGCTGGAAGTCTGGGTGAGCCCGGCCGACCTTTGCCAGCTCACGCTGATCGGGCTCACCCATCCCGACGTGGATGCGACCACGGTCTTCGGCGTATCGGCGGGCGGCGGCACCTGGTGGGACAATTCAGCTGCCACCAGGCTTGGCTACAACCCCCGGGACGTCATCGCCGAACACGCCGCGGCCGAACTCAGTACCGAAGACGAAAGCGCTGTCTCGCTCTTCTACCAGGGCGGACGTTTCGCGGCGGCCAACCATGTCGGCACCATCAGGCGACGCTAGGCGATCTGGCCAGGGCTTGCCCTGGCCTTTCTTTTCAGGCCGCGCCACCCTCATGCAGCGCCGGGGACGATGCGAGCAGGGTGCGGGTATAATCGTGCTGCGGATTGCTGAAAATGTCCTCGGTCTCCCCCGCCTCGACGAACACCCCCTTGTTCATCACCGCGACCTTGCTGGCCACCAGCCGGACCAGGGCCAGATCGTGGGAAATGAAGATATAGGCCAGTCCCAACCGTTCCTGCAGGGACATCAACACGTTGATGACCTGGGCCTGAACCGACACGTCCAGCGCCGAAACCGGCTCGTCGAGGATCAGGATACGGGGCTGTAGCGCCAGCGCCCGTGCAATGGCGACACGCTGCCGCTGCCCACCCGAGAGCTGGTTGGGATAAAGCTCGGCAAAATGCTGGGGCAGATTGACCTGCTTGAGCAGGTCCGCGATCCGGGCCGGGCGATCGGCCTTGGCAACCAGCTCGGGATGGATTTCCCAGGGTTCGCTGATCAGCCTCGCCACCGTCTTGCGGGGATGTAGCGAGGCATAGGGGTCCTGGAACACCATGGCCAGGTTCCGGCGCTGCCGGCGCATCTGCCCGCCCGTCATCTGGACGAGGTCGACGCCCTCGTAAAGTACCGATCCGCTATCGGGCTGGACCAGACGCAGCAATGTGCGCGCCAGGGTGGATTTTCCCGAGCCGGATTCCCCGACAATCGCCAGGCACTCACCGGGATTGAGCGTGAAACTGATACCGCCCACCGCGACGACGGGGCCGTGCTTGCCGCCGTTCTTGGGACCGAAGGTTTTGTAGAGGTCACGAACCTCGAGAAGTGCCGATGACGGCGCTGGCGTGTTCATTTTGTCGTCCAATCGATCAACCAATAGAGGCCGTCGGCGCCGGCGCCGCAACGGTTTGCGCCCCCGCAGCGGGACCGTCCGTCACGAATTCGTCCGGTATCGGTTCAAGATCCCGCCAGCTCCTGGCGCGCGCCGGATGGGCCGATAGCAGGGCCTTGGTGTAGGGGTGTTGCGGGCGCAGGAAGACATCTTCAGTCGCGCCCTCTTCGACGATCTGGCCATTATACATGACCACCATGCGGTCGGACACTTCCCGCGCCACCGCCAGGTCATGGGTGACAAAGATCAGCCCCATGCCGGTTTCGCTTTGCAGCTGCTTGATCAGCCGCAGGATGCCAGCCTGCACGGTCACGTCGAGCGCGGTGGTGGGCTCGTCGGCAATGAGCAGCTTGGGTTGCATGCCGACCGCCAGGGCGATGCAGATGCGCTGCCGCATGCCGCCCGAAAACTGATGCGGATAATTATTGTACCGACCCTCCGGATCGCGGATGCCGACCTGTTCCATGAGTTCGATCGCCCGCTCCCTGGCGCGCGCCCGCGGATAGCCCAGGCGTACGGTCAGGATTTCACTCAATTGCGAGCCGACGGAATAGACAGGATTGAGACCATCCAACGCATCCTGGAACACCATGGCGACGCCAACCCCGCGAATGTCGCGGAAATCTGCTTCGCTTCGCCCCACGATCTGCTTGCCGTCGAAGATTATGCTTCCTCGCACGACGCCCGGCTCGTCGACCAGTCCCAGGATCGAGCGCCCCAAAACCGTCTTTCCCGAACCGCTGGCCCCCACCAGGGCAACCGATTCCCCCTGCGCCACCGATAGCGAGACGCCACGAACCGCGCTCACCGACCGAAACCGGGTCTCGAAGGTGACGTTCAGATCGGAGATATCGAGCAGACTGGTCATTGGCTTGCTCCCTTGCGAGCCTTGGGCTTGCGCGCGAAGAGGATGTTCTGGGTCGGGTCCTCAACCGCGCGCAGCCAGTTCGAGAGGATGCTGGCCGACAGCGCCGTCAAGACGATGACCACGCCCGGGAAAACCGCAACGAACCAGGCGGACTTGAGATAGGTCTTGCCGTCCGCAACCATCATGCCCCAGTCCACATCGGGCCGCTGCAGGCCGATACCGAGAAAGGTCAGGCTCGATGCCGCCAGGATTACCATGGCGATTTCCAGCACCGCCAGGGTTCGGATGGTCGGAAATACCAGCGGCGCGATCTCCTGGGTGATGATGCGCCAATGGGAAGCCCCCATCGAGCGCGCCACTTCCACGAAAGTGCGTTCCTTGATCTCGACCGTCTGCGCCCTTGCGGTCCGCAGATAGACGGGAATTCGGGTGATCCCGAGCACGATGATGACGTTGAAGACGCTCGGCTGCAGAATGAACAGCACCACCAGCGCCAACAGGATGGAGGGGATTGTGTGCAGGATATCGGCAATGCGCAGCAGCGCATTGTCCACCCAGCCGCCGAAATAGCCCGCCACCAGCCCGATGGCATAGCCAATGGCCGAGGAGATACCCACCGCGAAGACAGCGATGATCATCGAGGTCTGCGCGCCCATGGCCAGTTGCAGCAGGATCGGGCGGCCCAGGCTATCACCCCCCAGGATGAATTCGAGGCCCTTGCCGAATTGGAATGGGGCATAGAATCTGGACATAAGGTCCTGCAGATTGGCCCGCTCGGCAACCAGCGCCGGCGCCAATAGCGCAACCAGCACGATGAACAGCAGCCAGATGGCCGAAGTAACCACCAGCGGCGACGCGGTGAACATCTGCCAGCGCTCGCTCCGCTGGAACCAGGACAGTTTCGGCTGACCCACGGATTGGGACATGATTGCGTCGCCTTTCATGACAGGCGGACCCGCGGATCCACGACGACGTAGATCAGGTCGATGATGAGATTGAGCAGGATCACGGCGACGCCGACAACGACGATGCAGGCCTGCAGCACCGGAAAATCGCGGGCGAGAACGGCCCCGATAATGGCCTTGCCGATGCCGGGGAAAGCAAAAACCACGCTGACGATCACCGCTCCATTGACCATGCTCGCCGCGATATCGCCGGCCACCGCGATGATCGGCAGGGCAGCATTGCGCAGGGCATGGCGATAAAGAATGCGGGTCGAGCCAAACCCGCGCGCGCGCGCATTGCGCACGAAGCCCGAGCTCAACACCTCGATCATGGCGCCGCGCGTAACCTGGGTCAGCACTCCGATCGGGCCCAGGCTCACCGTGGCGACGGGCAGGATCCAGGATTGCCAATTGCCCGCCCCCGAAGTGGGAACCAGGCGATAGACGATTGCGAAAATAAGGATACTCACCAGCGCGAACCAGAAGGCCGGAATGCTGCCGGTAATCAGGGTCACAATGGTGATGACGCGATCGACCAGACGAAACCGGAACGCTGCGGCGACGGTCCCAAGGATCACAGCGATGACCACAGATACGGTCATCGCGATCAGGGTAAGAAGCAAGGTGGCCGGCATTTCGCTCAACGCCGCCTGCAACGCCGGGCGTTGCTGCCAGACGGACATGCCGAAATCGCCGCGCACAGCATTGCTCAGAAACACCCAGAACTGCTCGATGAGCGGGCGATCGAGGCCATAGGCGCGGCTGAAAGAGTCCAGCTGGGCCGGCGTGGCGCCTTCGGGAAAGAACAGATCGATCGGCGATCCGGTCAGCCTGGCCAGGAAGAAGACAAGGACGACCACCCCGAAGACGGTCAATAGGCCGGACAAAAGGCGACCACGGATAAAGGCAAGCACGGCTTTAACTCCTGATGGGACGGGTGCCCGGCATACCGGACACCCCAGAGCCGAAAGATCAGTCGCTGAACGTGATGTCGGCGATCCGGATTTCGATGCCGGACAGCGGATTGGGCTCGTATTGGATACCTTCCCCGAGCATCATCAGGCGAACCTGCTCGGCAATGCCGATCATGGTGCTTTCCTGGGTATACATGATCCGCGCGGCCTGCTGATAAAGGCTCGCACGCTCTTCACCCTGGGCGGCGTCGGCAGCAAAGACCAGGCGATCGATTTCCGGATTGCAGGTTGCCGAATTGCGGCCTTCGCAGGTCGCATAATTGCCCGAGAAGCTGAACGTCGCATCGCCCGAAGTATTGTCGTGCGACAGCATCACGATGCTGCCTTCCTGCTCTTCGGGGAAGGGCTGGCGCAGATAGGTCCGCCAGGCGGTATTCTCAAGGCTCAGGATACGCGGATTGAGGCCGACCGATTGCAGATTCTGCGCGATGGCCTGAACCACTTCATCCGAGCCCGGGAACAGGTCGGGACGCGTGACGAGCACGAACTCCTGATCGACCGGAGCGCCATCGGCCTTGGCCGCGGCAAGCAGTTCCTTGGCCTTTTCCGGATCGAAACGCAGCGCGTCGGTCTCGTCGAACCCCGGAATATAGCCATTCACCTGCGGCCCCAGCATCTGGTACCAGGGATTGCCGCCAATCCCCATCAGCGCCGTCACGATGGTATCGCGGTCGATGGCATGGGAAACGGCCTGGCGGACGCGCGGGTCCTTGAAGGGCTCCTTGAACGAGTTCGGACGGGCAATGACGATGCGATTATCCTTATAGGTCACCGTGCGGCCATCATCGGTCGCATCCTGTGCGCTGATGGCGGTCGCGAGCTGGGCTTCCCCGGTCTCGATCATGCCGGCCCGCACCGAAGCCTCGGCGCGATAGACATAGGTGACGTCCTTGACCGCGGGGATTTCGCCCCAATAGCCATCGAACCGCGTCAGCTTGACATGCTCGCCCTGGATGCGTTCGACGAACTGGTAGGGCCCCGTGCCAACCGGGCTCAGCGACTTCTGCGCGGTCTGCTGTGTCGCCAGGTTCCCGATATCGGCATAGGACAGCCGCAGCGGCAGGATGGGGTCTACCTTGGGCGTGGTGACGCGCAAGGTCAGCTCATCGACCGCTTCCGCCTTCACCGCTTCAGGGAACTGGGTGAGATTGAGACAGGCGATTTCCTGCCCATCGATCTCGGCGCCGGGCTGGCTGCGATTGATATTGGCAGCCGCCACTTCGGCGGTGAAGGGCGATCCATCATGGAACTTGACGTCCGGCCGCAGCTTGAATTCCCAGGTCAGCTCGTCGACCTGCTCCCAGGACAGCGCCAATAGCGGCTCGAGCTTGCCGTCGACCGGGCTCACATGGGTCAATGACTCATAGATATTGCCACGCGCGATATTGGCGTTCTGGGCCGGCTGGGTGTCGCAGGCATCGAGCGAATCCAGCTCGACGGCCAGGGCGACGGTAATGCCGCGATCGGTCGGCTCGGCCATTGCCACATGGACCATGGCCGTACTCAGCAGTGCGGCCAGTCCCAGGGCCTTAAGCCCCGCAGAGATGTTCATATCGATCCTCCTCATCGAATTCCTGCAAGATGAAAGACGAGCCGGCCGGCAGGAATGGCCAATTCGCCGAAGTCGCTATGCGCGCGGCGTGAAGACGTCCTTCTGCGTAAGCGCATTGAGCAAGGGTTCTCCCGCGCGATAGCGGGTGATGTTCTCGACGATCATGTCGATCGAGCGCTGCGTCCGGTCGGGCAGGGCCGGTGTCATATGCGGCGTGATGAGCACGTTCGGCGCGTCCCAGATGGGCGCATCGGCCGGCAGGGGTTCCTGGGTGAACACGTCGAGTCCCGCGCCGGCGATCTCGCCCATTTCGAGCGCTTTGATCAGCGCTGGCTCATCGATCACCGGCCCACGGGCCATGTTGATGATGAAGGCCGAATTGCGCATCCGCTTGAACTCGCGCTCGGAAAACATGTGATAGGTGTCGTCCGTCAGCTGGGTCGCCAGCATGATCACGTCAGCCTGGTCGATCAGCATGTCGAGCGTGTCGCCGCGTTCGGAGCAGAGCAGTACGTCGACATTGGGCTGTTCAGGTTGAACACTGCGCGTATAGGCCACCACCCGCATGTGAAACGCCTGGCCGAGCAACGCCATCTCGCGCCCGGTATGGCCCAGGCCCACAATGCCCAGCGTCTTGCCCGCAAGCCCAAGCCGATCGCCATAATTGGGAATACCGCGCCAGACATGGGCGTCCTGCTTGGCAAGCAGCGCCCGGCTGTCAAAGGTCAGCGCCAGCGCGAAATAGAAGCCATGCTGGGCAAGCGCCGCGGCCGAACGGCCGGCAGCCCCGGTTACTTTCAATCCCTTGCTGAACACCTCCGGCCGCGCCGACTTGGTGAGGCCCGAATGATTGCAATGCACCCACTTGAGGTTCGGCGCCGCAACATATCTCTCGTCGAGATCGCCCGAAATAATGGCCACATCGACGCTTTGCAGCGCCGCGCCAATGCCGGCAGCGTCATCGGGGGCGCAGTGAATAAACTCGGCCGGCGTGACAGCGGCCTTCACCTGATCGACAAACTCGTCTGCGAACGGCAGGGTGCAGAGCACACGCTCGATGGTCACGGGTGCCCCCATCATTCCTCTCCCTTCGAAAAGAACCTGGCGCGCTTGAGCCGCGTCTGCACATAGAGCCGCCCCTCCCCGCCAATCTCGTCGCGCTCATCCAGCGGCTTGGCAGGCACCGAAACATTGCCGCTGCTGGGATGCTCGGCCACAAAGGCCTCGTCGACATCGCATCCCAGCCCCGGTGCATCCGGCACGGCAAGGAAGCCACTTTCCTGCTCGGGATGGGGAATGATTGTCTGCCGGCGGCCCGGCCAGTCGTCCTCCATGCGCTCGAGCATCAAGGCATTTGGGATCGAAGCCATCAGATGCAGCGCCGCATATTCGGCGACCGGTCCGAGCGAGCCGGAATGGGGAGCCACCATGATGTGATGCGCCTCGGCCATGGCCGCAATCTTCTTGAGCTGGGTGATGCCCCCGGCCCGCCCCGCATCGGGCTGGATGACATCGACCAGATTGCGCTCGATCAGTTCGCGCTCGCCGAAAATGCCGGACACCCGCTCGCCCGCCGCCAGCGGCACGCTCGATGCGTCCCGAATCCGTTGATAGCCTTCGATATTGTCCGGGGCGATCGGATCTTCGAGCCACAGGATATTGTAAGGCTCAAGCGCGCGCGCCAGCTGCACGGCGTCCTGCGGCGTCAGCCAGGGCGGACCATGCACATCGACGGCGATATCGACCTCATCACCCAAGAGGTCACGCATCTTGGCCACCTTGCGCACCGGGTCAACCAGACCGCTACCGCCGCTGCATTTGATCGCCTTGAAACCGCGGTTTTTGGCTGAGAGCGCATAATCCTTGTTATTGGCATGAGTATAGATTTGCACCCGGTCCCGCACCTTGCCGCCAAGCAGATTCCAGACTGGCGTACCCAAGGCCTTGCCCTTGATGTCCCAGAGCGCGATGTCGATCCCGGTCAGGGCGCCGCCACCCACCGTTCCCAGCATGCCGTGCCCCATCATGGCCACCTGCAGTTTTTGCGCGATCCGCTCGATATGGGTCGGGTCCTCGCCAATGAGCAGCGTCGACAGATCCTCGATCGCCTTCTCGACCACACGCGGCCAACCCGAACATTCCCCGATACCGACGATCCCGGCATCGGTTTCAATCTTCACGAAGAGCCAGTTCCTCGATCCCGGCAGCTTTGGGGCGCTGCCATCGGCAGCAGGAACCACCGCCTTGGCCGGCTTGCCCGAACTGGGCGGAGCCGCTTGCATCAAAAGGGTGCGTACGCCGGTAATCTTCATCTCAACTTGGGATTGACGCGCGACAAGCCAAGGCCACCTCTGTTGCGCGCGTCTTACCTCTCTCCCCTGGGCTTCTGGCTGCGACCCTCCGCAGCGCTCCATTTCTTAGCGCACCATATTCGGCTGCCCACAAAATTACAAGTATTTACCAATTTATACACAAAACGGCAATTTTGCCCAGCGCGCCACACGAAAGGCCCGGCCGCTATGCAGCCGGGCGTCCAATCAGCAGATAGGGTCCGTGTCAGTTAGCAATGTGCAGATCCGATATCCAAGTGCAGCAGATACCGGGCGCCACGAGAAAGCAGGTCGCGCTTTAGCTGCCGATACATTTCGGAGATGAGGCTAAAGAAGGACCTCGGAAGGACGAGGCACCACATCAGGCACTGGCTTGACATGTTCGGCGTTCAACCGGCGTTGGAAAGCAAAAAGCCGTACTTTGGATTTTACCTCCTTGAGGAGGTTTCGAGGGTGCTTCCTTCGGTCGGTGTCACCATCTCTGAAGCGAGCCATCCTTTGGAACGCTTAACACCGCTCGCCGTTGTCCAAAACAAGCTCAAGACGAAATCGTTGCACCCACCAGACGAGCGGAAACGCCCATGTCGCCCCAGCCCTATGCGGTTCTCGAAGCCCCCTCCACGCTGGGCCTGGCGACTGACGGCGTGGAGCTTCTGGCCGGCCGGCTCCTCGAGCTTGGCCTTGCCGAACGCGTGCATGCGCGCCATACCGGCCGACTTTCGGTGCCGCCAAAGGAGGCGACGCCCGATCCCGAAACCGGCATTCTCAATGCCAGGGCGATTGCGGCCTGGTCACCCAAGCTGGCCGATGCCATGGAGGCCATGCTCGACAGTGGCGCCTTTCCGGTGGTGCTGGGCGGCGATTGCACCATCCTGCTGGGCACGATGCTGGCCTTGCGGCGGCGCGGCCGCTACGGCCTCTTGTTCATCGACGGCAATGCCGATTTCTTCCAGCCCGCGGCGGAGCCCAATGGCGAGGGCGCCTCGATGGATCTCGCTTGGGTCACCGGCCATGGCCCAGCGCTGCTGACCGATATCGAAGGCCGCTTGCCTCTGGTCCGCCCGGAAGACGCTGTCGCCTTCGCCTTTCGCGATCACGACGATCAGCGAGAGTATGGCAGCCAGCCACTGCCACCGGACCTCAAGGTGCTCGACCTGCCCGCGCTGCGCGCGATGGGCGTCGAGAAGGCGGCACGCGAAGCGGTTGATCACCTGACGCGCGCGGAACTCGACGGCTTCTTCATCCATCTCGACGCCGACTGCCTCGACGACGCCATCATGCTGGCCGTCGATTTCCGCATGCCGGATGGCCTGTCATGGGACGAGTTGGCCGCCGCGCTGCGGATTGCCCTTGAAAGCGGCAAGGCCGTCGGCCTCGAAATCACCATCTACAATCCGCGCGTCGACACCGACGGCAACGCCGGTCGCGGCCTCGCCGACCTCTTGGCCAGAACACTCGGCACGGCTGCGCCGTGAACTATGCGAAGATCGTCTCAGGCCGCTTCGCGTTCGTCGGTGTCGACGCCCAGCCGGGACAGCAATTGGGAGCGGATGGCGTCGAAGCGTGCATCGCCGTGGCGGCGGCGGCCGGGCAGGTCGACGGTCAGGTCCTCGATGAAGCGGCCGCGGTCGAGCACCAGAATGCGGTCGGCCAGGGTGATGGCCTCGTCCACGTCATGGGTCACCAGCAGCACGGCGGGGCGGTGGCGGGCGCAGAGCTCGCGCAGCAGACCATGCATCTTGATGCGCGTCAGCGCGTCGAGCGCGCCGAAGGGTTCGTCGGCCAGCAGGAGCGCCGGCTCGCGCACCAGCGAGCGGGCCAAAGCCACACGCTGCTGTTCGCCGCCCGACAGCTGGATCGGCCAGGCGCTTTCGCGGCCGGCCAGCCCCACTTCGGCCAGAGCCTTGCGACCGGCCTGCTGCCTGGCGCCGGGCAGGCCCAGCGTCACATTCTGGATCACATTGCGCCAGGGCAGGAGCCGCGCATCCTGGAAGACCACCGATAGCCGCTCGGGGACGGCCAAGCTTCCCGTGCCCTCGACATCATGATCGAGCCCGGCCAGCGCGCGCAAAAAGGTGCTCTTGCCCGAGCCGCTCTTGCCCAGGAGGGCGACGAATTCCCCCTGGGCGATATCGAGATCGACAGCGTCCAGAATTGTTGTCGGCCCGAAGCGCCGTGTCAGGCGGCGGATTTCGACCGCGTTCAGTGAGCCAGCGTGCGGCGCCATGACAGCAGCCTCCGTTCGAGCAGGCGGACAATGCCGTCCGAGGCGAGCCCCAAAAGGGCATAGACGACAAGTCCCACAATGATGATCTGGGTCTGGCCATAGGTGCGGGCCAGTTCGATCATATAGCCCAGCCCGGAAGTGGCATTGATCTGTTCGACCACCACCAGCGAGACCCAGCACAGGGTCACCGCAAAGCGCAGGCCCAACAGAAAGCCCGGCACGGCGCCGGGCAACACAACCTGCAGCAGGAAGTCGCGCTGGCTCATGCGCAGTGTTTCGGCGAGTTCGACATAGCGCTCGTCGATGGCCCGCAGCGCGTTATGGGTATGCATATAGATCGGCACGATCACGCCCAGGGTGATGATGGTGACCTTCATGGTCTCGCCCAGCCCCAGCCACAGGATGAGCAGCGGGATCATGGCCAGGGTCGGCACGGCTCGCTTGATCTGGATCGGCCCATCGATCAGCGCCTCCCCCACCCGCGACAGGCCCGACACCACCGCCAGCAGCAATCCGATGACAATGCCGAAGCCCAGACCCAAGAGGGCCCGCACCGAAGAGGTCAAAAAATTGGATTGCAGCCTGCCATCGGCGATCAATTCGCCAAAGGTGGCGATGATGGTCCAGGGCGCGGGCAGGATGCGCGGGTCGATCAGGCCCAGCCCCGACCCGGCGACCCAGGCAAGCACCAGCACGGCCGGCCCGATCTGGAGGCCAAAGGGAATGGCCGGCCCCGGCCCCAGCCGCCTTTTCCTGCGGATCGCAGGGATTGCCGGCGCTTCAAGACTTTTCGGCGCGGCGGGAGCCGCCCGTCGCTCGCGTTCGAGCAGGGCCGTTTCCCCCCTGCCATTGCCGCTCAGATAGGTCATGTGCCGATCTCCTGAGATTGGGGCTGGCTGTTACTTGGCCGCGAGGGCGGCGGCGCCCAGCGGTTCAAAGCGCCGGTCGAAAATCTGCTCGGCGCTATAGGGCTCGTAGCCCAGTTCGGACGCCAGCAGGTCGATGGTCTGCTGGTGGCGGGCGATCACTTCGTCCCAGCTGGCGGGCACGACCTGGTTGCCGGTGAGATCGACCAGATATTGGCCATCCTCGGCAGAGAGCCCCTGGTCCCGAACGTAATAGCCCTCGATCCAGGCCTCGGGGTTGTCGTTGACCCATTGGGTGGCGCGGGCCCAGAAGCCGACATAAACGGCCAGCGCCGCCGCCTTGGCCGGGTCGTCCAGCACCCATTGGGGCGCATAGAGATGGCTGGGATCATCGCGCAGCCCATGCTCGACCAGGGTCGCGCCATCGGCGCCATATTGATTGACATAGCGGCGGATATTGACCCCGCCAATGGGGGCGATATCGACCTGGTGGCTGGCCAAAGCCACCGGATAGACATCTGCCGTGCTGGGCAATTCGACCAGCGTCACGTCGTTCCTGGTGAGCCCCGCCGCCTGCAGCGCCCGCAGCACCAGCGCGCCCTGCGCCTGGCCGGGGCTGAAGGCAATGCGCTTGCCGCGGAAATCAGAGAGGCTCTTGACCTCCACCCCCGGCGCAATGCCGAAGCGGTAGACCGGATGGGCAATGGGGTCCTCGCGTTCGCGATAGGCGATATTGCGGACCGGCAGATTGTTCCAATTGGCGAAGATGGAGGGAATTTCGGCGACCGCACCGACATCGAGCGCCCGGGCGCGGAAGGCTTCCGAAGTCTGCGGCCCGCCGCTCAGATTGACCCATTCGATCTCGAAGGGAATTTGCTCGATCAGCCCCGACAGCTGCAGCGCCTTCTGCGTCTGGGGATCGCCGATCACCAGCTTGGTGCCCGCCGGCACCTCGGCCAGCAGCGGCGCCGCCTCCTGCGCCTGCACCAGGCCAAGGGTCGTGGCCGAGACGAGCGAAGCGGCGATGATGAGGATTGCGGTTCTACGGCCTTGCTGCATTTCTGTTCCATCCCAAGGGGTGACAATCAGAACGGTAGGCTCAAATATCCATCAATTCTATAGACATTAACGGATCGATTTCCCAATCTCACATGCTTGTAAGAAAAGAGTGTCGCGCCGGCCGGCACGGAGACGAAAAGCCAAGGCTTGCTGTGCCGCGTTGGGAATGGTCTGTTGGCTTCCGCCAAATCACCCGGAAAGAGCCCAGATGCCCCCATCCCACCGCCCCCTCAACAAGGTGAGCATCAAATGGAATATGGTGGAGGAGCCGGGCCTTTCCATAACAGACAAATTCCTGCTGCTGGCGGATCTGGGCTTTGACGGCGTCGAGCTCGATGCCCCCAATGAGCTGCCGACCGAGGAAATCCTTAGGGCACAGCAGCGCAGCGGGCTCGCCATTCCCGGCGTGGTCAATTCCATGCATTGGCAGGCGCCGCTGACCGATCCCGCCCCCGAGGTGCGCGCCATATCGGTGGCGGCGATCCGCACGGCGCTGGACCGCGCGCGCGACTATGGCGCCAGCACGGTGCTGGTCGTGCCCGGCGTGGTCAATGCCACGACCAGCTATGCCCGGGCCTATGATCTGGCGCGGACCGAGCTGGCCAAGGTGCTCGACCATGCGGAAGCGGTCGGCGTCTCCCTCGCCGTGGAAAATGTCTGGAACGACTTCCTGCTCAGCCCGCTCGAAGCCGCGCAATTCGTCGATAGCTTCAACCATCCCCGGATCGGCTGGTATTTCGACGTCGGCAATGTGCTGCGCTATGGCCGCCCCGCCCATTGGATCGAAGCGCTGGGCCAGCGCATCCTCAAGGTCGATATCAAGGAATTCAGCCTTGAGCGCATGAACAGTTCTGGGCCCTGGAAGGGGTTTGATGTCGAACTCGGCGATGGCGACTGCGATTGGGCCGCGGTCAACGCGGCTTTGCGCGCAGCCGGCTATTCCGGCTGGGCTTCGATCGAAGTCCCCGGCGGCGACCGTCATCGGCTGAAGGAACTGAAAGCACGTTTCGACCGTATTGCGGCGCTATAGGTTGGAGAGCCACGATCCAATCCCCTCCCCCTTGAGGGGAGGGCTAGGGTGGGGGTGTCGTGGCCTCAACAAGCTCTATGCCGGTAGAGAACTCGACACCCCCACCCTCAATCCCTCCCCTCAAGG
>DATMSY010000054.1:0-33638 GCA_035565135.1 Devosia sp.
CCCGAACTCGCGTCCGGGGATCAATCAGATCGTCAGCAGTAAACTGCAGCGGCCTTACGGGCGCTTTGTGAATGCGCCGATCAGCTGGTGCTGCATGCGATAGCTGACCTGACGGCTCGACTCGCGGCCACGGGCGTCGATGACGGCTCCCAGTGCCTTGCGGAAATCGTTCTTGCTCTCGGTCATTTCAGTCTCCATGCATGCCGACGATCTATTGCCGCCGACGGGAGCTTATCTAGGCCCTTCCCCATGCTTTGGTTAGGGGGCAAACGGCAAGCCAGCCATGCCCGTTTCGCAAGCCCCGTTACTATCCCGTTAATTTGCCGTTCAGACTTCGCACCGCGCTTACGCCTCGTTAAGGTGTCGCACGAGCCGAACAGGGACGAGACCATGACCGACCAGACTTTTCCGCCCGCCATCTTCCAGAGCTTTGAGGAAAGGGCCGACCCGAAAAACGTCGCGCCACGGCTGAAAGCACTGCGGGCGGCCATGGCGAAGGCCGGGGTCGATGGCTTCCTCGTGCCCCGGGCTGATGCCCATCGCGGCGAATCGGTGCCGGCCAGCGAAGCGCGGCTCGCCTATGTCACCGGCTTTACCGGCTCGGCGGGTATTGCCATTGTTGGCGCGAAGAAGGCGGGGTTGTTTGTCGATAGCCGCTATACTTTGCAGGCGCCGGCGCAGACCGATACGGCCAAGGTGACTGTGCATGAGGCGCTGGGCGGGCTGCCGGCCGAAATCGGCGACTATGTGCCCAAGGGCGGCATTATCCGCTACGACCCCTGGCTGCATACGCCGGGGGAAATCCGCGACCTGCAGGCCAAGCTGGGCAAGCGGGCCAAGCTGGTGCCGGGCCCCAACCTGGTCGACGCCATATGGAGCGACCGGCCCGGCGCGCCGGTCAGCACGATCGAAGTGCTGGGGCATAACCGGGCCGGCAGAACCGCGCCGGACAAGATCGCCGATATCCAGGCGAGCCTCGACCGGGACGGCGCGGACGCGGCCGTGCTGACGCTGCCGGAATCGATCTGCTGGCTGTTCAATATCCGCGGCCGCGACGTGCCTAATACGCCCTTCGTGCTGGGCTTTGCCATCGTGCCGCATAAGGGGCAGCCCTCGCTCTATCTCGATCCCGCCAAGATCACCCCGGAGCTGGAAAAGGCGCTGGATGGCATTGCTGGGATCGTCAGCAGCAAGGGCCTGCCCGCGGCGCTGGCCAAGCTCGGCAAGGGCAAGAAGGCGGTGCTGATCGACCCGGCTTCGGCCCCCGAGGCCATTGCTTCGACGCTCAAGGAGGCCGGCGCGGCGCTGATCGAAAAGCGCGATCCGGTGCTGCTGCCCAAATCGCGCAAGAACGAGGCGGAACTCGCCGGCATGCGCGAGGCCCACAAGCTCGATGGCGTGGCGCTGGCTAAATTCCTTGCCTGGTTCGATGACAATGCCCCAGCGGGCAAGCTGACCGAAATCGGCATCGTCACGGCGCTGGAGGCTTTCCGGCGGCAGGACGAGACTTGCGTGGATGCCAGTTTCGACACGATTTCGGGCGCAGGGGCAAATGGCGCCATCGTGCATTACCGGGTGACCGAAAAGACCGACCGGGTGCTGAAATCAGGTGAACTGATGCTGGTCGATAGCGGGGCGCAATATCTCTCGGGCACCACCGACATTACCCGCACCATGGCCACCGGCCCCGCCACCGACGAGCAGCGCGACCGCTTTACCCGTGTGCTCAAGGGCATGATCGCCATTTCCATGGCGCGCTTCCCCAAGGGCACATCCGGCGCGCAGATCGATGTGCTGGCGCGGCAATTCCTGTGGCAGGACGGGGTGACCTATAATCACGGCACCGGGCACGGCGTGGGCGCCTATCTGGGCGTGCATGAAGGGCCGATCGGGATTTCCCCGCGCTACACCCTGCCGCTCGAAGTGGGCAACGTGATCTCGAACGAACCGGGCTATTACAAGACCGGCGAATACGGCATCCGCATCGAAAACCTGATCGTCGTGGTGGAAAGCGCCAAGGCGCCGGGATTTCTGGAGTTTGAGACACTGACCCTGGCGCCGATTGATCGGCGGCTGATCGATGTGGACATGCTGACGGCGGGTGAGCGGGATTGGCTCAATGCGTATCATCAGCGGGTGTGGGCGGAGATCGGGCCGGTGGTGACGGGGGAGGTCAAGGCGTGGTTGAAGGGGGCTACGGCGGGGGTTTGAGGGCCGGCATCGTGGCTCTCGTCACCCCTCATCAATCGACATTCAGATTTCGAGGTTGATGGGGCGCCCCGATCTGCCTCCCTCCCCCTTTGAGGGGAGGGATTGAGGGTGGGGGGGTCGGGCTTTCCATCGGCATAGAGTTCCTGGAGACCACGACACCCCCACCCCGCTTTTCGCTAGCGAAAAGCTGAGCCCTCCCCTCAAGGGGGAAGGGACGTCATCGTGGCTCTCTAGCTATCAGAACCTGACCGAAGCAGCTCAATACCCATAGGGGTCCGCAGTCAGCGCCCAGCTCAGCAGCCAATGGTCTTCATTGCCCATGGAGGCGACGTCGTCGACCAGCCAATTGCCGTCCTGGCGGACCATGGCGATGCTGAGCAGGCGTGGGTGGTCGAAATTGTGGTAACTGACATTGATGACCGAACGGTCGTCGAGCGTGGTCGGCTCGCCGATCGAAAGATCGAACAGTAGCGCGCTGGCATCGGGCAGGAAGGGATTGAACACCGCGGCGGGTGTGAATTCCTCGCCGGCCATGGCCTGGTCATTGCTGAAGACCTTGTTTTCGACCGCCTGATCGAACAGCAGCTTGAGACGCGGCGAATAATAGATCGTCGGATCGCCGGCGCTCTGGCCAGGGCCGTAATTGGCAAAAATGGCGGTGACTAGCGCCTTGGGATCGCTGAACGTATCGGCCGCCTGCCCTACCGTCATGGGCAGCAGCAGCCCCATTGCCAGAACACCAATCGCCAGTCGCATCGCCTTGCCCCTTTGCCTCGATGCTCCACGGCTAATAGCCGCTCGCGGCGCAGTCGTGATCGAGCGATGGCCGATTTGCGGCGGCGAGATTAACTTTTGGCAAGGCTAGGACCTATACCGAAGCGCCTCGACCAGCGCGGCGAGGGCGGGGGTTTTCTGGCGTCTGGCGGGGTAGTAGAGGTGATAGCCCGGCGAGGGCGGGCACCAGTCTTCGAGGCAGCGGACCAGGCGGCCGCTGCGCAGATGGGCTTCCACCAGGTCCTCGAAAATATAGGCCAGCCCCTGCCCGGCCAGCGTTGCCTGTTCGAGAACGGCGCCGTCATTGACCGTGAGCATGCCATCGACCTTGACGTCGAGCGGCTGGCCATTTTCCCAGAAGCGCCAGCGAAAAATCTCGCCCGCGCTGGCCATGCGGAAATTGATGCAATCGTGCTGGACCAGATCGCGCGGATTGCTGGGCTTGGGATGGCGCTCGAAATAGTCCGGAGTCGCCACCACGGCGGCGCGGGAGGGCGGGCCGATGGGCACGGCGATCATGTCTTTTTCGACGCGATGACCAAAGCGAATGCCGGCATCGAACCCACCGGCGACGATATCGACAAAGGCGTGATCGACGGAAATCTCGATGCGGACGCGCGGATAGGCCTTGCGAAAGCCCTCCAGCGCCGGCAGCAGCGTGACCTGGGCGGGATGGAGAATGGTGGTGAGGCGAATGGAGCCCGAGGGCGTGTCGCTTGTTTCGGCAAGCATGCGCATTTCGGCATCGATATCGGCAAAGGCCGGCCGGAGCTTGTCCAGGAGGCGCTGCCCGGCCTCGGTGGTCCGCACGCTGCGCGTGGTGCGCGCCAGCAATTTATAGCCAAGGCGCTGCTCGAAATTGCTGATCGTCTGGCTGAGGGTCGCCTGCGACAGGCCCAGCCGGCTCGCCCCACGGGTAAAGCTCTGCTCCTCGGCCACGGCCAGGAAAACCGCCAGATCGCTCAGGTCATCGCGTCGCATTCATAGACCTCGCCTATAAGCCCAATCACATTATTCAGTCTAATGCAAAACCGGGCTGCATCCTATCTCCCGTTCACCATCATTCGGAGAGCTGACATGCCCAATCGCACCCCTTCCACTGCGCTTGTCACCGGCGCATCCTCGGGGATCGGCGCCGCCTATGCGCGGCGCCTGGCCGCCCGTGGCCACGATCTCATTCTTGTCGCCCGCCGCGCCGATCGGCTGGAAACGCTGGCGGCCGAGCTGACGCAGGATTTCGGCGTAAAGGTGCGGCCGGTCATCGCCGATCTCGCCACCGATGCCGGCACGGCCGAGGTAGCCACGATCCTGGCCGAGGATGCCTCGATCGACATGCTGATCAACAATGCCGGAATCTCGCGCCTCGGCGCGACGCTGGACCTGTCCCGGGCGGATCTTGATGACATGGTAGCGGTCAATATCACCGCCCTCACCCGGCTGTCGCACGCCGCCCTGCCCGGCTTCGTCGCGCGCAATCGCGGCACCATCGTCAATATCGGCTCGGTGCTGGCATTCCGCGCCCCGCCCATCGCCTCGGCCTATAGCGGCACCAAGGCCTATGTGCTGCTATTCACCAGCGGGTTGCAGGAAGAATTGAAGGACACCGCGGTCCGCGTACAGGCGGTGCTTCCCGCCGGGGTCGCCACCGAAATTTACGATGGCACGATCCTGCCGCTCGACCAGATTCCGGCCGAACTGGTGATGGCGGTTGACGCCATGGTCGACGCCGCGCTGGCGGGCCTCGATCGCGGCGAACGCGTGACCTTGCCGTCCGTGAGCGATCTCGACCTCTGGACCCGCTATGCTGCGGCCCAGGATCAGTTGTTTGCGGCAAGCCAGACCGGGAGCCCGGCACCGCGGTATGGTGTTTGAGGGGGGCCCGGTTAGCGTACTCTTTTGCCTCCCTCCCCCTTGAGGGGAGGGATCGAGGGTGGGGGTGTCGTGGTTTCCACGAACTCGATGCCGGCGGATAGCTCGACACCCCCACCCTAACCCTCCCCTCAAGGGGGAGGGGATTGGATCGGGGCTTGCCGATCCCTAATTCGCGATGCTCGCCGCTTCGGTGAAGATTTCACTCAGCCGGTACTGGTTTTCCGGATTGGTGGAGACGACATCGTCGATCCGCCAGCCGCCATTTTCGAAGACCAGGTCATAGACCAGGTGCTGGGGCTGGTCGAAATTGTTGAAATTGACGTCGACAATGGCGGTGTCGCCATCGATTTGCGACTCGCTGAAGGTCAGGTCCGTGAGGTCGAAATCCTGGCCGTCGATATAGGGATCAAAGCTGAGCGCCCCCATTTCTCCGGCCGGGGTCGAGGCGGCGTCGGCATCGTAGAGCGCCTGCAGGGCGGCCGAGCGGAACGGGGACTCGTCCTCGTAGAATTCGCCGGTGAAATAGGGTTCGTAAAACGCCTCGAGCAGGGCCTTGGGCGTATCATAGACCTGCGCGGCGGCTAGGCTCGTCAGCGCGAGGAAAAGGCTCGCGGCCAGAGGGACAAGACGCATCGGAAGACTCCGGGTTTGGGCTCAGTTGAACCAGAAGGCGTAGTTGAGCCAATTGGTGCCGAAGATGCGATTGGCCTCGGCAAAGCTCTCGGCGTCGGCAATCGGGCCATCCTTGAGATAGGGCAAGGCGGCCGAGCCGGTGAGCAGCATGACCAGATCGGTGCGGGTCGCGGTCTCGAAATAGGCTTTGAGATCGAAGCCCTGCTTGAAGCGCCAATGGGGCACCAGCAACTTGCCGTCGAGCACTTCGTCCACCGTGTCGAGCGTCGCCATCCAGGCATCGACGACCTCCTGGGTGACCGGAGTGCCCGGCACGAGCGAAGTCTGGCTGGGCGAGGGCACCAGTTCCCGGTTGTCATCGGTTTCGGCCAGGATGGCTTCCCAGTTCCGGCGCGACAGCGCGGTGATGGATTTGAGGCGTTCCAGCACACCGGCCAGGCGCTCCACATCGGTCACCGGGAAATTCAGCGTGTGCACGGCGGCGATGATATCGGCAATGCCGGTATCGCTATCGGGGTCCATGAACAGCATGCCGCCGCGCGAATAATCCTGCATGGGCAGGCCCGATTTGGGGAAGACGCGATGCAGATAGGCGTTGAAGAAGTCCGAGAAATCGTGGGCCAGCAGCAAATCCACCGGCGCTGCGACGACCTGCGAATAGCCGGCGAACCAGATGGCGTCGGCGCGATCGAAGCCGATCGTGGTGTCGGCGGCGGCCGGCGCCCCGCCCTTGGTTTTGCCCGCGGGCGGGCTATCGGGGGCAGGAATATCGGCGAATTCGCCGACCGAACCGATCAGCGCACCAAGCGTCTCGCCTTCGTCGACTTTGCCATCGCCGTTGAAATCGATGCGCACCTTGAAGGGGTCGATGGTGATAACATAGTCGCCTTCCCCGCCGGCAAGTTCGAAAGCGGTTCGCGCCCGGTCCAGGTCGTCTACGAAGTCTGAAAGGACGGTGCGGAGCCCGCTATAGGTCAGCGGCTCGGGATTGGGATTGGCCGGGATGCTGTCGACGCCCATATTGAGGCCGAACAGCATGGCCGCGGCAGTGGTGCCCGGCGTGGTCGCGCCATAGCGGTAGAGATCCTGCGCCAGCCCTTCATAAGCAGTGACGAATTTCAGCATGCCGAGGGCAAAGCACCCTTCCTGGTCGGGGGCATCGCAGGCCTTGCCGGCATCGGCCAGACCTTGGGCGGCGGTGCCGGCATAGAGATGCTCGATCAACGCATCGCCCGCTTCACCCGCCTGCGCGCTGCCCGACAGCAGCAGCGCCGCCATCGCCAATCCGGCCAGTCTCTTCATTATACCCTCACTTATTGACCCGCTCGAACCACTCGTCTTCGCTGATGACCTCGACGCCCAGCTCCTCAGCTTTCTTGAGCTTGGAGCCGGCGCCGGGACCGGCCACCAGAATATCGGTCTGCGCCGATATCGAGCCGGCCACCTTGGCGCCCAGCCGTTCGGCCATAGCCTTGGCTTCCGATCGTGTCATTTTTTCGAGGGAGCCGGTGAAAACCACAGTCTTGCCGGCAATCAGGCTATCGGTGGAAATGGTGACGATATAGGGCTTTGGCTTCACCTCTTGCAGGAGCTTGTCGAGCGCTTCCACATTGCGCGTGTTCTGGAAGAAATCGACCAGCGCTTCCACCACCGTGCTGCCAATGCCATCGACCGAGGGGAAGACCGCGATGGGGTCCTCGGCCAGAGCCAGTTCCTTGCCGGCTTCTTCCAGCTTTTCGATGGTGCCGAAGGTGCGGGCCAGCACGGCGGCGGTGGTCTCGCCAATGTGGCGGATGCCCAGGGCGAAAACGAAGCGGTCCAGCTCAGGCTCGCGGCGGGCATCGATGGCGGCAAAGAGCTTGTCGAGCCCTTCATAATTGCGGTCCTCGACGGCACGCACATTCTTGCGCGCCTTACCCGAGGCCAGTTCGCGCTGACGCGCCTGTTCCTCGCGGCGCTCGGCCAGCGCGCGCTGCACGTCGGGCCGGCGATCGCGCAGGGTGAAGATATCGGCAGCGGTCTTGAGCAGGCCGGTATTGAAGAAGAGCTCGATATTCTCGGCGCCAAAACCTTCGATATCGAGCGCCCCGCGCGAAACGAAATGCTTGAGGCTTTCCACCGCCTGGGCCGGGCAGATCATCTCGCCGGTGCAACGGCGGCGGGAATCTTCCTTGCCGGTCTTCTCGTTGATTTCGCGCGTGGCGGGCGAACCGCAGACCGGGCAGGTGTCACGCATCTGATAGGGCTGGGCATCGGCGGGGCGCTTGTCGATGACGACATCGACGATCTGGGGAATGACGTCCCCTGCCCGCTGGATGATGACGGTATCGCCGATGCGGATATCCTTGCCCTCGCGGATCGGCAGGCCATTGCTGTCCCGCCCCGCGATATAGTCCTCGTTATGCAGCGTCACATTGACCACGGTGACGCCGCCGACGCTGACCGGATCGAGCCGGGCGACGGGGGCCAGCGTGCCGGTGCGGCCGACCTGGATATCGATGCCGCGCACCACCGTGGTCGCCTGTTCGGCCGGGAATTTATGGGCCACGGCCCAACGCGGCTCGCCGGTGACGAAGCCCCAGCGGCGCTGCAATTCGAGCTGGTCGACCTTGTAGACGACGCCATCAATGTCATAGCCGAGCGAGGAGCGCTGCTCCTCGATCAGCTTGTATTGCGCGATGAGCTCATCCACCGAGCGGGCCCGCACCATGAGGGGGGACACCTGGAAGCCCCATTCGGCGAATTTCTGCACGGCCTCGAACTGGGTCGGGGCCGGATCTTCGGTGGTAAAACCCCAGGCATAGGCGAAGAAGCGCAGATTGCGGCTGGCGGTAATGGAGGGGTCTTTCTGGCGCAGCGAACCGGCGGCGGTGTTGCGCGGATTGACATAATCCTGCCCGCCCGTGGCGGCCGAACGGGCCTTGAGCGCCTGGAATTCGGCATAGGTCATATAGACCTCGCCGCGAATTTCGATGGTCTGCGGCCAGCCCGAGCCTTTGAGCTTTTCGGGAATGTCCTTGATGGTGCGCAGATTGGCGGTGATGTCCTCGCCCACCGCGCCATCGCCGCGCGTGGCGCCCTGGACGAAAACACCGTTTTCGTAGCGCAGGGAGGCCGAGAGCCCGTCGATCTTCGGCTCGGCGGTGAAGGCGATTTCGAGGCCCTCGTCGCGCTGGAAGAAGCGGCGGCCGCGCTCGAGGAAATCGACAACGTCTTCGTCGGTATAGGCCTTGGCGAGGCTCAGCATGGGCACGGCATGGCGCACCTTGGCAAAGCCCTCGGCGGGCGGCGCGCCCACTTTCATGGTGGGGCTATCCTCGCGCACGAGATGGGGAAAGGCCGCCTCGATGGCGTCGTTGCGCCGGCGCATCGCATCATAAGCCGCGTCGGTGATCTCCGGCGCGTCCTTCTGGTGATAGGCGATATCGGCCTCGGCAATGGCAGCCGCGAGCCGCGCCAGCTCGGCATCGGCTTCGGGCTCGGTGAGGGTTTCGACGGGTTTTGCGGACAGGTCGGTCATGACATCACTCAAAAATACGCGGCATCGCTAGTTTATCGCGGAGTCATTCCCGCGAAAGCGGGAACCTCCGTTTTACAGCGGCAAGAAAACAGTGGTTCCCGCTTTCGCGGGAATGACACTGTGGAATCCTAACGGCCCGCAGAGGCGAGCGGCCCCTACCCCACTTCGCTCAGCAATTTACTCGCCGCCGCGCGGGCTTCGTCGGTGATGCTGGCGCCGGCCAGCATGCGGGCGACTTCTTCCTTGCGGGCGGGGGTGTCGAGGGGTTTGACATGCGTGCGCACGAACGCGCCCTCCTCCACCGCCTGCTTTTCGATGAGCAGATGCCGCTGGGCGCGGGCGGCGACCTGGGGGGCGTGGGTGACGGCGAGCACCTGCACCTTGCCGGCAAGGCGCGACAGGCGCCGGCCGATGGCGTCGGCTACGGCGCCACCGACGCCGGTGTCGATTTCGTCAAAGATCAGCACCGGGGCCGAGCCGCGATCGGCCAGCACCACCTTGAGGGCGAGCAGGAAGCGGCTGAGCTCGCCGCCCGAGGCCACCTTGAGCAAGGGACCGGCGGCGGTGCCGGGATTGGTCTGCACATGGAAGGCGATCTGGTCGAAGCCGGCGGCGGCGATGCGGTGCTTATCGACCTGGTGATCGACGATAAATTTGGCGGAGCCCAGCTTGAGATCAGGCAATTCGGCGCCGACGGCCTTGCCTAGCGCGGCGGCCGCCTTGGTGCGCCCGGCGCTGAGGGTTTCGGCGGCCTTGCGATAGGCCTCCATGGCCTTGGCCTCGGCAGCGGTCAGCGTGACCAGCTTGGTCTCGCCATTCTGCAGGGTTTCGAGATCGGCGCTATATTTGGCTAGCACCTCGACCAGCCCTTCGGGCGTCGTCTGGTGCTTGCGGGCGGCGGCGCGCAAGGAGAACAGGCGCTCCTCGACGGCTTCCAGCTCGCCGGGGTCATAGGCCATTTCGCGCTTGAGCTCTTCAAGCGCATCGCTGGTGCGATCGAGCGCGATCAGCGATTGATCGAGCGCGTCGACAATGGGCTGGAACTGGGCCGCGCCGCTATCGATCTTGCGCAGGAGACGCCGCATCAGCGCGGCAAGCGCCGGCGCGGGGGCCGAGGGGCCATTGAGGATTTCATCGGTCTCGGTGACGTCGGCGGCCGATTTCTCGGCCTGCTGCAATTGCTGGCGGCGCTCGGCCAGCTCGTCTTCCTCGCCGGCCACCAGCTTGAGCTTGCTCAATTCATCGACCGTGTGGCGGGCATATTCCTCGGCCGCCAGCGCTTCGGCTACCAGGGCCTTCTGCTCGGCCACGGCTTCCTGCGCCTCGGTCAGGGCCTGCCAGGCGTCGCGAACGGCAGCGACGGGCTTTTCCAGCTCGCCAAAGGCATCGAGGGCCGCACGATGGGTCGCGACATCGACCAAAGCGCGGTCATCGTGCTGGCCGTGGATTTCGACGATCTGGCTGCCGACGCGCTGCAAAAGGGCCGCGGAGACCGGCTGGTCGTTGATGAAAGCGCGGGTGCGGCCATCGGCGAACTGCACGCGGCGCAGGATAATGTCTTCGTCGTCGGCAATGGCATTGTCGCGCAGCGCGGCGCGGGCGGGATGATCCCTAGCCAATTGCAGCACGGCCACCACCTGCCCGCTCTCGCAGCCGGTGCGGACCAAAGAGGCATCGCCGCGCCCGCCCAAAGCCAGGGTCAACGAATCGAGCAGGATGGATTTGCCGGCGCCGGTCTCGCCGGTCAGCACGGTCATGCCGCCATCCAGCGCAAGATCGAGCTGATCGATCAGGACGATGTTGCGAACCGAAAGCGCGTTCAGCATGCGCGGGACTTCCCAAAGTGCACATCGGTCGGGCGTCCATGGGACAACCCCGTCTAGATTACCCCTGCCCCATCACTCCCGCGAAGGCGTGAATCCCTGTTTCGCACAGAAAGGCGATGGCGCGCGGATATTTGTAACGCCAGCAGACGTCACAAATAGAACGGGGCGCACCTTAGCGCGCCCCGGAACAAAATAGCAACATCTATTGTTTAGCGGCGAACGGCCGCCATCCAGCTGCCATTGTTCATTTCGGGCGCCAGGCCCTGCTTGCCCAGCAGCGCGAAGGCTTCCTTGTACCAGGAGCTGGTCGGGTAATTGTGGCCCAGCACGGCAGCGGCGGTCTTGGCCTCGTTGACCAGGCCCAGCAGCAGATAGCCTTCGGTCAGGCGGTACAGCGCCTCTTCGATATGGGTCGAGGTCTGGTACTGCTCGACAACCGTGCGGAAGCGGTTGATGCCGGCCAGATATTGGCCATTGCCGAGATAATAGCGGCCGACCGACATTTCCTTGCCCGCCAGCTGATCGAAGGCGACCAACAGCTTTTCCTTGGCATCCTGGGCATATTCGGACTTGGGATAGTTCGAGATGATCAGGTTGTAGGTGTCGATGGCATCACGCGACAATTGCTGGTCGCGGGTAATGTCCTTGATCTGGCCGAAATAGGAATTGCCCTTGAGATAGAGCACATAGGCCACGTCCTTGCCATTCGGATAGACGGCGAGGAACCGGTCGGCGGCCAGGATGGCTTCCGAGAAGCGGCCGATTCGGTAATTGGCATAGACCTGCATCAGCTTGCCCTTCTCGCTCAGGGCGGAAGTGGGGTGCTGGCGCTCGAGCTTTTCGAGATGGCCGATGGCCGTGACGTAGCGCTGCTGGTCCATATTATCGAGCGCCTGCTGATAGAGCGCTTCGGCCGGAATGATCGGCTCTTCCCGGTTCTTGGGCGGCCCGAACAGGTTAAAACCCGAGCAGCCGGCCAGCACCAGGACCAGAAAGCCAACCGTCAGGAACCGCGCGGCCCGGCTGGTGAAACCACCAATAGCATCAACTGTCACGAACTGCCCCGTCTCTGTCAGGTAACCGCTGTGTGCGGCGTAGTTAGCAAATGGTTCAAAACTGTGGCGCAACACGCCAGCCCCTTGCAGGGCCTAGCGCACCGACCGCAGATAGTGATTGATCTCTAACCCATCAGGCTGGTCGTCGAAAGCCTCGAATTCGAGCGGAAGATCTTCCGCATTGACGATTTCATAATTGGCTTCGCTGGAAAACAGCCCCGTCAACACATGTGCGTTAAGCGCATGACCGCCCTTGTAGGAGCGGAAACGGCCCCAGATGGGCAGGCCGCCCAGCGACAGATCGCCGATGGCATCGAGCAGCTTGTGGCGCACGAATTCGTCTTCGTAGCGCAGCCCGCCGGGATTGAGGATGCGATCCTCATGCAGGGTAATCGAATTATCGAGGCTGGAGCCCAAGGCATAGCCGGCCTGGCGCAGGATCTTGGCATCGCGCACGAAGCCGAAGGTGCGGGCGCGGGAAATGTCTTCGTAATAGCGGCGCGGGGTCCAGTCGAAGATCATCCGCTGGCGGCCGATGACCTTGGAATCGAAATCGATCTCGAGGTCGAAGGAGCGGCCATTATAGGGTTCGAGCGCGGCGAAGGCGTCATTGTTGCGGACGGTGACGGCGCGCATGATCTTGAGGAACTTGCGCTGCGCCGGCTGGATTTCGAGCCCAACCCGCAAGATGGCTTCGGCGAAGGGACGCGCGCTGCCATCGAGAATGGGGCACTCCCCGCCATCCAGCGTGATGAGCGCATTGTCGACGCCCATGCCCGAAAGGGCCGAGGTCACATGCTCGATGGTCGCAACGCTCAGGCTGTCGCCCAGATCGAGCGTGGTGCAGAGCGTGGTGCGGGCCACGCGGGAGAAATGCACCGGAACGGGGGTCGTGGTGCGGCCTTCGCCGAGCTCGCGACAGATCAGCAGGCCGCTATCGGCGGCAGCCGGGCCAATCGTCAGCGTAACGGGCTGGGCGCTGTGCACGCCATAGCCCGCGAACGAAATCGGCGCCGCTAGGGTCCGCTGGCGCGTAGTTAGTTTTTGCATACTCGAAAATACTCCGACCCCAGCCCGGGACGACCGGCGACACCATTATCCAAAAAAAACTCGGTGCGGAAGCCGCACCGAGCTACGTTTCACAAATCCGTCAGCAGAGTGTTAACCGTGCTTGCGGAGGAAAGCTGGAATCTCAAGATGTTCTTTTTGAGGCGCCGGGGCCGGTTGGCGGCCATGCAGGTCCAGATTGCCCTGGGCTCCACCGGCCTGCGGCGCAACTCGCGAAGTCCTTGCCGGACCGGCCTCAATCGCGCTGCGGGCAGCGGCGTCATCGGCGCTGGAATAGGCCGGCTCGTCGCGTTCGGCAGGCTGGGACTGGCCCAGATTGAGCCCGACATTGGAGGCCAGGCGCTTGAACAGGGCCCGGGCATTGCGCGGCTCGGAGTCAGGACGTTCCTGCTCCTGCTGTGACCGACGCGCAACAACCGGAAGCTCCTCGGTGCGCGGCATGCGGCGCTGACCATCGGGGCGAGCGGCGTGCGAGGGCACGTAGACGCTGGGGACAGGCTCGTCTTCAACCATGGACGGCTCGTCGTCGTGGATCGAGTCGGCGGCCGGGATATAGGGCTCGACAAAGACGCCATCGTCTTCATGAGCGTAGCTCGGAGCAGGATTGTCGAAGGTGATGGCTTCGGCAACGGCGGCTTCGACCTGATGCTCAATGGCCTGGCTGACGGCCGGCGCCGGGGTGGCAACGGCAGCGCGCTCGGCGGCAACGCGGGTCGGCTCGACCGGCACATGACGACGCACTTCCAGCGGGGTGCGCGAAGCATGCGGCTTGGCCGGCTCCAGAGCCTGCACCATGGTGGCATCGGTGCCGGTGGCGACGACAGCGACGCGGATGGTGCCGGTCAGGTTCGGATCGAAGGTCGCGCCCAGGATGATATTGCAATCCACATCGACTTCCTCGCGGACGCGGCTGGCCGCTTCGTCGACTTCGTAGAGGGTCAGGTCCGGACCGCCGGTGATGGAGATCAGCAGCCCCCGCGCACCCTGCATCGACACATCGTCGAGCAGCGGATTGGCAATGGCGGCTTCGGCGGCGTGGCGGGCACGATCTTCGCCCGAGGCTTCGCCCGTACCCATCATCGCCTTGCCCATGCCGCGCATCACGGCGCGCACGTCGGCGAAGTCGAGGTTGATCAGGCCTTCCTTGACCATCAGATCGGTAATGCAGGCAACGCCCGAGAACAGCACCTGGTCGGCCATGGAGAAGGCGTCGGCAAACGTCGTCTTTTCATTGGCAACGCGGAACAGGTTCTGATTGGGGATGACGATCAGCGTATCGACATGACGATGCAGTTCATCAATGCCATCCTCGGCCAGACGAGCACGGCGATTGCCTTCAAAATTGAACGGCTTGGTGACGACGCCAACGGTGAGAATACCCTGCTCGCGCGCCGCACGGGCCACGACGGGGGCAGCGCCGGTACCGGTACCACCGCCCATGCCGGCGGTGATGAACACCATATGGGAGCCGGAGAGGTGGTCATTGATCTCGTCCCAGCTTTCTTCAGCGGCAGCGCGACCAACTTCGGGGTGCGAACCGGCGCCGAGGCCTTCGGTAACGCCGACGCCGAGCTGGATGATGCGCTGCGCCTTGGAAAGCGCGAGAGCTTGCGCGTCGGTATTGGCGACAACGAAGTCCACACCATCGAGGCCGGATTCGATCATATTGTTAACGGCGTTACCGCCAGCGCCACCGCAACCGAATACGGTGATGCGGGGCTTGAGTTCCTGAATATCCGGGATGGTGAGGTTGATGGTCATGAGTGGCCCCATACTGGCTTGATTGGTTAAGGTTTACCCCCCAATTCGTTAACCGCGTCCTAACAATTGTCTCACCGGTGTTAACGTGAACGCAAAATGCGACACCAACCAAACCGGCATTGGCGGGTTGTTAACCAAGCCGGCCGTGCGGCTGCTTGACATATATAACCAATCACGCTTATAACAAAATGGTTATGCAAACCCGAGGAGACCTGACATGACTTCCATTATGCCCTGCCTGTGGTTCGACAACCGCATCGACGAAGCCATCGAATTCTACACCACCACCTTCAAATCGGCCAAAGTGCACGAGGTGAACCGCCAGGACCCCAAGGGTCCCGCCTTCACCGCCGTGATCGAACTGGAGGGGCATAAATTCATGCTGCTCAATGGCGGACCGGAATTCAAATTTTCCGAAGCGGTGTCCTTCATGATCGATTGCGCCGACCAGGCCGAAGTCGATTATTTCTGGGATCGCCTGACGGCAGATGGCGGCGCGGAAAGCCAATGCGGCTGGTGCAAGGACAAGTTCGGCCTGTCCTGGCAGGTCGTGCCCAAACAGATCTATGAGACGGTGATGGGCAAGGACCCGGCCGGCGCGCAGCGGGCGATGCAGGCCATGCTCAAGATGGGCAAGCTCATCGTGGCCGACCTCGAAAAGGCTTACGCGGGCTAGCCCCTGCCCGGCCGATATGCTCCTCTCCTGCAGGCAAGGGAGAAGACAATGGACCAGCAGGCGCTGATCGCGGCCATCGAGGAGAAAATGGCAAACAAGGAGGCCGTTCGCGGCCTCTTTTTGGCAGGCAGCTATGGCCGCGGCACGGCGGATGAATGGAGCGATGTCGATCTCCTCGCTTTGGCCGCGCCGGAAGATCATGCCGCGATCGCCGCCGATTGGCGGCAGGTGCTGCACGGCATTACGCCGATCGTTTTCTGGCAGGAATTGAATCGCGGCGGCACGCTGCTCAATGCCGTTTCGGAGGAGTGGCTGCGCTGCGACCTCAATATCGTCACGCCCGAAAATTTCGGCCGCCGTGCGAAGAATACGGTGCGGCCACTGATCGATCGCGACGGGGTCTATGATGGCCTGCCCGATAGTCCGCCGCCGAGGCAGCCGGACAAGGGCACTGTCAGCTATCTCATCCACGAATTCATCCGCATGCTGGGGCTGATGCCCGTCGGCGCCGGGCGGGGGGAATATGTGACCATGGTATTGGGCGTCGGCATGATGCGGGGGCATCTCGAGGCGCTGCTGATGCAGGATGTGACCAATCCCGATCCGGGCGGGATCCTGCATCAATCAACGCTGCTGCCGCCGGAGCAGATGGATCTGCTCAAGTCCCTGCCCTATCCCGGTCCGGAGCGCGAAGCGCTGATCGAGGCCAATTTCGCAGTGGCGCGGGAGTTCATGCCGAGGGCACGCGCCATGGCCGAGCGGCTGGGTATTGCCTGGCCCGAGGCGTTTGAGGCGGCGACGCGGAGGAGGCTGGCGGCGACGTTGGGGGACGAGGCCGGGCGGGCTTGGTGAGGCTGCCAGCGATGGCCGGGAGCCACGGTCAGCCTCCCTCCCCTTGAGGGGAGGGATTGAGGGTGGGGGTGTCGGACACTCCGCCAGCATGGAATTCGTGGAGGCCTCGACACCCCCACCCTAGCCCTCCCCTCAAGGGGGAGGGGACGTCATCGCGGCTCTCCGGCTGCAGCGGATCGATCTGCCTAAGCCGCCCGCGCTGTCCTCAAAGCCCTCGACCACCAGACGATATCGTTCAGCACCGGGCCTGTCGTCTCGTCCAGATAGGGGAAATCGGCAAAGGTCTTGCCGTCCCTGAGAAAGCCCAGCATTTCGGTCATGCCGATATGGACGGCCTGCTTGAGCGTGGCGACATGCAGTTCGGCCAGGATGCCGCGCAGGTGCTCGACGGCCCGCGAGCCGCCCGTTGCGCCATAGCCGACAAAGCTCGCCGGCTTGCGGCCGAACTCGGGATAGATGCTGTCGAGCGCGTTCTTGAGCGCGGCCGAAATGCTGTGATTGTATTCGGCGGTCACGAAGATATAGCCATCGAGGCTGGCGATCTTGTCGGACCAGCGCCGCACTTCCGGGTTCTCGGAGGGCGCGTAGATGGGCGAACGATCTTCGGCAAAGAGCGGCAGATCATAGTCCCGCAGGTCCACGATTTCGAATTCGGCATCGTCGCGCTGCCGGGCGATATTGTAAAACCATTCCGCCGGCCTGTGGCCGAAACGTGCCGGGCGCGTCGTGCCGATAATGATGCCGATCCGGGGTTTGTCAGTCATGTCCATTCACTTTCATTCGCGACCCGGACAGGCGCCGGGACAGGTGAATGAAACATAGAAAGGCACCTAACCTACGGACAAGGCGGCACATTTTGTAGCCAAGCGAACAAATTTGTTCGCCGGTATCAGCCTATTCGGCAGCGTCGAAGCGCTGGCGCGACCGCTCGATATCCTCGTGGTTCTCAAAGCCCCAGCTGGCGAAATCCTTCACCGCCAGCAAGAGGCTGCGCCCCCGCTCGGTCAGCTCATATTCGACGCGCGGCGGCACGGCGGGGAAGATTTCCCGCTGCACCAGCCCATCCCGCTCCAGCCGCCGCAGCGTCAGGGTCAGCATGCGCTGGGACAAAGCAGGCAAAGCCTTTTCGATGTCACTGAAGCGTTGCCGCCCGTCGCGCGAGAGGGTGCCCAGCACGGGGCCGGTCCATTTGTCGCCCAGCGTGAACAGAATGTCCCAGCCCGGCCGGCAATTATCCGGCAGATGCGCGCCGCTACGCTTATAGATCTGCTTGCTCATGCCACCAATGTAAGGCGAATGATCCGGTTTTAGAAGCTCGTCCTGAGCCAATTGCCGACGCGGGCGAAATAGCCGTCGGTGCCGGTGAGCCTGCCGCGGCCGCGCGGCTCGGCATATTCCTGGGCGCAGACCTGGGGATAGACCAGCATGCCGGCAACGGTGGCGAAAGCGGCGCCCTTGGCCATTTCGGGCAGGCCGGCAATGCCCATGGGGCGGCCATTGCGGACATTGCGGGCGAGGATGCGGCGAGCCACTTCGGGCAGGCCGGTCATTTCGCTGGCGCCGCCGGTCAGCACGAAGCGGCGGCCGCAGACATCCATCATGCCGGTGGCCTGCATGCGGTCGCGGATGGCGGTGAGGATTTCCTCGATGCGCGGGCGCATGATGCGGGTGAGCACGGAACGGGCCACCTGCCCCGGCGCCTCGTCATGGGTGGCGCCCACGGGCTGGATCGCGATCATGTCGCGCTCGTCGGCCTGGCCGGGCAATACGGACCCGTAGAAGGTCTTGAGGCGCTCGGCATCGGCCACGCTGACCGAGAGCTGGCGGGCGATATCGAGGGTCAGGTGATGGCCGCCAATGGCGATGGCGTCGGCATAGACCAGATGGCCGTCATTGAAGACCGAAACGGTGGTGGTCGCGCCGCCGAAGTCGACGCAGGCGACGCCGAGCTGGGCTTCGTCATCGACCAGGGTGGCGAGGCCCGAGGCATAGGGGGTGGCGATCAGGGCTTCGATCTGCAGGTGGCAGCGATGCAGCACCAGTTCGAGATTGCGCATGGCCAGGGTTTCCGAGCTGACCACGGCGACATCGACGCCCAGCTTTTCGCCCACCATGCCCTTGGGGTCGCGAATGCCCTTTTGCCCGTCCAATGCATAACCGATGGGTAACGCATGGATGATCGAGCGTTCGGGGCGGACCGAGCGCTCATTGACGGCGCGCAGCACGCGATGGATGTCGGCCTTTTCGACTTCGAGGCCATCCAGCGACACGGCGGCGGAGAAGGTTTCCGAACCCAGGCGCCCGGCGGTGACGTTGACGATGACGCTTTCGAGCGTCAGCCCCGCGGCGCGCTCGGCCATGCCGACGACGGAGCGAATGGCATGCTCGGCCTTTTCGATATCGGTGACGACGCCGCTTTTGACGCCGGTCGAGGGGCCATAGCCGAAGCCGATGACTTCGGCCTGGTGCGAGCGGCCGCGCAGGGCCTTGCCCTCGGCCCGCGGGGTGAGGCGGGCGATGACGCAGCAAATCTTGGTCGAGCCGATATCGAGCACCGCGACCAGGGTGGTTTTGCCGGGCTGGACGGGGCGCAGCCGAGAGGTCATGGCGTCGGTCATCATCGCTTCTTGGTTTCTTCTACGGCAGGTGTCGTCGGGCGCAGCGCAACGAGATTGTCGACGCGCAGATCGATCACGGTGATGTCACGGTCCAGCAGCTTGTAATCGGCTTCGTACATGGCGAGCTTGCGCAGCGCCTGGGCGACGCCCAGCTCCGGCAATTGCACGCGCAGGCCCGTGTCATAGATCATGTCCCAGCGCCGGTCGGCGATGCGCGACAGGGCCAACAGGCCCTTCTTGAGACCGGGAAACTGCTCCAGCGCCCGGATCATCACCAGGGCATCGTCGGCGGCGCCATCGCCGATAACCAGCGGCAGGTCAGCATAGGCGCCCTGGTCTTCCCCGATCTGCTCGCCCTGCCCGTCGACCACGAAGGTCACGCCATCGATGCGCCAGCGGGCAATGGGGGTCTTTTCGGTGATGGTAACAAGCACGTCGCCGGGATAATTCTTGCGCACATTGACGCTCTCCACCGATGGCAGCTCGGCAATGCGCTGGCGGGCGGCCTCGACATCAAAGCTGACAGTGGAGGTCTTGGGCTGGATGCCCAGGGCGTCGAAAATATCCTGCTCGCTGGTGAGCGACTGGCCGGTGATGGAGATTTCGCCAATGGCAAAGCCGGCATCGGCGAATTCGCCCTGCGCAATGCCGCCCAGGGCCGAAAGGCCCATGCCCAGCGGCTCGCGGACCTGATAGACGACGCCGATAACGGCCAGGAGCGCCATGACCGAGCAGGTGCGCACGATGGCCTTGCGGTGCAGCACCCAGGCCCGGCCGATATTGTTGATGAGCTTGCGTCGCGGGGAGCGGACAGGAACAGGCAATGCACGGGGATTTACGATCCGCGCGCCAGCGAGAAATGCCTCGCTTTTTACCTGTTGCAACTCGCGTCCTCCACCATCCAGGAGACAAGATCTTCGTAGCTATGGCCCGCATAAGCGGCCTGCTCGGGCGCCAGCGACGTTGGCGTCATGCCCGGCTGGGTGTTGATTTCCAGACAGACAAGCTCGCCATCCTCGCCCACCGCGTCATTGTAGCGAAAATCCGTTCGCGTCACGCCGCGGCAGCCGAACGCCGCATGCGCGGCTAGGCTTAGCTTTTGCACTTTGTCGTAAATTTTCGGTTTCAGCTGTGCCGGAATGATGTGGACCGAGCCGCCTTTGGCGTACTTGGCCTCGTAATTGTAAAAACTGAGGTCCGTGACAATCTCGGTCACGCCCAAAGCCACATCGCCCATCACCGCGCAGGTCAGCTCGCGCCCGGGAATGTAGCGCTCGACCATGACCTCTTCGCCGCAATTCCAGTCCTCGCGCAGGATTTCCTGGGGTGGATGGCTGACATCGGCCTTGACGATGAACACGCCAAAGCTGGAACCCTCGGAAATCGGCTTGATGACATAGGGCGGCGCCATGACATGGCTGCGCGCGGCTTCCGGTCGCGAGACCACGACATGATCGGTGACCGGAATACCGGCCGCCTTGAGGATGATCTTGGCATAGTGCTTGTCCATGGCCATGGCCGACGCACGCACGCCCGAATGGGTATAGGGAATCTGCAGCAATTCCAGCATGCCCTGAACCATGCCGCTTTCCCCGAAGGGGCCATGCAGGGCATTGAAGGCCACATCGGGCTTGAGATCGAGCAGGACATTGGCAATGTCGCGGCCGACATCGACTTCGGTGACGCGATAGCCGGCCCGACGCAGGGCAGCCGCGCATTCCGCCCCGCTGCTGAGCGATACCGGCCGCTCATTGGACCAGCCGCCCATCAAAACTGCGACGTGTTTGGTCATGGCGCGATCCCTTATTGTACGTCTTTGCCGAGCAGCGCGGCGAGTTCCCCCGGCAGGGCAGCGGCCCATTGGGTGATATTGCCGGCGCCCAGGCAGACGACATAGTCGCCATCCTCGGCGCGGCTGGCGATTAGCGCGGCCAGGTCTTCGGGGCGGTCGAGCACGCGGGCATCGCGGTGGCCGCGGGCGCGGATGCGATTGACCAGCTCGTCATTGGTGACGCCGGGAATGGCCTGCTCGCCAGCGGCATAGACCGGGGCGACGATGACGGTGTCGGCATCGTTGAAGCAGGCGGCGAAATCGTCGAACAGGTCGTGCAGCCGGCTATAGCGATGCGGCTGCACCACAGCGATGACGTCGCGCCGCGTCGACTGGCGGGCGGCGCGCAGCACGGCGGCGATTTCGACCGGGTGGTGGCCGTAATCGTCGATGACGGTGATGCCGCCCACGGTGCCGGTGCGGGTAAAGCGGCGCTTGACGCCGGTAAAGCCCTTGAGGCCCTTGCGGATCGCCTCGGCAGGAACATGCAGCTGATCGGCCACGGCGATGGCAGCGGTGGCATTGAGCGCATTGTGGACGCCCGGCATGGGCAATTCGAGCCCATCGATGCGCAGCTGGGTCATGCGAATGCGGTCGCGGATTTCGACGGCGAAATGGCTGACGCCATCCACGGTTTCGAGATCGACCAGCCGCACATCGGCCTGCGGATTGCGGCCATAGGTGATGACGCGACGATCCCTAATTTCACCCACCAGCGCCTGCACTTCGGGGTGATCGAGGCACATCACGGCAAAGCCGTAAAATGGCACGTTCTCGACGAACTGGTGGAAGGCCCGCTTGACCCCGTCGAAATCGCGATAGTGATCGAGATGTTCGGGATCGATATTGGTGACGACGGCCACGTCGGCGGGCAGCTTGATGAAAGTGCCGTCGCTTTCGTCGGCCTCGGCCACCATCCATTCCCCGCTGCCCAGCCGGGCATTGGTGCCATAGGCATTGATGATGCCGCCATTAATGACGGTGGGGTCGAGATCACCGGCATCGAGCAGGGTCGCGACCAGAGTGGTCGTCGTGGTCTTGCCATGCGTGCCGCCAATGGCGATGGAATTCTTGAAGCGCATGATCTCGGCCAGCATCTCGGCGCGGCGCACCACGGGCAGCGCGCGGGCGCGGGCCGCGACCAGCTCGGGATTGTCTTTCTTGATCGCGGAGGAAACGACGACAACCGCCGCTTCGCCCAGATTTTCGGCCTTCTGGCCGATCTCGATGCGGATGCCCATGTCGCGCAGGCGCTGCACATTGGGATTGGCGGCGGCGTCGGAGCCCTGCACCACATAGCCTTGATTATGCAGGATTTCGGCAATGCCGCTCATGCCGATGCCGCCAATGCCCACGAAGTGAACCGGGCCGATATTGCGGGGCATTTTCATGAGGTAGGTTCCATTTCAAGAGTGCCCTTCCCGGCGAGGCGCTCGGCTATGTCAGCCAGCTTCTCGACAGCGCGGGGCTGGCCCAGCGCGCGGGCAGCGGCGGCGGCCTTGGTCAGCGTCGCCGGGTCGGTGATGAGGTCAGTCAGGCGAGTGCCTAGCGATTGCGGCGACAGCGTGGCTTGCTCGGCAATCCAGCCGGCGCCGGCAGTATCGACCACCATGGCATTGTTCTTCTGGTCGGCATCGAGCGCACCGGGGAGTGGCACGAGGATCGAGGGGCGGCCGATGACGCAGAGCTCGGTGATGGTCGAGGCGCCGGAGCGGCCGATGACCAGATGGCTCTTGGCGATCCGCTCGGGCAGATCGGTGAAAAAGGGGGCCAGCTCGACATTGACCTTGGCGCGGCGATAGACCTCGGCAACGCGATCGAGGTCCTCGGCGCGGCATTGCTGGACAATGCGCAGGCGCTGCCGGAGGGCTTCGGGAATGAGGGCGATGGCTTCGGGCACGATATCGGACAGGGCCTTGGCGCCCTGGCTGCCGCCGAACACGACCAGATTGACCGGCCCGTCAGCCTCGAGTGGCGGATAGGGCATGCCGGCCAGCACGCGCACGCGGTCGCGCACGGGATTGCCGGTGACGATTTTCTCGATTTTGAGGCTGTCGGCGAATTTGGTTTCGGCAAAGCTCATGGCCAGCACGTCGGCAAAGCGGCCCAGCGCCCGATTGGCGCGGCCCATCACTGCATTCTGTTCATGCAGGATGCCGGGAATGCCAAGAAGGCTCGCCGCGACGAAGGGTGGGAATGTGGGATAGCCGCCAAAACCAATCACGGCATCGGGCCTGGCTTTGCGCAGCTTGCCGAAGGCAACTGCTATGCCGCCCAGGATTTTGAGCCCGCCTGCGACAAACTTGACGGGATTGCTGAGCGATGGCGTGGCCGATGGCACGATATGGATCTGCGTGGCCGGAAAATCGGAGCCGTAGCTTTCCACGCGATGATCGGTCATCAGCTCGACCAGATGCCCGCGCCGCACCAGTTCCTGGGCCAGCGACATGGCCGGGAAGAGATGCCCCCCCGTGCCACCCGCCATGAGGATGAACTTCTTCATTCAGCTGGTGCCAATGCGCTCTTATAGGTGGGAATACCGGTGACCATGCGTTCCTCGGGCTTGGTGCGTGTCAGGGCCAGCATCAGCCCCATGCCGAAGGCAATCGCGATCATCGAGGTACCGCCATAGCTGACGAATGGCAATGTCATGCCCTTGGGCGGAACCAGGTTGAGATTGACCGCCAGGTTGATGCCGGATTGCACGGCGAACTGGATGGCCAGGGTCGAAGCGGCCAGCCGGGCGAAAAGGCTGGTCTGGCGCTGCGCACCCATCATGGCGCGAATGACGATGAAGGCGATGAGCGCCACCAGCACCATGCAGAAGATGATGCCGAATTCGCCCGCGGCGGCCGAGAAGACATAGTCGGCATGGGCGTCGGGAATGAGCTTCTTGGCGATGGATTCACCCGGGCCACGGCCGAACCAGCCGCCCTCGAGCAGCGACTGCAAGGCGCGGTCGATCTGGTAGGTATTGCCGCCGCCCTCGGGGTTGAGGAAGGTATCGATGCGACGCGACACGTGCGGGAACATCAGATAGGCCCCGGCAATCAGCCCGCCGGCAGCCCCGGCCAGCCCGAAAATGATCCACCAGGAAATGCCCGAGATGAAGAGCATGGTCGCCCAGGTGGCCAGCACCAGGGCGGTCTGCCCGATATCAGGCTGCAGCAGCAGGGCGCCGACGATGGACAGCATGACCAGCGTGGCCAGGATTTTGCCGGGCACATTCTTGTGCACCATGGACTCCGAAAAGAGCCACGCACCCAATACGGCAAAGGCGGGCTTGACGAATTCGGAGGGCTGCACGGATTGGCCGGCAAAGGAAATCCAGCGGCGGGCGCCCTTGACCTCGGTGCCGAAGCGCAGGGTTGCCCAGAGCAGGACCAGGCTGATCACCAGCGTGATCAGGGCCGCGACGCGCGCCTGGCGGTGGTTCAGCAGCGAGGTGGCCAGCAATACCGGCAGGGCCATCAGGCAGAACATGGCGTGACGGATGATGAAGAACCAGGGCGAGAGCCCGATGCGCTCGGCCACCGGGGGGCTCGCCGCGAAGCTGAGCACCATGCCGCAGGTCATGAGCAGGATCAGGGCACCGAGCAGCTCGCGGTCGATCGACCACCACCATTCGGCCAGGGGCGTTTTGTCTGCGCGGGAAAACATCATGGGCGAGCCGGTTCAGCCGGCCTCCTGACAGATAAAATTCGTTTCGAATTGTATCTTGTCGATGGTTACCGATTTGCCACCGGTTTTGCGTTTTGCGAGTCGGATTGGGGGCAGAGCCCCGATCTGCCTCCCTCCCCCTTGAGGGGAGGTGTTCACTCGGACGTCCGACCACCCACGGTGTCATTCCGGCGCAGGCCGGAATCCATGCTGTGCCCTCTCCCCACGCTGGATGACGCGGATGGTCTTCAGCATGGATCCCGGCCTGCGCCGGGATGACACCGCATTCTTGGATGCCGTCGGGGCCTCAAGCGTCTGTAAACTTACCGCAGTTTCAGCGAGCTCAGCCCGATCAGCGCCAGCACGAAGGAGATGATCCAGAAGCGGATCACCACCTGGCTTTCGGTCCAGCCCAGATGCTCGAAATGGTGGTGGATGGGCGCCATGCGGAAGACGCGCTTACCAGTGAGCCGGAACGAGGCGACCTGGACGATCACCGAGACGGTTTCGAGCACGAAGAGGCCGCCGATAATGGCCAACACGATTTCGTGCTTGGTGGCGACGGCGATGGAGCCGAGCGCGCCGCCCAAAGCGAGCGAGCCGGTATCGCCCATGAAAATCTGCGCCGGCGGGGCGTTGAACCAGAGGAAGCCCAGGCCCGCCCCGATCAGCGCGCCGCAGACCACGGAGAGCTCACCCGTGCCGGGGACATAGTTGAGCAGCAGGTAATCGGAGAAATTCACGCTGCCGACGAGATAGGCGATGAGCGCGAAACAGGCGGCGGCGACCATGACGGGGACGATGGCGAGGCCATCAAGACCGTCGGTCAGGTTCACCGAATTGCCGGCCGCCATGATGACGAAGCCACCGAACAGAATGAAGAAATAGCCCAGATCGATCGCCAGCCCTTTGACGAAGGGGAAGAGGAGCGAAGTGGCATAGGGCTCGGGGCCGAGCTGGGAAATGGCGTAGCAGGCAATGGCGCCGATCAGCGCTTCGAGGGCCAGGCGCTGCTTGCCGCCAAAGCCCTTGTGGCTCATGCGCTTGACCTTGAGATAGTCGTCGTAAAAGCCGATGGCGCCGAAGCCGACGGTGACCAATAGCACCACCCAGACATAGCCATTGGTGAGATTGGACCAGAGCAGGGTGGAAAACACCGCACCCGAAAGGATCATCAGCCCGCCCATGGTAGGCGTGCCCTTCTTGGTCAGCAGGTGTCCCTGCGGCCCGTCTTCGCGGATCGGCTGGCCCTTGCCCTGGCGCAGGCGCAGGCCGTTGATCATGGCCGGGCCGAACAGGAAGACGAAGAACAGCGCGGTGATCACCGCCCCTGCCGTGCGGAAGGTGATGTAGCGGAAGACGTTGAAGGCCGAGACCGCGTCACCCAGCTGACCAAGAAAATAGAGCATGAAGGAAGGGTCCTCGTTGGCTGGGGTTTATGGTCCGGAGAACTTGCTGCGGATCTTTTCGACGATGCCCGACAGCCCCACGCCGTTGGACCCTTTGACCATAACGGCATCGCCATAGGCAAGATCGCCCAGCACGATATCCGCCATATCCGCAGTGGTTTTTGCGTGAGCGGTGACGCGCTCGGGGCCAAGCGCTTCCGCCAGGGCGGCCATGCTGGGGCCGACCAGATAGATGCGCTCGGCGCCGGAGCTGATCACGGCATTCTTGAGGCTGGCATGAAGGGCGGGGCCCTGCTCGCCCAATTCAAGCATGTCGCCCAGGATCACCACCTTGCGGCCGCCGGGGGCGGTTTGCATGGCAAAGACATCCAGCGCCGCCGTCATGGCGGCGGTATTGGCATTGTAGCTTTCGTCGGTCAGCACCAGCGGCTTGTCGGACGGGCCGAGCACCAGACGCTGCCCCCTGCCCGGCTGGGCGCCGAAACCGGCAAGCGCACGCAGGGCCACAGCGGGCTCGACGCCGGCGACATAGCCCACGGCCATGGCGGCAACAGCATTGGCCAGCATGTGGCGGCCGGGTACATTGAGCACCAGGGCATGCCGCTGATCGCCATGCAGCACAGTGGCAAAGCTGTGATCGGCGGTCGCTTGCACATCGACGATCTGCCAGTCGCAGCCCCGGCCGAAGCCATAGGTGACGATATTGGCGACCCCGGCCGCTGCGGCCGCGTCGAGCAGGAACTGGGTCTGGGGGTGATCGGCATTGAGCACGGCCGTGCCGTCCGGCTCCAGCCCCTCGAAAATCTCGGCCTTGGCGGCGGCGATGCCCTCGAGCGAGCCGAAGGCTTCGAGATGGGCGGCGGCGATGGTGGTGATGACGGCGATATGGGGCCGCACGAGCTGGCTGAGCGGGCGGATTTCGTCGGGCGCGTTCATGCCCATTTCGAAAACGCCGAACTGCGTCGCCTCAGGCATGCGGGCCAGCATCAGCGGCACGCCCCAGTGATTGTTGAAGCTCTTGATCGAAGCATGGGTCTGCCCGGCGGCTTCAAAGACGGTGCGGATGGCTTCCTTGGTCGTGGTCTTGCCCACGCTGCCGGTGACGCCGACGATGACGGCGCGGCTACGCTCGCGGCTGGCAGTGGCGATGTCACGCAGGCCCTCAAGGGCGTCGGGCACGACAATACGGCCGGGGCCTTCGCCCTTCCCTTCGGAGACAAGGGCGGCGACAGCGCCGTTCTTCAGGGCAGTTTCGACGAAGTCATGGCCATCGAAGCGGTCGCCCTTGATGGCGACAAAGAGCGCATCGGGACCAAGCTCCCGGGAGTCGATGGAGATCGAGCCAATGGCCTCTCCGGTCACCGCTTCGGCGCGGCCGCCCGTGGCGGCCAGCAGGGCCTGGACCGAAAAGAGATGTGCCATCAGAGCCCCTTGATTGCCTCCGCCACCACTTCATGGTCGGAGAAATGATGCTTGGTCGTGCCGATGATCTGGTAATCCTCGTGGCCCTTGCCGGCAACCAGCAGGACATCGCCCGGCTGCAGGGATTTGACGGCGGCTATGATGGCTTCCCTGCGGTCGCCGATTTCCTTCGCCCCCTTGGCGGCAGCCAGGATTTCCGCGCGGATGGTCGCGGGGTCCTCGGTGCGCGGGTTGTCGTCGGTGACGATGAGGTCGTCGGCCATGCGCTGGGCGACTTCGCCCATCATCGGCCGCTTTCCCTTGTCGCGATCGCCACCGGCGCCGAAGACGAGGCGCAGCTTCCCCTTGGCATAGGGCCGCAGCGAGGCAAGCGCGGATTCGAGCGCCACGGGCTTGTGCGAATAATCGACAAACACCGCCGCGCCATTATGCTCGGCCACCAGTTCGAGCCGGCCCTTGGCGCCGACCAGTTCGGACAGCGCCGGGAAGGCCTGGGCCTTGTCGACGCCGGTCGACATGGCAAGAGCCGCCGCAATGAGAGCGTTGGATACCTGGAACTCGCCGGTCAGCGGCAGGTGGAAGCTCAGCTTCTCCCCGACATGGCGCACTTCGACGCGCTGGCCATAGCCCTCGGGCTCGATGGAGAGGATTTCGATATAGGCCCCTTCCCGGCCGACAGTCAGCAGGGTCGCGCTGGCGCTGAGCGCGGCGAACATGAAGGGCTCGTGCTCGGGATCATCGACATTGACCACGGCCGGGCCGCTATCGACCAGGAGGTCGGTGAACAACCGCAGCTTGGCATTGCGGTATTCGTCCATGTCGGCGTGGTAGTCGAGATGGTCGCGGCTGAGATTGGTGAAGGCCACGGCCTCGAAATGAATGCCGTCGAGCCGGCGCTGGTCGAGCCCATGGCTGGAGGCTTCCAGCGCCACATGGTTGATGCCCTGCGCCTTGAGCGCCCGCATGGACTGATGCAGCGTGCGGGAATCCGGGGTGGTCAGGCTCCCCTCGATCAGCCGGTTGGCGGTCTCGACGCCGATCGTGCCGATGCTCGCGCCGGGAATGCCGGCATAGGTCCAGATCTGGCGCACGAAGGAGGCGACGGAGGTCTTGCCATTGGTGCCCGTGACGGCGACCGTGATTTCCGGCTGCGGCTCGAAAATGCGCGAGGCGGCGCGGGCATAGGCGGCGCGCACATCCTTGACCAGCACCACCGGCACGCCGGGATCGCCGACGGGCGCGATATCGCTGATAATGGCCAGCGCACCGCGCCGCACGGCCTCATCGACATGCTCATTGCCATGGGAATGGGTGCCCGGCAGGGCAAAGAAGATATCGCCCGGTTCGATCCGCCGGCTGTCGGAATTGATGCCGAAAACGGCACCCAGGCCCTTTTTGGGGCGGGCGCCGGAGCCTTCAAGCAGCTGTGTTACGCTAAGCGACAAGCGATGAACCCTTCTGGATTTCAGCGATAAGCGGTGGGGACGAAGTCGTCGATGATCGGGGAAAAATCAGGCGCAATTCCGAGCATTGGCGCGACGCGCTGCACAATGCGGCCGGTAACGGTGCCCGCATTCCAGCCGGCCGTGGTGCCCGATTGCGGATTTTCCGCCTTGGGCTCATCGACCATGATGACCATGGCATATTGCGGATTTTCCATCGGAAAGGCTGACCCGAAAAAGTTGGTGACCTTGCTGGACGAATAGCGCCCATCGACCACTTTTTCGGCCGTGCCGGTCTTGCCGCCGACGCGATAGCCGAGGGCTTCCTTGTTCATCTGCGAACCCGACCCGCCCTGCCCGATGGCATTGAGGCGCATGAGGGCGCGGATATTGGCGCTGGTCTGGGGCTGGATCACCCGGCGATAAAGCGCTTCGGCCTCGGCCTGGCTGCGCTTGTAGAGCGTGGGCGCGATGTAGTTGCCGCCATTGACGAAGGCGGAATAGGCCATGACCATGTGCAGCGGGGACACCGACAGACCATGCCCGAACGAGGCCGTGGCGGCGCCGACTTCCGAAAAATCCTTCGGCACATTGGGCAGGCGCATTTCGGGCAGCTCGAACGGCACGCGCTGATCGAACCCCATCTTGCTCAGAAACGCCCGGAAATTCTCCTTGCCCATGGCCTGCATGACGCGGATCGTGCCGATATTGGACGAGAATTTGTAGACTTCGGGCAGCGCGAGAATGCGGTGCTTGCCGTGGAAATCGTCAATGGTGAAGCGACCGAAGCGCACGCCGAAGCGGGCATCGAACTGATCGGTCATGCTGACCGCGCCGCTATCCAACGCGCCGGCCATGGTGACGGTCTTGAAGATCGAGCCCGGCTCGAAAATGCCGGCGGTGATGCGATTGAACGTGTCCTTGACCAGGGCGGTCTTGGGATCGTTGGGGTTGAAATCGGGCACCGAGGCCAGGGCGATGATCTCGCCGGTATGGACATCGACCATGACGCCGGCGGCGGCGATAGCCTGGTAGCGCGACATGGCGTCCACCAATTGCTCGTGCATGACATGCTGCACCCGCATGTCGACCGACAGCTCGACCGGCGCCAGGGCATTGCCACGGGCCAGGCCCAACTCCTGCAACAGGGCGACGTTCTCGTCGTCCATATGCTTTTCGATGCCGGCAATGCCCTGGTTGTCGATATTGGTCGAGCCCAGAATGTGGGAGGCCTCGGTCATGCCCGGGTAGAAGCGCTTGGATTCGGTGAGGAATTCCACGCCCGGAATACCCAGGCGCATGATGCGCTCCTGAATGGCCGGGGACAGCTCGCGCTGCACCCAGACGAAGCCCTTGTCGCCGGTAAGGCGATTGCGCAGCCAGGCCTCGTCGAGATTGGGCAGCACGCTGCGAATCTTGGTGACGGCCTCTTCGACATCGATGATGCGGCGCGGCTCGGCATAGAGCGAGGGCACGCGGATATCGACGGCCATTTCGAGCCCATTGCGATCAAGGATCGGCGGGCGCGTCGCGGTGATGAGGTCGCGCGCCTGCCCCTCGATGGTGGTATCGGGCACGACCATGCCCAATTGCACGAGGCGCCCGCCCACCGCGCCAAAACCCAGCACCAGCGCCAGCACCATCCAGCGGATGCGCGCCTGGGTGAGGTTGCCGCGGATCTTGCGGCCGCCATCAAGGGCAATGGTGGGGGAGAGGTCTTCGGCGGTAACAGCCATTATTCGATCCCTTCAAGCTCGAGGATGGCGTCGATGGGGTCGATACCGGCTTCAAGCGATTGGAACAGGGCGTCCATCTCGGCATTGTTCGGCTTGACGGGCCGCATGGGAATGTCCTGGAAGGCGCCGAACTGCTTCTGCTTTACCGGCCCGATGGCCAGCGCCACCTGGTGGCGCTTGACGATGGGGTCGATATGGCCGGGCTGGTTGAGCACCGCCCAATCGGCCTTGAGCAGGGACAGATCGCCCTCCTGGCTTTCGATCTGCGCGGCAAGCGCGGTGCGCTCGCTGGCCGTGTGCTCGATGGAGAATTTGAGCGTATAGACCCCGGCCAGCATGATCACGCTGGTAAAAATCAGAATGATATTGAGACTGCGGATCATGCCGCACCTCGCACCACCGGCACGCCGAGGCCGGTGATTTTGACGGCGCGTGCGGGCGCATCTGAGCGAGTGCCGGCCCGCAGAATGGACGAGCGCGCCCGCGGATTGCGGGCCAGTTCGGCCTCGCCCGGCTTTCTGGCCTTGGCGACCTCGACCCAGCGCAGGGCCTCACCCTGGGTCTGCGGCAGATGCCGCGATTGGGCCGGCCCGCCCTTTTCGGGGTCGAAGAAGCGTTTGACGATGCGATCTTCCAGCGAATGGAAGGTGATGACGGCCAGCCGCCCGCCCTCGCCCAGCAGGCGCTCGGCGGCGAATAGGCCTTCGACCAATTGGTCGAATTCCCCATTGACCGCGATGCGCAGCGCCTGGAAGGAACGGGTCGCGGGATGCGCGTCACCCGGCTTGCGGCCGATGGCCTTTTCGATGATGCGGGCCAGCTCCAGCGTCGTCTGGATGGGCGCGGTTTCGCGCGCGGCGACGATGAACTGGGCGATGCGGCGGGATTTACGCTCTTCGCCAAAGGCATAGAGCAGGTTGGCCAGCGCCTCGACTTCGAGCCCATTGACCAGATCGGCGGCGCTTTCGCCCTCCCCGCTCATGCGCATATCGAGCGGGCCATCACGCATGAAGGAAAAGCCGCGTTCGGCTTCGTCGAGCTGCATGGAGGAGACGCCGATATCGAGCACGACGCCGTCGATCGGGCCATGCTCGGCGGCGAGACTATCGAGTTCGGAAAAGGTGCCGGGCACGAAGGTGAAGCGGCCGGAAAACTCGGCCATCAGGCCATCGGCAAAGGGTTTGACGCTGGGATCGCGATCGATGGCGACGACATAGGCGCCGGCCTCAAGCAGCGCGCGCGAATAACCGCCGGCCCCGAATGTGCCATCGACAATGCGCTTGCCTTCCAGCGGCGCGAATGCAGCCAGCACCTCGTCCAGCAGGACGGGGATATGCGGGCCAGCATTTGGGCTGGTCTCGGGCACGGAACGCTTGCCCATAAAGGCCACTACTCCACTGCCGGCCGAAGCCGGTTCGTAAACTTCCCGCCACTTTGACCAAGGACGTTTAAGATTCTGTTTCCCATTTGCGGTGGTGGGAAATTTTGGGGATGTTTCCCCCCGATCTATCCCATCCCCGGTGTCATTCCGGCCTCCGCCGGAATGACACGGCGGGTGGGAGGCATGGTGCAAAAAGGAAAACGCCAGTTGACCTATAAGCCGGGTTCTGTAGGGCCGCGTTTCCGCGACGTGGTGACCATTCATCTGCGACGCCTGTTGCCAGGCGCCTGCTGCAACCAACCCGGATGATCTGGCCTCAAAACAGGCTGGGGCCGAAGCCCCGCGTCATCCCTATTTGGTCTTGCTCCCGGTGGGGTTTACCGTGCGGCTTCCATTGCTGGAAAGCCCGGTGCGCTCTTACCGCACCCTTTCACCCTTGCCCCGGCATGCCGGGGCGGTTTGCTTTCTGTGGCACTTTCCCTGAGGTCGCCCTCGCCGGGCGTTACCCGGCACCGTGTTTCGAAGGAGCCCGGACTTTCCTCCAACGGACAGTTACCCATCCGCCAGCGGTCACCCGGTCAACTGGCTGGCGCGTTTGTGATGGAGAGACGCGGAGCCGTCAAGTCAGCAGCGCCGCCCGCGGCTTGGTGATGGCCTGATAGGCGAGATTAATGGCCGCCATGCGCGCGGTGGCCACGTCGATCAGTTCCTCGGGCACACCCTTGGCAATCAGCCGGTCGGGGTGATGCTCGGACACCAGCAGGCGATAGACCCGCCGCACTTCCTCGGGCGGCGCATTGGGCGCCAGGCCCAGCACCACATAGGGATCGACGCCCTCGGCCAACATGACATGCTGGCTGGCCATCTGCTCGAACTTGACATCATCGAAGCCGAAAATGTCGCTGACCGATTTGACATAATCGAGCTCGGCCTCATGCACCATGCCATCGGCCGTGGCGATGAAGAACAGGCTATCGAGCACATGCTCGAGCGTTTCAGGGCTATCGGCAAAGAACCGCGCGATCTTTCGGGCATAGCTCTCGTAGCCGGCGACATCCTGCTTGGCGAGGTTGAATAGCCGCTCCACCTGCGGCTCCTGGCCACTGGTGATCTCGACCGTTGCGTGGAAAGCGCGCACTTCGGAATTCGTGACGACGCCGTCGGCCGCCGCCATCTTTGCGGCAAGCGCGATCAGCGCCAGCGTGAACGCGGCATCGCGACCGCCCGGCAGCCAGGTATCGGGATCGAGCATATTGGCAATGGAGCCGACCATGCCGGTTCGTTGGCTGAACGACCCCATGAACTGGGACAGCCTCTGCCAGATATCGCAGTTTTCTTCGGCCTTGCGCACACAGCACAGCATGGTGACGACTTTCACGCAGCAACCACGCCACGGGGAATCCGAGGGTGATATGCTGGGCCAGCATATCCTTCACACTGCGCCCGGTCCATTGCCGGGCGTGCATGGCAGCTTACATCAATTGGTGAATGGAAAGAAAATCGGCTCATCGATGGGGCCGACATAACGGTCATAGACCTGGGGCGGCTGAACCTGGTCGAGAAAAGCCCCGCCCGGACGATAGTCATCGCGCGGCGCCTGGGCCTGCTGCTGGCGGCGCGCCAGAAATTCGGACAGCGGGCCGCTTTCCCAATCCTGCAGATCATCTGCCGTGACCGCGACCGGGGGCTGCGGAACTTGCACCGATGGGGGGATCACCACCTGTTCGGATGGCGACGGCGCGCGAACAGCAACCGGCTTGGGCCGCATGGAGAGCGGCATCGGCACCGGGGCGATCTTGTCGGGCGGGAGCGAGGCGACCTGCACCGGATCGGTAGCAACCGGCGCGGGCGCAGCCGGGTTCGCGATCGGCGGGCGAGCCGGTTCAGCCAG
>DATMSY010000055.1:0-6750 GCA_035565135.1 Devosia sp.
GCCGCAAGGGTAATCCCCGAGAGGCCCTCGGGTCGAGCCCGAGGGAGAGCGGGGATTGCGGCGGTATCGGGGGCTGAGCCATGCTCCTAAACCGCTGACTGCGCCACTGCGAGAACCCCGGCATAGGCGCTTCCCCACCCGTTGCCCATCGGCCACGCTTCCTCGCGGAATTGAGAACAATTTTTCCTAAACCTTGTCTCTTGCCTTCAAGCGGCCCTAAACTGGCCACGGAATGACCGCCTGTTGGGCGCGTGCAGCGTCAGAGGGTCGGGACCGGATTGGTTTAACTGAATCTTTCGGTCCCTGAGGGCAATATCGGCTTCTGTCCTTCCTGGGTAGAAGCGTAAACGGACGGGAATTGGTCCACTGCATATCGCGCGTCTGGTAACGAGTTTTAGCGCCATTTTGCTTGCTGCGACCGGCCTGGGCCTTGCGGCGACGCCTGTTTCTGCATTCGAAATTTTCGGCATCAAACTATTCGAAAGCCAGGACGATGCCGACGCTGAATCGGTCATCGCCGATCCCCAGCCCTATAAGGTCAATCTCTCGGTCACCGAGACCGGCGCACCGGAAAATGCGGTGCGCAACGCCTCTGCGCTCCTGGCCGACGAGAGCGAGCCCGCCTCCGGCGCGGCCGGCCTGCTGGCCAAGGCGCGGGGCGATTACAAGCGCATCATCGCCGCCCTCTATAATGAGGGCTATTATGGCGGCACGGTCAGCATTCGCGTCGGCGGAGCCGAAGCGGCCAATCTGGCTCCTGATACCAAATTGCCCAAGCCGGTCGATGTTGCGATCCTAGTGACGCCCGGCCCGCTGTTCCGCTTCAATAGCGTCAATATCGTCAATCAGGCGCCCCCGACATCGGACCCCTATGACCATGTCGATATGCCCTCTTCGCGCGGCTTCGGCACGGGCGAAATCGCCAAATCCAGCGTCATCCTCCGCGCCGAACAGCTGGCGCTCGAAGCCTGGCGGCAGCAGGGCTATGCCAAGGCCGTGGTCGTCACCCGCGATGTGGTGGCCGACCATGCCAGCAGTTCCGTCGATGTCACCATCACGGTCAATCCGGGCATGAAGGCAGCCTTTGGGGAGGTCACGGTATCCGGCACCGAGCGGATGGACCCCGAATTCGTGCGCCGCCAGACGGGCCTGACCGTGGGCGAGGAATATGATCCCGACGAACTGGCGCTGGCGCAAAAACGCCTCGACCGGCTCGAAGTCTTCCAGGCGGCGCGGCTCGAAGCGGCCCAATCCATCAGCCCCGATGGATTGCTGCCCTATAATCTGATCGTCCAGGAATCGGCCGGCCGCCGCTTTGGCGTGGGCGCCACCTATTCCACCATTGATGGGCTGGGCGTCGAAGGCTTCCATCTCTGGCGCAATCTCTTCGGCCAGGCTGAGCGGCTGCGGCTCGATGCGCGCGTTGCCAGCATTGCCTGGCCGCTCGATACCGAGCAATTCGACTATATGTTCGGCGGCACCTTCACCAAGCCGGGCTTTTTGACGCCCGATACGGACCTGGTTGCCGCCATTTCGGCCGAGCGCACTATCTACCCGACGTACATGGAGACCTCGGCCAATGCCAAGCTGGGGCTGACCCATTTCTTCTCCGACCAGATCACCTTCGAGGGCGGCGCCGTGTTCGAGCGCAGCCAGTTCGAGGATGATGTGTTCGGCACGCGCGATTTCATGACCGCTGGCATCTATGCCGGGGCCACGCTCGATTTCCGCGACAACAAGGTCGATCCCACCAGCGGCTGGTATCTCAAGGCCGATGTCGAGCCCTTCTACGAATTCGATCGCCAGAACGCCGCCGCCCAGATCGTGGTGGAAGGCCGCACCTATTTCGGCTTTGGCGAGGAAGACCCCTTCGTGCTGGCCGGCCGTTTCAAGGCTGGGGCGCTGGTCGGCCCCGATCTCAGCGAAATCCCGCCCGACAAACTGTTCTTTGCCGGCGGCGGCGGTTCGGTGCGCGGCTATGCCTTTAAATCCATCGGCGTCGATGACGGGCTGGGCAATGTCACGGGCGGGCGCTACCTGCTCGAAGGCTCGCTCGAAGCGCGCGCCAAGGTCACCAGCGATATCGGCGTGGTCGGGTTCCTCGATGGCGGCTATGTCGCGGCCGATACCTTCCCCGACATCGAGGACCTGCGCCTGGGCGCCGGTGTCGGCGTGCGCTATTATACCGGCCTCGGCCCCCTGCGGCTCGACGTTGCCGTGCCGCTCAACAAGCGCGATGGCGATCCCGATTACGCCATCTATGTCGGCATAGGGCAGTCCTTCTGATGGCCCGGCTCAGCATCCGTCACCGGCGCCTGCTCGCCACCGGACTGGTCCTCGTCGGACTTGGCCTGGGCGTGCCCGCAGTCATCGTCGCGCAAGACGTGCTCTCCATGGACAATGAGGAGCAAAAGGACTGGCTGACCAGCTTCGTGCAGGATCGCCTCTCCACCCCAGAGCGCCAGATCCGCCTCTCCAATATCGATGGCATATTGGGCTCCAATGTCTCGGTGCGCGAGATCACCATTTCCGACGCCCAGGGCGTGTGGCTGCGCGTTAACAATGCCACGCTCACCTGGAGCCAGGCGGCTTTGTTCCTCGGGCGGCTCGAAGTGCAGTCGCTCAAGGCCGATTCCATCGAATATCTGCGCAATGCCGTGCCCACCGAAGGCGCCGACCTGCCCCCGGCTGAAGCCGGCACCCTGCAAATCCCCGAATTCCCGGTCGCGGTAATCCTGCAGGAATTGGCCGTGCCCAAGGTCACCTTTGGCGAGGGCGTGTTCGGCCTGGGGTCCGAAATCTCGCTCAATGGCGCCTTCACGCTCGAGGGCGGCAATCTGGCGACCAATCTCGATATCGTCCGCCTCGACGGCCCGGGCGGCACGCTCGATCTCGATGTCGACTACAAGAAGGCCGAGAACACCATCGATCTGGGCCTGGCGCTGGTGGAGCCAGCCGATGGCGTCATCGCCAACCTGCTCAATATCGAGAACCGCCCGGCGGTCAATCTCTCCATCAAGGGCAGCGGTCCGGTGGCCGATCTGCGCACCGAACTGGTGCTGCAGGCCAACCAGCAGACCGCGCTCTCGGGCGTCGCCACCATCACCCAGCAGCCCGAGGGCTTTGCCATCGCCGCCGATCTGGGTGGCCCGCTCTCGACGCTGATGGCCGAGCCCTATCGGCCCTTCTTCGGCGCAGAAACCGCGCTCACCGCCAATGCGCTGGTACGCTCGGCCGGCGGGCTGTCGATTTCCGGCCTCAAGCTCACCGGCGGCCAATTGGCGCTCGAAGCCTCCGCCGAAACCACGCCGGACAATTTCCTGCGCCAGCTCGTGCTCAACGCAACCATTGCCGACCCCGCCGGCGGGCCCGTAACTCTGCCCGTGCCCGGCAGCGCTACCCGCGTGCAATCGGCCCAGTTCAATATCGACTTCGGCGCCAACAATTCGGAAGACTGGACCTCCAATCTCGCTATTGGTGGTTTCCAGACCACCGGCTTTGCCGCGCAGAACCTGACGCTGGGCCTGGGCGGCGTCGCGGCCAATCTCTCCGACCCCGCCACACGGCGCCTGACTTTCAACGGCGACGGCACGCTTTCGGGCATCGATGCGAGCGAAGAGGTCGAGGCGGCCCTTGGTGACAGCATTGGCCTGGGCATTGCCGGGCTCTGGAATGCCGGGCAGCCGGTGAATCTGGCCGAATTCCGCGTCGTCGGCAAAGCCCTGACCGCGGCGCTGCAGGGCCAACTCGATGGCCTCGATTTCAATGGCGACATTGGCCTGCAAACCTCCAGCATCTCGCCCTTCTCGGGCCTCGCCGGACGCGAGCTTGATGGCGCGCTGGACTTGAAGGCGACCGGCACGCTCACCCCGCTGACCGGCGGCTTCGATCTGACGCTGGATGGCTCGGGCACCAACCTCGCCATTGATGACGAGATCGCCGATGGCCTGCTCGCTGGCACGGTATCCCTTTCCGGTCGCGTTGCCCGCACCGAGGCCGGGCTCATGGCCGAAAACTTCCGCATCGCCAACAATCAGGTGCAGATGCTGGCCGACGGCACCTATTCCAATGCCCTGGCCGATTTCACCTTCAATCTCGACCTGAGCGACCTGGCCCTGCTCTCCGACGCCGCCAGCGGCCCGCTCAAGGTGGTGGGCACCGCCAAGGGCCAGGAAAACGTCATCGACCTCAATCTCGATGCGACCGTGGCCAACGGCAAGCTGAGCGATCGCAACCTGCGTGACGCCCAGATCGGCTTTGCCGGCCGCTACAATGTCGACCGGCTCGACGGCCAGATTACCGGCGCCGCTGAACTCGACGGTTTCCGCACCAGCCTGGCCGGCGACGTCGCCGTCACCCCGACCGAACAATCCCTCACCAATCTCGATTTCCAGGCGGCGGGCACACGCATCACTGGCGGGGTTACCCGCAATGCCGAAACCAGCCTCCTCGATGGCGCGCTCAGCATGGTCGCACCTGACGTTTCGGTCGCCGCGGCCCTGGCCCTGCTCGACGCCAAGGGCGCGGTCAATGCCGATATCCAGCTCTCCCAGGCCGAGGGCAAGCAGGGCGCCACCATTCGCGGCGATGTCAGCAATCTCGCCGTCAACGACATCAGAGTGGGCGCCGCCGACCTCAATGCGACTGTGGCCGATCTCTTCGGCGTTCCAGTCATCGATGGCGCGGCCAATGCCAGCAATGTCGCCGCCGCCGGCGTCACCATCAACACCCTGACCGCTAGGGCCAACCAGACTGGCGACACCACGGCCTTCGACGCCCAGGCCGCCCTCGCCACCGGCACCAATATCGACGTGGCCGGCTCGCTCACCCCGATCGAAGAGGGCTACCGGCTGGCGCTGGACCGCGCCCAGCTGCGCCAGGGTCAGCTCGCCGCCGCTTTGGCCCAACCCACCGTTCTGGCCGTCAGCGGCTCGACCGTGGCGCTCAATGCGGTGCGCTTCAATGTCGGCTCGGGCAGCATCACCGCCAATGGTACGGCGGGCGAAGCGCTTGACCTTACGGTCGATATCAACGCCCTGCCGCTCTCCATCGCCAATGCCGTGGTGCCAAATCTGGGCCTGGCCGGCACGGTCAATGGCCGCGCCACCATTGGCGGCACGGGCAGCGATCCGCGCGTCAATTTCCAGGCACAGGGCCAGGGCATCAATGCTGCCGCCATCAGTGAATTCGGCATTGCCCCGCTCAGCTTCACCACCAATGGCAGCTTCGCCAAAAACGTCGTGACCCTGGCCGCGCTCAGCGCCAATGGCTCGGGCGGGCTGACCATGACCGGTTCGGGCACTGTGCCGCTCGCCGGCAATGGCCTCAATGTCACGGTCAATGGTTCGGCGCCCCTGGCGCTCGCCAATCGCTTCGTCGCCGACCGCGGCGGCCAACTCAGCGGCACGGCAAATCTCGATGCCCGTGTCACCGGTTCCATTTCCGCGCCGCAATTCGGCGGCACCGCCTCGATCAGCAATGGCGGCTATGTCGATCCCGAACTCAATGCGCGGCTGCAAGCCATTACCGGCACCGCGACCCTGTCGGGCGAGCGCGCCGTGATCAACAATTTCTCGGCCAATCTCTCGACCGGCGGCTCGGTTTCGGCCTCGGGTTCAGTGGGCCTCAGCGCCAATTTCCCCGCCGATCTGCGCATCGCGCTCAATTCGGCCCGCTACGCCGATGGCAATCTCTTCGTCGCCACCGCCTCGGGCCAATTGGCGCTGACCGGTAATCTGACCGGCTCCCCGCTCCTGTCGGGCGATGTCTTCGTGGAAGAAGCCAATATCACCGTGCCCGACAGCTTTGGCGGCGGCGCCGAGCTGATCGACGTGCAGCATGTGCGCACCCCGCCCGCGGTCGAACAGACCCTGGCCCGCGCCAAGGTCGATGAACGTGGAAGGCCCATTCCCCAAACGCGCCCCAGCGGCGTCGTGCTCGACATCAATGTCAACGCGCCCAACCAGATCTTCATCCGCGGCCGCGGGCTCGATGCCGAAGTGGGCGGCTCGGTGCGCCTCACTGGCCCGATCACCGATATTCAGCCGGTCGGCGCCTTTTCGCTCAATCGCGGACGCCTCGCCATTCTGGGCCAGCGCGTCACCTTCCAGAGCGGGGAAGTGACCCTGGTGGGTGACATGGACCCCTTCCTCAATTTCGTCGCCGAAACCGAGGGCGAAGGCATCACCGTCTATGTCACCGTTTCCGGCCGCGCCTCCGACATTTCGGTCAGCTTCACCTCCACCCCCATGCTGCCGCAGGACGAGGTGTTGAGCCGGCTGATCTTCAACCGCTCCATGAGCGAACTCTCGCCCCTGCAACTGGCCAAGCTCGCCGCCGCAGCCGCCTCACTGATGGGCGGTGGAGGCAATGACCTGGTCGATAGCCTGCGCGGCGCGGCGGGGCTCGACGATCTCGACATCGTCACCGACGATGACGGCAATGTCGCCGTCCAGGCCGGCACCTATATCCAGGACAATGTCTATCTCGGCGTCCAGGCAGGCGCGGGCGGCCAGAACAAGGTGACCATCAACCTCGACGTGACCAACGACCTCAAGGTCACCGGCGCCGCCGGGCAGGATGGCAATACCAGCGTCGGCGTGTTTTACGAGAAGGATTATTGAGGGGCCGCTAGTAGACCTCGTCCCACCCACAATGTCATTCCCGCGAAAGCGGGAACCTCTGTTGGCGATGCAAGAGAAAAACGGAGGTTCCCGCTTTCGCGGGAATGACACCGTGAGACGCTGGCGC
>DATMSY010000056.1:0-27603 GCA_035565135.1 Devosia sp.
AATGCGCTCAATGGCCGGCATGTGCCGGCGCGGGCGGCCGGGGGCGAGCGGCGGATCGGGTTCATCGCCGACCAATTGGCGACGAGCCCCGAGGCGGTGGTGGCGATCGAGGGGGTCAGCACGGCCTCGCGCGCCAAGGGCGACCTGGTGCTGGTGGCGCAGAGCTTCAACGATGCCGAGACCGAGGCGGGGCTGGTCGAGGCCTTTGTGGAGCAGGGCGTTTCGGCGCTGGTCTATATGACGATCTTCACCCGCGAAGTCGAACTCAGTCCCCGCCTGCTGGAGCTCGATATCCCGGTGTTTTTGCTCAATTGCTATACCGAGGGGCAGTCCCATCCCGCCGTGGTACCGAGCGAAATTGCCGGCGGACAGCGCAGCACGCGGCATCTGATCGAGCATGGACATCGGCGGATCGCCACCATTACCGGGGAAATCTGGATGGAGGCGGCGCAGGACCGGCTCAAGGGGTATCGCCGGGCGCTGGCCACGGCCGATATTCCGTTCGATGACGCACTGGTGGTCGAGGGCGATTGGTCGGCCAGCGCGGGCTATGAGGCGACGCGCCGGCTATTGGCTTTGGCGGAGCCGCCGACGGCGATTTTCTGCCAGAATGACCGTACGGCGATCGGGTGCTACGAGGCGCTGAAGGAGGCCGGGCTCGATATTCCGCGGGATATGTCGGTGATCGGCTATGACGACGAGGAAATCTCGCGGCATCTGCATCCAAGGTTGACGACGTCGATCCTGCCGCATCGGGCGATGGGGCAGTGGATTGTCGAGCAGATGGATGAGCTGGCGGGGGCGGTGGGGCGGTTTCCGCTGACGAAGCTGGAATGTCCGTTGGTGGAGCGGGATTCGGTGGCAGGGCCGCGGGGGTAGGGGCTTCTGACTTTGTGAGCCACCGGCCCGGCACCTCCCCCTTGACGGGGGAGGTTGGGAGGGGGTGCGTGAGCCCCGATGCACCGGGCCAGCCGCCCCCCTCCCCAACCCTCCCCGCGAGGGGGAGGGTGCCGCACCGTGGTTGCGGCTGCATGCTGCGGAAGCAAACAGAGGTTCCCGCTTTCGCGGGAATGACATCGTGGGTCGGCTCCTCCAACGACAACGACCCGGCATCGCGTTCTGGCACAAGCTTACCCCATCCACCGGGTTCACCCTCCCCTTGATGGGGAGGTCAGCTTTTTCGCTGCAGGCGAAAAAGCAGGGGAGGGGTGGTGGGAGCCGCGATGGTTTGAGTATGCGGAGGCATACCCCTACCCTGTTCGATCACGGACTTAGCTGAAGCTAAGTCCTATCTCGCTTCCCTCCCCACAAGGGGGAGGGTGATCCCGACTGATGGCGTTGTGGTTGGTGGTGGTTGAAGCAAACGGAGGTTCCCGCTTTCGCGGGAATGACATGGTGGTTGGTGAGGTTTTCTGCGCCTAACCCCTTGGCGGGGCGATGGATTCCCGTTCAATAAATTCGCATTCGATCTTGATCTTTTGCAGGCGCTCGTCCTGGTCGGCGGATTGGTAGCTATCGAGGAGCTGGCCGACGGCCCAGCGGGCCATTTCGTCGTGGGGGAGGACCATGGTGGAGAGGCGCGGGTCGAGATAGGCGGAGAGATCTTCGTCGTCGAAGCCGACGATGGAAATGTCCTGCGGCACGCGCATGCCCAGGGCGCGGGCGGCTTCGTAGCAGCCGATGGCCATGCGGTCGTTGAAGCAGAAAATGGCGGTGGGTGGATTGGGCTGGGACAGTAGCTCCAGCGCGCGTTCGCGGCCGGCGCGGATGGTCCAGCCGCCCAGGGTGACGAGCTGGTCCTCGGGGGACACGCCCCATTTGTCCATGGCCTGGCGAAAACCCTTTTCGCGGTCAACGGAGGCTTCGAGGAAGGTTTCCCCGGCGAAATGGGCAATGCGGCGGTGGCCGGCCCGGAGCAGGGCTTCGGTGGCGGTGAAGCCGCCCACGATGTCGCCAGGAACGACCGAAGGGTAGCGCAATTTGCGCTCGTAGCAATTGAGCAGGATGATAGGCAATTCGGCATAGCTATCGGGCACGCTGACCTGGCGGGTGATCAGCGAGGCATAGATGATGCCGATGGTTTTCTGGGCGACCAGCAGGTCGATGGCGGCCTGTTCGAGCTGGGGATCGGAGCGGGTGCAGAAGGTGGCGACGGTGACCCCTTGCAGGGCCGCTTCGTCGCGGGCGCCCTCGATGAAGGGGGCGGCGAAGGGGGTGGTCGAGACCTCGTCGATGATGAGGCCGATGACGCGCTGGCGGCCTTCGGGCACCGGGTGGGTCTTGCCGCGGCGATAGCCCAGGGTTTCGGCGGCGTCGAGCACGCGGCGGCGGGTGGCGCGCGAGACGCGGGCATTGGGAACGCCGTTGAGCACCAGGGAAACGGTGGCCTGCGAGACGCCGGCAAGCTCGCCCACCTCAACCATTGTCGCGCGTTTTTCCACGTTCACCTGCCCCCTTATCCGGTTAGCCTTTTAGCCCGATAGGCTAACAGACTGTTAGCCTTGACACACGCAAATCGTCCCCCCTTGCCAGCATGGCGGATCAATCATAAGGTGATAATAATATAACTAATACTTCGAGGGATGAGGATGGATCGCGCTCAAGCCAGGGCCGAGGAAACGCAAAAGGCTGTACGCCGCAGCCTGTCGCTGGATGGGGTCTGGCAGTTCCGGCACGAGGATGGGCCATGGCGCGAAGCGCATGTGCCTTCGCCCTGGCAGGCCGAGTTCTCGGACCTGGTCGATACCAGCGGTCGCGCGGTCTATAAGCGCAGTTTTACGCTGCCCGATGGCTGGGGTGCGGGGGAGCTGGCGCTCAAATTTGGGGCGGTGAGCTATTTCTGCGAAGTGCTGCTCAATGGCACCGAGGTCGGCAGCCATGAAGGGGCGTTTCTGCCGTTTGAAATCGTGCTGCCGGGCAAGCTGCTGAAGGCGCAGAACGAGATCGAAGTGCGGGTGACCATGCCTTCGGCCGATCAGCGGGCCTATCCCGATTATCCCTTTGGCGAAGTGCCGCATGGCAAGATCAGCTGGTATGGCCGGATCGGCGGGCTGTGGCAGTCGGTGTCGCTGGAGGCGCGGGACGCACGGCATGTGCAGAGCGTGGCGATTAGTGCGGGCATTGATGGGGCGATCTCGGTTGATCTCGGCTTTACGGCGGGTTCTGCCGGGCTTGCGGCGCGGATCGGCGTCGAGGATGCAGAGGGCAATCTGGTCGCCGAGACCGAGGTGACGGCGGGCGAGGCCGTTACGGCCAGGCTGTCGGTGGCCAATCCCAAGCTGTGGTCGCCCGATAGCCCCAATCTTTATGCGCTGACGGTCGAATTGGGCGATGCCGATGCGGTGACGCAGAGTTTTGGCTTCCGCAGCATCGAGGCGCGGGATGGCAAGCTGTTGCTCAATGGCGAGCCGCTTTATATGCGCGGGGCGCTGGATCAGGATTATTATCCCGACGGTATCTATACGCCGCCCTCGCTGGAATTTCTGGAAGACCAGGCGAAGAAGGCCAAGCATCTCGGCCTCAATCTGCTGCGGTGCCACATCAAGGTGCCGGACCCGCGCTATTATGACGTGGCGGACCGCTTCGGGCTGTTGATCTGGACCGAAATTCCCAATGTCGCCAATTTCACCGCCAAGGCGGCGGCGCGGATGCGCGCCACCATGGAGGGCATTCTCAAACGCGACCGCAACCATCCCTCGATCATCGCCTGGACGATTATCAATGAGGATTGGGGTACGCGCATGCTCGAAAATGCCGAGCATCGCCAATGGGTCAAGAACACTTACGACTGGCTGAAGGCCAAGGATACGACGCGGCTGGTGGTCGACAATTCGGCCTGCTTCCCCAATTTCCACGTCAAGACCGATATCAACGACTACCACTATTACCGCTCGGTGCCCGAGCGGCGGCAGGAATGGGACGATATCACCACCCAATTCGCCGCCGGGGCCGATTGGACATTCTCCTCCCTGGGCGACGCCGAACGAAGGGGCGATGAACCGCTCATCGTTTCCGAGTTCGGCGTCTGGGGGCTGCCTGATCCCAAAAAGCTGCGCCGCGAGGATGGAAGCGAGCCGGACTGGTTCGAGACCGGCGCCATGTGGGGCGATGGGGTGGCGCTGCCGCATGGCATCGAGGAGCGCTTTGGGGCGCTCGATCTCGACCGGACCTTTGGCTCGTTCGATGGGTTCATCGAGGCGGTGCAGTGGTACCAGTTCATGAACCTGCGCTACGAGATCGAGACCATGCGCGAGCATGCTTCGATCATGGGCTATGTGATCACCGAATTCACCGATGTGCATTGGGAGGCCAATGGCCTGCTCGATATCGAGCGCAATCCGCGCGTGTTCCATGATGTGTTCGCCACGATCAATACGGATATCGTCATCGTGCCGCGGCCGGCGCGTTACTCGGCTTATGCCGGGGAGCCGTTGAGCTTTGCCATCAAGGTCGCAACGGGCGGGCTGTCCATTCCGCAAGGCGCCGTGCTGCGCTGGAGCGGGGCGGTGAGCGGCGAGGCCGCGGTGGCGGCGGCGGGGACGGTTTCGACCGTGTCGCTGGATGCCGAGCTGACCATGCCGGCGGCTTCGGCCAACCAGATGGCGCGGATCGATTTCGTGCTGGAAGCGGGCGGGCAGGTGCTGGCGCGCAATAGCTGCGATATCGCGCTTTATGCGGCGCGTGACACTTCCGGACTGCCCAGCATTGCGGCGGCCGATCGCAAACTGGCGGACTATGCCAGGGGGCTGGGCTATCGCGTGGTGCCGGCTGCCGAGGCCGATATTGTGCTCGTCCATGCGGTGGATGGTGATGATGTGGAGGCCATCAAGGCGGGGGCGCGTTATGCGATCCTGGCGGATGGTTCGGTCAAGACCAATAATAATCTGCGTACCGATATGCCGGATGGCGAGCTGCCGCATCGCAGCATCGTGGCCGATGGGCGCAAGTTCCGGCCGAGTCTCGATCAGCATTTGCCGGGGATCAGCCTTGTCGAGCGGGATGGCACGATCTGGCGTGGTGACTGGATTGCGGGCTTTTCCTGGATCAGGCGGGATGGGCCGTTTGCCGATATTCCGGGTGGTCCGATCCTTGATCTGAGCTTTTCCGATGTGGTGCCGCATCACCTGCTGACCGGGTTCCGGCCGTGGGAATATGGCTCGAACGTGCATGCCGGGATGGTGGTGGGCTGGGTGCATAAGCCGGCGGCCATTATTGGCGAAAAGCGCGTGGGTCGCGGCGGGGTGGTGGCCACCACGTTCCGGCTGACGCGGGAGGCGCCGGGCGCTGACCCTGTGGCGGCGGCATTGTTTGATGCCGTGGTGCAGACGGCCAGGGAATTGCAGGTGGATCAAGGGGCTTTTGGGTGAGCTGCCTTCTCCCTCCCCCTTGAGGGGAGGGCCGGGGTGGGGGTGTCGGAGGTTCAACAAGCGATGAGCTTGCGGATAGCGCGACACCCCCCCCCCTAACCCCTCCCCTCAAGGGGGAGGGGAACGAAAGAGCCGAGGGATCGGCACAATTGGCTGAGGTGAGACGGCGAAAATGCCGCCGCCGAGGCCAAGAGGAGGAACAGAATGGCCGATATCGTGCTGAACGAGGTCAGCAAGTCCTATGGGGCGGTGAGTGTGCTCGAGAAGGTGTCCATGCACATCAAATCGGGCGAGTTCATCGTGTTTCTGGGGCCGTCGGGCTGTGGGAAATCGACGCTGTTGCGGATGATTGCCGGGCTCGAGGCGGTCAATGCCGGGGAAATCCATATCGGGGACCGCCGGGTCGACCAATTGCCGCCCAATCAGCGGGGCGTGGCCATGGTGTTCCAGAATTACGCGCTTTATCCGCATATGACAGTGCGGGCCAATATGAGCTTCGGGCTGCAGAATATCGGCACCGACAAGGCCGAAATTGCCCGGCGGGTGGATGATGCGGCGCGGATGCTGGAGATCGTGCCGCTGCTCGACCGGCGGCCGGCGCAGCTTTCGGGCGGGCAGCGGCAGCGCGTGGCGATCGGGCGGGCCATTGTGCGCGAGCCCGAGGCGTTTCTGCTCGATGAGCCGCTGAGCAACCTCGATGCGGGATTGCGGGTGCGGACGCGGGTGGAGCTGGCGCAGCTGCATAACCGGATCAAGGCGACGATGATTTTCGTCACCCATGACCAGACCGAGGCGATGACGCTGGCGAGCCGGATCGTGGTGATGAACAATCGGCGGATCGAGCAGATCGGTACGCCGATGGAGGTCTATTCGCGGCCGGCATCGCGTTTCGTGGCGGCTTTCGTGGGCTCGCCCGCGATGAATTTTCTGCCGGTGAGCGCCATTGCCGAGCGGGGTGGCAAGGCCAGCGTGACGGCGGGCGGCTCGGTGATCGAGACCGATATTGCCATGGCGGGACTGCCGGGGGCAGAGGGGCTGACGCTGGGCGTGCGGCCCGATGCCCTGCGCGTGGTGAGCGATGGCAGCGGAAGCCTTACGGGCAAAATCGACATTGTCGAGCGGCTGGGCGATCGCACGCTGGTGCATGTGCGGCTGGGCGATGGCGCGCTGGTGGTGGCCGAGGATGTGGGCAAGAGCACGCTGGAGCCGGGCATGAGCGTAGCGCTGCGGGCGGATGGGGCGGCGACGCATATTTTTGATGCGTCGGGGCAGGCCTATCACGCCGATTGATTTCGCATAACGGCAGCCCGAGCGAGGTGCTCAATGCGCCGGGCGGCCGACCAAGAGCAGAAATTGAGCATGCAATGGGAGGAGTGACTTATGCTGAAATCATTGAAACGGCTGGCGCTGGTTTCGAGCGCTTTCATGGCCCTGGCGGCTGGGGCGCATGCGCAGCAGAATGTGGTCTGGTGGGACTTTCTGGCCGGCGGCGACGGCGTGCGCATGAAGGCGCTGATCGACGGCTTCAATAAAGAGCATGAAGGGGAAATCCAGATCCAGGGGACGACGCTGGAATGGGGCACGCCCTTCTATACCAAGCTGCAGACCTCGGCGGCGATCGGGGAGGGGCCCGATATTGCGACCTATCACCTCAGCCGGATTCCGCTGGCGGTCGATAGCGGCACGCTGAGCGAAATCACCGACGAGGACCTGGCGGGCGCCGGCATTTCCGATGCCGATTTCACCGCGGCGGCTGCTGAGGCCGGCAAGGTCGACGGCACCCGCTATGCCGTGCCCTTCGACCAGCACGGGCTCATCCTCTATTACAACAAGGATATGCTGGCCGAAGCCGGACTGATCGGCGAGGACGGATTGCCCAAGGGTCTGGATGGGCTCGACAATTTCAATGCCATTCTCGCCCAATTCACCAAGGACGGAAAATACGGCATTTCGACCCCGACAGGCGACCGCTACCGCACGATCTATAGCCTCTTCGGCCAGCAGGGCGGCACCATGTTCGATGCCGAGGCGGGCGGGTTCTTTCCGACCGATGAGGATGTCACCAAGCTGACCAATGCCATCGAGGTGGTGAAGGGCTGGGTCGATAGCGGCTATACCCCGGTGCAGGTGGAAAGCCCGGCGGCGCTGGCGCTCTTCACCTCGGGCCAGTCGCCCTTCTTCATCATGGGCAATTGGGAAGTGCCGACCTTTGTCGATCTGCATGCCAAGGGGGAACTCTTTGAATGGGGTGCGGTGGAATTGCCGACGCTGTTTGAGAACAAGGCCGCCTGGTCTGACTCGCATGCCTTCGTCATTCCGGCCAATGCCGGCAAGGAAGCCGATCCGGCCAAGCGGGAAGCGGTGATGAAGGTCATCGCCTGGATGGACCAGCACTCGCTGGACTGGGCCGGCGCGGGCCATATTCCGGCCTTCAACGCGGTGCGTGAGAGCGCTGAATTCCAGGCGCTGAAGCCGCAGTCTGATTATGCAGGGTTCGCTGATACGGCCGTGTTCGATCCGCGGACCATCCTGGCGGGTCCGGCGGCGCCGCTGGGCGATGCCTGGAGCAATTTCATCAATCCGGCCACGACCGGGGAGATTGAGCCGGCTGATGCCGCCGCGCAGATGCGGGATGATTTGAACGGGCAGCTTTAGGTGGGTTGGGGTGAAGACCGCCGCATCGTGGCTCTCCTCACCCCCCCTCATTCCCTCCCCATCAAGGGGAGGGAGGCGCTGGCTGAGGCGCCACGGCTTCATCGTCTCCCTCCCCCTTGAGGGGAGGGATCAAGGTTGGGGTGTCGGACTATCCACCAGCATAGAGTTCGTGGAGAGCACGACACCCCCACCCTAACCCTCCCCTCAAGGGGGAGGGGATTGGATCGGGGCTCTCAAGGAGGCAAGTCATATGCTCAGGGACAAACGCAGCGAATATCTGACCGCGCTGATATTGGTTGGGCCGTTCGTGGTGATCTATGGCGTGCTGTTCGTGTGGCCCACCATCCAGATGGCGCTGCTGAGCTTTACCAAGGCGCCGCTGATCGGGCCGGGGGAATGGGTGGGATGGGACAATTATGTCAAAATCCTCAGCCACAAGCTGTTTCATTCGGCATTCTGGAATACCGCCTATTTCGTGCTGTTGACGGTGATCCCCAATACGCTGGTGAGTCTCGCCATCGCGCTGGCGGTCAACCGGCTCAAGGGGTGGCAGCAGGGCTTTGTGCTGGCCTGTTTCTTCCTGCCCTATATCTTGCCGGTTTCGGTGGTGTTCCTCACCTGGAACTGGATCATCGACGTGCAATATGGGCTCGTGCAGAGCGTGGTTGCGCTGTTCAATGGCGGCAAACCGATTTCGCTGACGCGGACCATTCCGCTGTTCATGCCCACCGTGGCCTTCGTCACCATCTGGTGGACGCTGGGGTTCAATGTGCTGCTGTTCATTGCCGGGCTGCGCAATATTTCGCCCGAGATTTACGAGGCGGCCTCGCTCGATAGCGCGGGGCGCTGGCGGCAATTTACCCGCATTACCTGGCCGCTGATCTGGCCGGTGACGGCGCTGGTGCTGACGATCCAGCTGATCGCGCAGCTCAAGATTTTCGACCAGGTCTACCTGTTCTCGATCGGCGGGCGGCAGGATGCGACGATCGTTCTGGTGCAATATGTCTATAAGCTGGCCTTCCAGCAGAATAGAGGCGGGGAGGCGGCGACCGCGGCCATGCTGCTGTTCGGGATGATCATCATCCTGTCAGTCCTCCAATATCAATTGCTGCGCGCGCGAGGCCAGAAATGAGCGCCGAGGCTCTTCCCCGGGTGGCTGAAGCCACCGAGCGCGGCAGGCGGGACCGCGCCATCGATATTGGCGGGCTGGTGCTCACCATCATCACCTTCGCGGCGGCTTTGGCGGCGTTTTTTCCGATCTATTGGGCGATCATTACCTCGGTGAAGCCGGATAGCGAGGTGATTTCGGGCAGCAATAGCTTGTGGCCCAGCCGGTTCAGCTTCGACAGCTATATCCATATCTGGAACAACACCAATATCGCTATCTGGTATGTGAATTCCATGGTGACCTCGCTCATCATCACGGCTTTGGTGATCGTGAGTTCGGCGGGCTGCGCCTATGCGCTGAGCCAGCTCGATTTCCCCGGGCGGCGGGTGATCTATGTGCTGATCCTGGCCTGTTTCATGGTGCCGATGCAGGCGCTGATCGTGAACCATTTCGTGCTGATGGCGCAGTTCAAGCTGCTCAATACCTGGGCGGGCATCATCCTGCCGCAGCTGATCGTGCCGGTGGTGATCATCGTCTACAAGCAGTTCTTCGACTCGGTGCCCAAGGAGTTCCGCGAGGCTGCGCAGATGGATAGCGCGGGGCATTTCAAGATCCTGTTCCGCATCTATCTGCCGATGAATTGGGGGGTGACGGCGGCGCTCGCCATCATCACCTTTATTGGGGCGTGGAATGCGTTCCTGTGGCCGTTCCTGGCGGCGACGGGGGAGGCGACGATGACGGTGCCGGTGGGGATCACGCAGGTCAAGGATGCCTATGGCATTGTCTATGGCAAGCTGATGGCCTCGGCCGTGGCGGCGGGGCTGCCGGTGGCGATTGTGTATCTGATTTTCCAGCGGCGGGTGACGCAGGCGATCATGTTGTCGGCGGGGGTGAAGGGGTAGGGGCCTTGAGGCGAGGAATAGGAACCCCGTCGAATGGGGGCAACTGATATATCGGGGCTCTCGTCACCCCTCCCTTCCCTCCCCATCAAGGGGAGGGTGAACCCGGTGGTTGTGGCAGGACAGTGCCAAATACTCGATGTCACCCTCCCCCTTGTGGGGAGGGAAGGGAGGGGGGCCGCGGTCTCCACGAACTCTATGTCGGCGGATAGCACGACACCCCCACCCTCAATCCCTCCCCTCAAGGGGGAGGGAGGCGGATCGGGGCTCTTCACCTATCCGAAAGCTGAACGTCGATTGGCCTTAGACTTCCTGGGGCCTTTTTCGTGCCTGGGTCAGGGCGGCGGCGAGGCTGCATAGGGCTATGCCGCCGAGCAGGACGGCGACGACGAGGTAGAGCCCGGAATAGCCCGCGCGCTCGATGACCGGCTGGCTGGCGATCGGCGATATAAAATGGCCGAGAAACATCGATGAGGTCACGAGCCCGGTGACGCGGCCCCGGCCCGCCTGTGGCGCGGCCTGGATGGCGGCCGAGATGATATTGGGGATGACTGGCCCGAGGCCCAGGCCGATGACCGCGCCGGCCAGGAAGACGGGTGCGACGTCGCTGGAACCGGAGAGGCCGAAAAAGCCCAGTGCCATGAGAGCCGGGCAGAGGGCAAAGATGCCGGTAATGCCCAGCCTGCCGCGCAGGCGCCCATAGGCCAGTGCCGTGGCCGCGGCGACGGCATTCAGAATGCCGATGCCCCAGCCGGCCAGGCTCGGACGGTCGAGGCCCAGATCGCGCAGGAAGAAGGAGAACTGGGCGGGGACGGTGTAAAAGAGCACATTGATCAGAAAGGCCAGGAGGCAAATCATTCCGATCAGCGGCCAGTTCCAGTTCGCCGGCTCAGGCCCGGCGCCCGCGGCCCGGGTTTTGGCCGGTTCGGCCAGATAGAGCATGGCAGCGGGCAGGACCAGCAGAGCAAGCCCATAAACCGCGAAGGGTGCGCGCCAGTCGAGATCGGCCAGGAGACCCCCCGCTATGACGAACAGCACGCCGCCGAATTGGGTAGAGGCCTGTTGCAGGCCGAGATAGCGGGCTCGTTCCTCGCCGTCGAAATAATCGCCGACCAATGCGGCGCCGATGGTCATGATGGCGCCGATGGCAAGGCCAAGCGCGGCGCGGCCGACCAGAACGGCAGTGAGACTGCCGGCGACGAGGCCCGACATGCCGGATAGCGCATAGAGCAGGATCGCGGCAATGAGCAGGCGCTTGCGACCATAGCGATCGGCCAGCACGCCGGCCAGGGGCGCGAAGAGCGCGACGAAGATGGCCGGCAGGGTGAGCACCATGCGGCTCAGCAGCTCCGCTTGCGGGGCGTCACTGAAAATCTGGCGGATTGCCGGCAGGGAGGGGGCGACGATGGTGCCGGCCATGATGGTCAGGGAGGCTATCGAAAGCAGCGTCAGCTTGAGCGGGAGGGGGGCGGAGGATGACGGCATGGTGGGGGCGGGTTTTGGAATGGGATCGGTCATGGGACATTCAAAATTGTTCCGCGATCTGATAATTCCTCAAGTATGGTTGAGGTCAACATGAATTTGCCAAAGGTTTCGCCGGCGAAAATCCGCCGCGATCTCACTGTCGGGGAGGTTGCCGCACGCGCCGGCGTGGCCATATCGACGGTGCATTTCTACGAGGCCGAGGGGCTGATCAGCGGCTGGCGCACCGGGGCCAATCATCGCCGGTTCGATCGCAGCATATTGCGGCGCATCGCCATTATCCGGGTGGCACAGCGGGCGGGCGTGCCGCTCAAGGAAATCCATGCGGCGCTGGCCACCTTGCCCGATGGCCGCACGCCGACGCAGCAGGACTGGGACCGCCTTGCCGCCGGCTGGCGCACCGAACTCGACGAGCGCATCGCGCGGCTGACGCGGCTGCGGGACCAGATGACGGGCTGCATCGGCTGCGGGTGCCTGTCGACGCGCGACTGCCCCTTGCGCAATCCCGATGACCGGCTGGGCGCCCATGGCGTGGGGCCGGTATTGCTTGAGCCGGAGCAAGGCGACCAGGCTTAGGACCAGCCGACATTCAGCTGATGCTGAGCATCTGGATCGGGGCTCCCTAATTGGCATCAAAACCTGAACGTCGACTGGTCCTAGGACCTGTTGGGAAGGCCCCTCACCCCGGCCCTTTGGGTCGACCTCTCCCCCGAGGGAGAGGCGGAGCCCGCTGCATAATCCTGCAGGCCCTGGACCAGGGCGTCGAAGGTGAGGCGGATGCGTTCGACGTGGCGCAGGTCTTCGTGGGTGACGACCCAGGTTTCGAGGTCGATGGCGAAGGCGGTGGGGAGGACGTGGACGAGGCCGGGGTCGCGTTTGCCCAGGCCCGTGTGGCAGATGCCGATGCCCATGCCGGCGCGGATGGCGGCCAATTGGCCGATATCGCTGTTGCAGCGAAAGGCGAAATCATCGCGCTCGAGGGTGACGCCTTTTTCGCGATAGGCCGAGATGCCGATGGGGTCGGTCTCGAAGCCGATCAGGGCAAAGCGCTTGAGATCGGCGAGGCCGGTAGGGGTGCCGTGGCGGTCGAGATAATCGCGGCGGGCATGGAGGCCCAGCCTTATGGCGCCGATGCGCTTGGCGACCAGGGCTTCCTGGAGCGGGCGGGTCATGCGCACGGCGATGTCGGCCTCACGCGCCAGCAGGTCCTCGCTGCGATTGTTGAGGCCCAGTTCGATCACCAGACCCGGATGGATGTCGCGCAATTGCGCGAGGATCGGCGGCAGCACTTCAACGGCGACGACTTCGCTGGCGGTGATGCGCACCGTGCCGGAGGCGGAGCCGGCTTCGGCGGAGGCGGTGCGGGTGAAAGCGGCGGCGGCATTGGCCATGGCCTCGACATGGCCGGCGAGTTCGAGCGCGATGGCGGTGGGGATGAGGCCGCTGGGGGCGCGGGTGAAGAGGGCGACGCCATGGTCGCGTTCAAGATCTTCGATGCGCCGGCGAATGGTGGGCTGGGCGAGATTGAGCGCCCGGGCGGCGCCGGAGAGGCTCCCCTCGCGCAGGACGGCGAGAAAGGCGCGCTGGCGTTCCCAATCGGTCGGAATGGTGCTCATATATTTTATACTAGCTGAGTGAATGAGATTGTCAATTTATGGCATGGGCGGCAGTGGCCATATTGAGCGGGTCGATGCGGACCGGAGTGGTTCCGGGCACGGCATCACCAAGGAGACGAAAAATGATCCTGCTCACTGGCGCGACCGGCACTGTCGGATTTGAAATCGCCGGACTTCTCGACCGGCAAGGACTGGCGGCCAAGGCGCTGGTCCGGTCGCCCGAGGCGGCGGAGAAGCTGGCCGGGTTGGGCCATATTGTTCCGGTCAGGGGCGATCTCGACGATGCGGCTTCGCTGGCGGCGGCGCTGGAAGGCGTCGAGACGGCGTTTCTGCTGACCCGCTCGTCGGAGCGGGCCGAGGCGCAGCAATTGGGTTTTGTCGCCGCGGCCAAGGCGGCGGGGGTGCGCCATATCGTCAAGCTCTCGCAGGTGCATGCCGATCTGGCGTCGCCGGTGCGGTTCCTGCGCTATCACGCGGTGGTGGAGGCGGCGATCAAGGCGAGCGGCATGGCCTATACTATGCTGCGGGCGAACCTCTTCATGCAGGAAATGCTGGCGTTCCGAGAGCCGATCCGGCAGCAGGGCCGCATCTTTGCGCCGATCGGCGAAGCGGCGGTGAGTCTCGTCGATGTGCGCGATCTCGCCGAAGTGGCGGTGGCGGCGCTGACCGGGCCGGGGCATGAGGGCAGGACTTATGACCTGACGGGGCCTGAGGCGCTGAGCCATGCCGAACTGGCCGACCGGATCGGCCGGGCTATCGGGCGGAGGATCGAGTTCGTCCAGCTGGCCCCTGAGCAGATGCGGCAGATCATGCTGAGCTACAATTTTCCGGAATGGCAGACCGATGGGCTGATCGAGGATTATGCCCATTATGACCGGGGCGAGGCGGCGGCGATCAGCGGGGATATCGAGGCGGTGACCGGGCGCAAGGCGCGGAGCTTTGAGGTGTTTTTGGGGGATTATGGGGATCGGTTGCGGGGGTAGCTCTTGCCACCGCTCCCGGGGCCGGTGGGTGGGGAAGTTCCAGATCCCTACATAATCACCGCGTTTCTCTCGGGCTTGACCCGAGGGTCTTTCGGCGCTTGCGCCGTGTTGAGAGTGGCCCTCGGGTCGAGCCCGAGGGAGATGCGGTGGGTGGGAGAGATTGGTGGGCCCTGATGAACCCCCATCCCCGCTTTTCGCTAGCGAAAAGCTGAGCCGTTCCCTCAAGGGGGAAGGAGGCGGTGGATCGGGGCTCTCAACACCCCCTCCCAGCCTCCCCCGTCGAGGGGAAGGTGCAGTGCGGTGGGTGGGCGGGATGGAGGATGGCTGTCGGGCCTCAGGCGCTGTCGAATTGCTTGAGGGCGCAGTCGAGGATTTCGGTGCGGGGGGCGCCGGTTTGGGTGCCGTTGAGGCGCTCGATCAGCATGGCGACGGCGCGGTGGGCGAGGGCGGCGGGCGGGACGCCGACGCGGGTGAGAGTAGGGCGGGCGTAGCGCATTTCGGGCTGGTCGCCGAAGACGGCGACGGCAATGTCGCCGGGGACCGAGAGGCCGTGGTCGTGGAGGCGGGCGAGGCCCGCCGTGGCCATCAGGTAATTGGCAAAGAAGATGGCGCTAGGCATCGCGTGGCGGTGGTGCTCGACCAGCCAATCGACGGCGGCTTCGCCGGAAGGGGCGAGGTAAGTGCCTTCGTAGCGCAGCTCGGGCACGGCGGGGGCGCCGGCTTCGGCGAGGCCGGATTCAAAGCCGGCGGCGCGGGCCATGGCTTCGGCGAAATGGCTGGGGCCGGTGACATGGGCGATGCGCTTATGGCCCCTTCCGGCCAGATATTGGCCCATGGCGCGGCCGCCGCCGAAATCGTCGATCCGCACGCTGTCGACGGCGTGGTTGGGCAGGTCACCGATGAAGACGGTGGGCATGTCGAGCTTGAGCAATTCGTCATGCATGCGGTGCAGCGCGAAATCGCCGACGATCAGGCCATCGACGCGCTTGTTGCGAATCTGGCGGAGATATTCGCGGTTGTGCTCCTGGGGATGGCCGCCGGGCACGTCGGAATTGAAGATCATGGTATCGAGCCCGATGGCCTCGAGGTCGGATTGGGCCGTCTTGACCAGTTCGGGATAGAAGGGGTTGCGGATATCGGGGATCAGCAAGGCCACGATATTGGTGCGGCCGGTGCGCAGGCTCTGGGCCTGGGGATTGGGTACATAGCCCAGCTCCTCAACGGCTTCGAGCACGCGGGCGCGCAGATGGGCCGAGACGCGATCGGCATGGTTGAGCACGTGGGAGACGGTGGTTCGCGACACGCCGGCGCGCTCGGCAACTTTGGAAATCGTTGTCATGAGGGGATCGCTATCATTGGAAAAATCGATTTGCAAATTGATTTGTGAATGCATTTGCAAAGCGAAAATTGCTTGTTATGGTGATTGCGTCGGGTGAGGCCATTGCGGCCGCCCGAGGAATGCGGACGGGTTTGAACCGGCACAAGCCGGCGGCCTCTACGCCATTCGGGAGAGAGATGATGCGCATGTTCCACGACACCGCCTAGGACCGACCGCCATTCACTGATGCTGGCCTGCAAATGCCGATTTTCTGCGCTTCCGGTGCTCACGTACCAAACGTACGCTGCGCTCCGGTTCTCGAAAACCACCATTTTCGGCTCAGCCCGGGTGAATGTCGATTGGCCCTAGCCCTTCGGCCGGCACTTTCGATTTCACAGAAATGAGGCTTTCGGCCCGCTCGGGCACTGGCCTCGCTTTGCCCATGCAATGGAGTTTCGCCGCGCCCGCGGGCCGCGAACGGCACCTCATTGCCCGCTTGCTACGGAACCCCATATGAACGCCCCCTTTTCCGGCCTCGATCTCAATCTCGGCAATCTCTACCGGCTTTCCAGTGCCAAGACCCGCTCCATATCACCGGAGAATTTCTCCGGGGAAAAGGGGAAAGGGGGGATGGCCACCGAAGGCACCGGGGCCAGCTGCGCCCGCGGGCTGGGGCAGGGCTGGAAAGTGTCGCCCTCGATCCGGATCGAGCCGGGCGAGAAGCGGGTGCTGGCCGATATCGAGGGGCCGGGCGCCATCCAGCAGATCTGGCTGACCACGGCCAATCTGCGCTGGCGCGACCTGATCCTGCGCATCTATTGGGACGACCAGGAGCACCCTTCGGTGGTGGCGCCGGTGGGCGACTTTTTCTGTTCGGGCTGGAACCGCTTCGCGCAAGTGACCTCGCTGGCGGTCTGCGTCAATCCCGGCCGGGCTTTCAACTGCTATTGGCAGATGCCGTTCCGCCAGCGGGCGCGCATCGAGATCGAGAACCGCGATCCCGATGAACATGGCATCATCTATTACCAGGTCAATTATGCGCTGACCGATGTGCCCGAGGACGCGGCCTATTTCCACGCCCAGTTCCGCCGCACCAATCCGCTGCCGTTCAAGAGCGACTACACGATCGTGGATGGCATCAAGGGCCGGGGCCATTATGTGGGCACCTATATGGCCTGGGGCGTCAACAATGCCGGCTGGTGGGGCGAGGGGGAGATCAAGTTCTTCATGGATGGGGACAAGGACTTCCCCACCATCTGCGGCACGGGCACGGAGGACTATTTCTGCGGCGCCTATAATTTCGATGGCGGGGTTGTCGATGACATGATGGACAGCCGCTATCGTGAATTCACCACGCCCTATGCCGGCCTGCCGCAGGTGTTGCGGCCCGACGGGACCTATCACAGCCAGATGCGCTTCGGCATGTATCGCTGGCATATCCATGACCCGATCCGATTCGACGACGATCTGCGGGTGACGATCCAGGCGCTGGGCTGGCGCACGGAGAAGAAGGACCGGCGCTATCTGCCGCTGCAGGACGATATCGCCTCGGTCGCCTTCTGGTACCAGACACTGCCGACCGCGCCCTTCCCCGAACTCGCCGACCGCGATTACCTCGAAGTCATCTGATGACCCTTATCCGCTATATCGCCGGGCGGCTCGTGGTCTATGCCCTGGTGATCATCTTTGCGCTGACGGTGCTGTTCTTCGTGCCGCGGCTGGGGCCAACCGACCCGATCGAGGCCATGCTCGCCAAGGTATCCTCGCAGGGCGCCTATATGGATGCGGCGCAGGTGGATGCCCTGCGCCAGTCGCTGGCCGATACGTTCGGGCTGGGCGGTTCGCTCTGGGAGCAATATGGCGCCTTCATCAAGCGCATCGTGCTGACGGCCGATTTCGGGCCGTCGCTCTCCATGTATCCGACCCCGGTAATGGAGCTGATCCGCAACGCGCTGCCCTGGACCTTCGGGCTGTTGCTGACCTCGACGTTGATCGCCTGGGTGCTGGGCAATTTCGTGGGGCTCTTGTCAGGCTGGAAGCCCAATAGCCCGACCTCGCGGGTGATGGAGGGGATCGCGATCTGCCTTTATCCGATCCCCTATTACATCCTGGCCTTGGTGCTCTCGATCCTCTTTTCCTATGTGTGGAAGATCTTTCCGCTGACCACGACCATTCGCGGGGCGCCCTGGAGCTGGGAGCTGGTGACGAGCGTCGTCTGGAATTCGTTCCTGCCGGCCATGTCCATCGTTATCGTGGTGTTCGGCTGGTGGGTGATCAGCGTCAAGGCGCAGACCAATGCGCTGCGCGAGGAGGAGTTCGTGCGCTATGCCCGGCTCAAGGGGCTGGGCGATGGGCGCATTCTCACCCGCTATGTGCTGCCCAATGCCATCCTGCCGCAGATCACCTTTCTGGCGCTGCAGATCGGGCTGATGTTCAACGGCTCGCTGATCACCGAAATCCTGTTCGATTATCCGGGGCTGGGGCTGCTGATCTACTCGGCCGTGCTGCAGGGCGATTTCAATCTGTTGATGGGCACGATCAGTCTTTCGGTCATCGCGGTGGCGACGGCCACCATGGTGATCGACCTGATCTATCCGCTGCTCGATCCACGCATCAGGCACAGGTAGGCCCATGCGCAATTTCTTTCTTCATGCCCCGTTCCGGCTCTATCTCGGCGTCGTGCTGGTCGCGCTCTGCGTAATCCTGGGGGCTATCCTGCCCTGGTTCGCGCCGGGCGATCCGCTGGTCTGGTATACGGCGCCGCGCAACCAGGCGCCGGGCGCGGCGCATTGGTTGGGCACGACCAGCCTGGGCCAGGATGTGTTCTGGCTGCTGACCTATGCGCTGCGCAATTCGCTGATCCTGGGGCTGATCGTGGCCGGGCTCTCGACCATCATCGGCGTGTTTCTAGGGCTGGCTGCCGGCTATGCCGGCGGGTGGCTCGACCGGGTGCTGAGCTTTTTCATGGATGCGCTGCTGTGCATTCCGACGCTCCCCATCCTGATCCTGATGGCGGCTTTGTTCGGCGGGCAATTGGCGCTGCCGATCGTGGGGCTGTTGCTGGTGGTCTTCAACTGGCCCTATCCGGCGCGGCAGGTGCGGGCGGTGGCGCTGACCATGCGCGAGCGCGAATTCATCAATGTCGCCTGGTTTTCCGGGGAGTCGAGCGTGCGCATTCTGGTGCGCCATATCTTCCCCTATATCGCGGGCTGGTCGGCGGCCAATTTCATCAACACGGTGCTGGTCGGCATTTCGACCGAAAGCGCCCTGGCGGTGATCGGGCTATCGAGCGCGCAGCAGGCGACGCTGGGCACCATGATCTATTGGGCCATCAATTATCAGGCGCTGCTGGGCGGCAAATATGTGTGGATCGGCTCGCCCGTCATCGCCATCGTCCTGCTGTTCATCGGGCTGTTCCTCGTCTCTTCGGGGCTCTCCATGCGGTCCTCGGCCCGGAGGATGAGCGTATGATCAGCGTTGACAATGTGACGGTGGGCTATGGCTCGGCCGGGTTCATCAAGGCGGTGGATGGGGTGAGCCTCACCATCAACGACAATGAAATCCTGGGCATTGCCGGGGAATCGGGGTCGGGCAAATCGACGCTGATGCGGGCCATTTACGGGGATTTCTCGACCGGGCTGCGCATCCAGAGCGGCAGCGTCACCGGGCGGTTTGCCGATGCGCGGACGGGCAAGGTGATCGAGGCCGAGTCGAGCCAGTTCGGTTCGCTCTGGTGGGACCAGATCAGCTATATCCCGCAGGGCTCGATGAGCGTGCTCAACCCGCTGATGAAGATCGAAGCGCAGGTCATTGACGGATTGCCCAAGCGGGAGCGGGGCGGCAGCCGCAAGGACTTGCGAGCACGGATCGCGGCATTCCTGGCCGGGTTCGGGCTCGAGGAGAATGTGCTCGACGCCTATCCGCACCAGCTCTCGGGCGGCATGCGGCAGCGTGTGCTGGTGGCTATCGCCGCCTTCGTCAATCCACGGCTGATCCTGGCCGATGAGCCGACCACGGCGCTCGACGTGGTGGTGCAGAAGAAGATTTTGCTGATGATGGTGGAAATCCAGCGGCGCCAGCGCAATTGCCTGGTGCTGGTGAGCCATGACCTGGGCGTGCATTACCAGATCACCGACCGGCTGGTGATCATGTATCAGGGCAAGATTGTCGAAGCGGGGCCGACGGCCGACATCTTCGCCAATCCGCAGCACGACTATACCAAAAACCTCATTGCCTCGCTGCCGCGGCTGCATGGCAAAAGGGCGGTCGAGACCATGGGGGTGGCGCCATGAGCGGTGTGCCCATTCTCGAAGTCAGCAATCTCTCGCGCAGCTATCGCAAGGGCGGGCTGTTTGGCGGCAGCGCCTTCAAGGCGGTGGACGATGTGTCCTTCACGCTGCCGGAGACACCGCAGGTGTTCTCCATTGTGGGGGAATCGGGGTCGGGCAAGACCACGATTGCGCGGATGATCCTGCGGCTGGTCGCGCCCAGCGAGGGGAGCATCAGGCTGCTCGGCCGGCCGCTCAGCGGCAAGGGGGCGGACCGGATCGATGACTTCGAATTCCGGCGGCTGGTGCAGCCGATTTTCCAGAACCCGTTCGAGGCCTTCAGCGCCTATCTGCCGGTGGAAGCCTATCTGCGGCGCACTGCGCTCAATCTCAAAATTGCGCGCAATGATGCGGAGGCGGTGGAAGCGGCCGATATGGCGCTGCGCTCGGTGGGGCTCAGCTATGAGCGCATTCGGGGCAAATATATCCGCCAGTTCTCGGGCGGCGAATTGCAGCGCATCAGCGTGGCGCGGGCGCTGATCCCCAAGCCGAAGCTGATCGTGGCGGATGAGCCGGTCTCGATGGTGGATGCGAGCTTGCGCATGTCCATCGTCAACCTGTTCCGCCAGATCGTGGCCGAGCAGGGCGTCTCGTTCATCTACATCACGCATGACCTCTCCACAGCCTATTACCTCTCCGATCAGGTTTCGATCATGAACCAGGGGCGGGTGGTGGAGAGCGGCGTGCCCACCGACATTCTCGACAATCCCAGCCAGGCCTATACGCGCGAATTGATGGCGGCGATCCCGTCGGTCGATAGGCGATGGGCCGAGCTCGACGCGATCGACCAGCAAAACCGACACCAGAGCGCGCCAACGCGCCCGCCAACCAGCATTGCTTGAAAAGCAACAGGAGGAGACCATGACCACAAGCCTATTCCCCCGCCGCACGATAATGGCGCTCGGCCTTGCCGTCGCCATGGGCGGCACCATGCTGAGCGGCACCGCGCTGCCCGCATGGGCGCAGCAGATGACCGATGTCGGCACGCCCCGCGCCGAAACGCTTGTTGTCGACATGCTCAATGCAAGGGTCGGCAATCCGACCAATATGAACATGTATCAGCAGGGCGTGACCATCAATCACGGCTATCACCAATTGGCCGGCGCCTTGCTCTATGACATCGATACGGCCAAGGGCGCGCAGATTCCCGATCTGGCGGCGGCCATGCCCGAAGCGCTCAACGCGGATTTCACCAAGTTCAAGGTGGCGCTGCGCGAGGGGCTGACCTGGAGCGATGGGCAGCCCTTTTCCGCCGATGACGTGGTGTTCACCGACCAGATGTTGCGCAATACGCCGGCTTTGGCTTACAGCGCGGCCTATACCGCCCAGATCGCTTCGATAACCAAGGTCGATGCCAATAGTGTCGAAATCACCACGACCAAGCCGACGCCGCGCCTCGCCATCGTTCTGGGTTCGGTGATCTATGGCAATCCGTTCCATGTGGTGCCCAAGCATATCTGGGAAAAGGAAGACCCGGCGACCTTCGCCAATTTCCCGCCGGTGACCATCAGCGCCTATAAATATCGGGACCATGACCCCAACGGCACCTGGTTCTTGTGGGAGAAGCGCGAGGACTGGCAGAATAGCGATATCGGCCAGATCGTGGGCGAGCCGGCGGCCAAATATGTGCTGTTCCGCAGCTATGGCACCGAGGAGCGGCGGGTGCTGGCCATGGCGGCCAATGATATCGATATCCTGACCGATATTTCCCCGGAAAGCCTCGATATCCTGCGGGCGCAGAATCCCAAGGTGCGCGCCTGGTTCAACGACTTTCCCTATGCCAATCTCGATGACCCTTGCGAGCGGGGCATTCATTTCAATACGTCCAAACCGCCCTATGACGATGCCAAGACGCGCTGGGCGCTGGCGCTGGCCATCAATGCCGAACAGGCTAGTATCGCGACCTTTTCAGGGATGATGCGAGCCTCGCCGCTGGGCATTCCGCCGACCACGGTGCTGATGGATACCTATCACCAGCCCATGGCGCAGTGGCTGGGCGAATTCGCGCTGGAGGATGGCTATAAGCCGTTCGACCCCGATTATGCGGTGCGGCTTGGCGAGCGGCTGCGCTCGGAAGGGGTGGCTGGGATTCCGGAAGACCCCGAGGCGCTACGCGAATTGCTGGGCGTGGGCTGGTGGAAGCATGATCCGGAACAGGCGACCAAGCTCCTGACCGAGGCGGGCTTTACCAATAATGGCGGGCAATGGCTAAAGCCCGATGGGACGCCCTTTACCATCAATATCCTGGCGCCGGCCGATTTCGAGGTGCAGTCGCAGCGCCTGGCCTTTGCCGTGGCCAATGAATGGACGCAGTTCGGCGTGCCCACCCAGGTGCAGCAGATGCAGGCGGGGGCGTTCTTTACCGCCGAAAATACCGGCGATTACGAAGTGGGTTCCTATTGGGGCTCGTCCTGCGCCATCACGCCCGATCTCTTCGTGCGCATGGAAAGCTGGCACAAGGATTATGTGCGCGACAATGGCACGCCGGCCTCGTCCAACCAGGGCCGCTATGTCGATGATGAGCTGAGCGCGCTGATCGATCAGCTCCGGGCCGTTCCGGCTGATGACCCCAAGATCGTGCCGCTGGGCACCGATATTCTCAAGGAACTGGTGGAAGGCCTGCCTGTGATCGAGATGTTCGGCACGTCCAAATTCGTGCCGGTGAACGAGACCTATTGGACCAATTATCCCTCGGCCGACAATTATTATGAGGGGCCGTGGTGGTGGTGGAGCAATTTCAAGTTCATCGCGGCGAAGTTGAAGCCGGCGGGGGAATAGGGGGCTGGCATCCACCCACGGTGTCATTCCGGCGAAGGCCGGAATCCATGCTGTGCCTTCTCCCCACACTGGATGGTGGTGCTGATGGTCTTCAGCATGGATCCCGGCCTTCGCCGGGATGACACCGCGCTTTAAACGCACTCAGTGTAATCCCTCCCCTCAAGGGGAGGGGGCGTCATCGCGGCTCTCTTGCTCCGAGCTACCGTGCCGCCCAGTTCATGCCGCGGCGGAGGATGGTGCGCATTTGGGGGACGGCGAATTCGCTCGCGACGTGGCCGAGCGAGGAATAGAAGACCCGGCCCTGGCCGTGCTTGCGCTTCCAGACGACCGGCATGGTGACGCCATCGATCCAGGAGGCGTGTTCGCCATTGAAGGTGGTGGTTGCCAGCACCTCGTTGGAGGGGTCGACATGCATGTAATATTGCTCGGAATGATAGGGGAAGCTTTCGATCCCCTGCATAACCGGGTCATCGGGGCGGGTGATGTCGACGCGGTAGTCGATGATATTGCCGGGGTGCGCGACCCATTGGCCGCCGACCATGAATTGATAATCGACCGCGTCGCGGAAGGCGTCGCCCATGCCGCCGTGATAACCGGCGAGGCCCACGCCGCCTTCGATGGCAGCGGTGAGGTTGGAGAGTTCTTCCTTTTCGATCTTGCTCATGGTGAAGATCGGCACGATCAGGCTGAGATCGCGGATGGAGGGGTCGGCAAAGGCTTCGGTCGTGTTCTCGACATAGACCTTGAAGCCGTCTTCCTCGAGCATGGTGCGAATGATGGCGGCGCATTGTTCGGGCTCGTGCCCGCTCCAGCCACCCCAGACGATCAGTGCTTCACGCATTTTATTGCTCCTTAAACTTGGTCAGGCCAGCTTGCCGTTGACGAGCGAAGTGGCCAATTGGGCGGGCCGCTCGGCTGGCGTGGTGATGTCGATGACGCGGCCGGTGTCGGACGAGGTCTGGAAGGCTTCCATGACTTCGAGCACGTGCAGGGCCAGGTCGCCATTGCAGCGATGGGGGCGGCCTTCGAGAATGGCATGGGCCATGTCGGCCAGGCCGATCGAGCGGTAATTGCCTTCGGCATAGGGCATGTCGGTGGCGATATCTTTCCATTCGCCGCCCTTTTCGAGCAGTTGGATCTGGCCGCCGAAATGGTTGGGATCGGGCACGATGAGCGAGGCCTCGGTGCCGTAGATTTCGAGCGGCACATGCTTGTGGCCGGCGACGTCGAAACTCATGGTCACCTGCACGACGGCGCCATTGTGGAAGACCAAAGTACCCGAGACGTGGGTCGCGACATGGACGGGAATGACCTCGCCATTGCGGTCCTTGGAGGTGATGGTGCGGGTATCGCGCAGCTTGGTGCCGAAGCCGGAAACCTTGGCGACGGGGCCGAGCAGGTTGACCAGATCGGTGATGTAATAGGGACCCATATCGAGCATGGGGCCGCCGCCGGCTTCGTAATAGAAGGCGGGATTGGGGTGCCAGCGCTCATGGCCGGGGCACATGAAATAGGCGGTGCCGCCGACGAGCTGGCCGAGCGCGCCTTCATCGACTAGGCGCCGGGAGGTCTGGTGGCTGCCGCCCAGGAAGGTGTCGGGGGCGGAGCCGACGCGCAGGTTCTTGGCCTTGGCGGCCTCGACCAGCTTTTTGCCCTCGGCAAAGACGATGCCGAGCGGCTTTTCGGAATAGACGTGCTTGCCCGCCTCGATGGCGCGCAGGCCCACTTCGACATGGGCCTTGGGGATGGTGAGGTTGAGGATGATGTCGATGGAGGGATCGGTGAAGATCGCGTCGAGATCGACGGCTTTGAGGCCGAATTCATCGGCTTTCGCCCTGGCGGCGGCGGGGTTCATATCCGCCACGGCGCGGATGTCGAGCACCGGGAAATCCTTGCTCGCCTTGAGATAGGCCGCGGAAATATTGCCCAGCCCGATAATGCCTATGCCGACCTTGTCCATCATTCACTCCTCGTTCCGGCACTTGAAAAATCACTGTAATTGCGGCGCGCCGGGCCTGTCGTGCCCCAGGGCGAGCCATAGAGTTCGCCCAGGGCCACGGCGGCGGCGCCGCGCGCCCAGAGCTCGTCGCCGACCTCGTCGATGACGATCTGGGCGACATTGGCGAGGCTTTCCGGGGTGGCGCGGGCAAAGGCCTGACGCAGGGGATCGAGCAGGTGATCGCCCAGGGCCAGGGTCGAGCCGACCAGGATGACCCTTGGCGGGGCGAAGAGGGCGACCAGATTGGCGATGGCAATGCCGAGCGCCGAGCCGGCGCGGCCGGCAGCGTGTTTGAGCCTGTTATCGCCGGCTTCGATCAGCCCGCGCACCCGGCTCATGCCCTGGCCCAGCCTTATGGCGTCGCGAATTTGCGGGTCGTCGTGTTCGCCATTGAGGATGGCGCGTTCGCTGGCGACTTCGGCGAGCTTGATGGCATTGTCCGGGTCCGAGCCCATGATCATGTCGCCCAGGGTGAGGCTGAGTTCGCGGGCGCCGCGGAAGAGCTGGCCGCCATGCATGACGCCCAGGCCCAGGCTGCCCTCGAGGGCGACCAGCACGAAATCGTCGCAATCGCGGCAGCGGCCGAACCAGTGCTCGGCCATGGTGATGGCATTGGCGTCGCTTTCGACAATGGTGTCGATGCCCAGGCGTTTGACGATGGCTTCCTTGAGGGGGACATTGGTGTCGCGGAAAATGCTGGAAGAGCGGACGCGGCCGGTGGCGTGTTCGACAATGCCGGGCAGGGACAGGGCCACGGTCTTGATCTGGTCGAGGGCAATGCCGGCATCGAGCACGCAGCGGCGCACGCCATCTTCGACGAGATCGGCAATGACCTCGACGGGCAGGCGATCGACCCGCACGGGGAGGGTCAGATTGGCCAGCACGTCGCCCTGGAAATTGGTGACGGCAAAGACCAGGCGATTGCTGGCGATTTTGGCGCCGACGACGCGGGCCGCCTCGGGATTGAGGGTCAGCATGACGCGGGGGCGGCCGCGGCTGCCGCCGCTGCGCAGATCGCCTTCATGGCGGGTGGAAATCAGCCCATCATCGAGCAGTGACGCGGTGATGGCCGAGACGGTGGTGGCCGAAAGCTGGATGCGCTCGCCGATCTCGACACGCGAAATCGCGCCGAACCGGCGGATGGTATCGAGCACGTGGAAGCGATTGATCGCCCGCATCAATTCGGGGTCAGCGGTCTTCACGGGAAGGGCAGGCTCCTCGCGCGTCTTTTTCTACGTGACGCGAATTAAGTTTTGTCTTTCTAGGCATGGCAAGCCGGGCAAAGCAAGCGCAAAGCGCTGAAATCCGGCGCTTTGGCGATGTGTTTTGCACACCCTCTTGACAGATTGAAATCGCCGGGCGCTATTTAATACGCATCAAGGACAAATATGTCCGGATGTGGGAGGATCACCATGAATCACGGCTTTGCCCGCCCCTGGCGGGATACGCTTCTGCTTGCCGTCAGCGCAGTGACGCTGTTCGGCGGCGTCACTGCTGCCTATGCGCAAAGCACCATCAAATGGCTGCATCTGGAAGCCAATGCGGACCGGCTCAAGACCTGGCAGAACATTGCCGCGGCCTATGAGGCCGAGCATCCCGATGTCAAAATCGAATTCCAGTTCCTCGAAAACGAGGCGTTCAAGGCCAAGTTGCCGACGCTGCTGCAATCCAATGATGCGCCTTCCATGTTCTATACCTGGGGCGGGGGCGTGTTGAAGGCGCAGACCGAAACCGGCGCGCTGCGCGATGTGACAGCGGCCATGGATGCCGATGGCGGGGCCTGGCGTGCGACCTTTTCGCAGGCGGCCGTGGACGGGCTGAGCATTGACGGCAAGGTATGGGCCGCGCCCTATCAATGGGGGCAGGTGTCGTTCTTCTACAACAAGGCGCTGTTCGAGCAGGCCGGTGTCGACGCCACGACGATCAAGACCTGGGATGATTTCCTGGCGGCCGTCGAGACCATCAAGGCGGCGGGGATCGTGCCGATTGCCGGGGGTGGCGGGGAGAAGTGGCCGATCCATTTCTACTGGTCGTATCTGGCCATGCGCGAACTGGGCAAGGACGGTTTTGAAGCCGCCAAGAATGGCGATGGCTTTACCGGCGAGGGCTTTGTGCGGGCCAGCCAGAAGCTGATTGATCTGGGCGCGCTGTCGCCCTTCCAGGAAGGGTATCTCGGCGCTACCTGGCCCGATGCGCAGGCAGTGTTTGCCGATGGCCGCGCGGCCATGATCCTGGGCTTCCAGAATACGGCGACGGTGCAGAACCAGTCCAATGCGGCCACTGACGGCAAGGGGCTGACGACCGAGCAGATCGGGCGGTTCCTGTTCCCGCTGATCGATGGCGCGCCGGGCGTTGCAACCGACGAATTCGGCGGGCTCAATGGCTGGGTGGTGACGGCCAATGCGCCGCCCGAAACCGAGGACTTCCTCAAATATCTGCTCAACCAGGACAATGCCCTGACCATGGCCAAGGAGAACGGCATTCTGTCGACGACCCTGGGCGCGGAAGCGGGGGTGGTTGACCCCTATATGAAGGAAATCGTGACCGAGATGGCCAAGGCCACCTGGCACCAGAACTTCCTCGACCAGGATCTGGGCCCCAATGTCGGTCGCGTGGTCAATGACATGTCGGTCGAACTGGTCTCGGGCCAGATTTCGCCGGAAGACGCGCTGCAGCAGATCGAAGACGCGTTCTCGCTGGAGATGTAGAGGCTGTCTTGCAGGGGGGCAGCCGATAGATCGGGGCTTCCCCCCACCCCCCCCCCCGCTTTTCGCTAGCGAAAAGCTAGCCCTCCCCATCAAGGGGAGGGTGAACCCGGTGGGTGTGGCGAGATGGTGCCAAAAACTCGATATCACCCTCCCCCTTGTGGGGAGGGAAGGGTGGGGGTGCGATGCGTGGGCATTGCGCCATACGGAAGCGGTGCACCCCTCACCCGGCCCTGCGGGCCGACCTCTCCCCTGAGGGGAGAGGTGAACCAAGCATAGGCCGTTGCCTATCCAAGGAGCCTCGATTTCGGATGAGCCAAGCCACTTCCCTATCTGAAAACGGCGCGGTCGCGGCGCGGGTGCCCA
>DATMSY010000057.1:0-8225 GCA_035565135.1 Devosia sp.
GGGCGCGATCCCCGCTTTTTCGCATATGCGAAAAAGCTGACCTCCCTCCCCCTTGAGGGGAGGGATTGAGGGTGGGGGTGTCGAGTTCTCCACCGGCATAGAGCTTGTGGAGGCCACGACACCCCCACCCTAGCCCTCCCCTCAAGGGGGAGGGGATTGGATCGTGGCTCTCAACCTCAGCGCTTCCCCTCGATCATCGCCGCCAGCCCGTCCAGGATGCGCTCGAGGCCGAAATCGAAGGCCAGGTCAGGATCGCCCAGGCCGTAGATTTCCCCCACTACCGGGCCGATGCGATTGGCCACCGGATAGGGCGAGAAATCCAGCGTTTCGAGATATGGCGCGATGGCATGCCACCATTCGTCGTCGCTCCGGCCGGTCAATTCCTTGACCATCTTGGCCCGCGCCACATCGCGCGCCGCGCCATGCACGTAATTGGCGATCAGCGTGCCCGACAGATCCATTTCGATTTCGCTCAGGCCCAACCCGTCAAAGGCGCTGAGGAAAATCTCGTAGGACCGCATTGTATGCGGCCCCAGCACCGGGCGATGGGTGGAAATCTGCAGCACCCAGGGATGGGCAATGTAAAAGTCGCGAAAGGAGCGGGCAATGAAGGCAACATTGGCCCGCCATTGCTCCGGCTTGAACTCCGGCTTCTCCCCGGCCTGTAGGCCCACCGCGGCATCGAGCATCAGATCGAGCAGCACGGCCTTGTCGGGCACGTGCGTATAAAAGGACATGGCCGAAATCCCCACCGCCTCGGCCACCCTTCTTGTGGAGACGGCCTCGATCCCTTCCGCATCGGCAATGGTAATGGCGGCCATGACCAGGTCATTGAGACCCACTTTGGCCTTGGGGCCGCGCCTGGGCGCGTCAGCCTTGCCCCACATCAATTGCAGGGTCTTGATCGGATCGCCCCTGCCGGCAATGTCCTCGGCCATCGGGCCTCCAGAATAAAACTCTTTACACCGTACAAAATTCTGCTAAACCTTGTGCGGCGTACGATGTTTGTAGGGCGTGCGCGCAAATAAGTCGAGCATTCTGTCGAAATCGCCGCTGCTGACGCGTCATGTCAGCAGGGCCGGATCAGTGTGCCCGCGCGATCAAAGAGGATGTTCCATGATCCATGCCAGAGACCTTACCCGCACCTTCAAGACCAAGAGCGGGCCCGTCGAGGCGGTGCGCGGCCTCAATCTCGATGTGGCCGAAGGCGAGATGGTGGCTTTTCTCGGCCCCAATGGCGCCGGCAAATCCAGCTCTCTGCGCATGCTGACGACGCTTTTGCCGCTGACCGCGGGCAGCGCGCGGGTCGGCGGCTTCGACGTGGCCACCGATCCCGCTGGCGTCCGGCGGCGCATCGGCTATGTGGGGCAGGGCACGGGCTCGGGGCCCTATCACCGCGTCCGTGACGAGCTGGTGACCCAGGGCCGGGCGCAGAAGATGGCGACGTCCGCAGCCAAAGCCCGCGCCGACGAGCTGCTCGGCCTGCTCGAACTCGATGGCCTGGCCGATCGCGATTGTGCCTCGCTTTCTGGCGGGCAGAAGCGGCGGCTCGATGTGGCTCTGGGGCTGATGCATACCCCGCCCATCCTCTTTCTCGATGAGCCTTCCACAGGGCTCGACCCCCATAGCCGGGCCAATCTGTGGGAGCACATCACCCGCATCCGCAAGGAAAACGGCATGACCATTTTCCTCACCACCCATTATCTCGACGAGGCCGATACCATGGCCGAACGGGTCATGGTGATCGACAATGGCGCGATGATCGCCGACGACACGCCCGCCCGGCTCAAGGCGGACCTGGCCGGCGATACCATCCATGTCAGCGTGCTCTGCGCCGATCAGGCCGCCAGCGCCGCCGAACTGGCCCGCAACCTTCCCGATGCGCGTGAAACCCTGCTGGATGGCCGCGATATTTCGGTGACGATCCGGGATGGCGAGGCCGTGCTGCCCGAATTCGTCCGCCGCCTGCACCAGGCCGGCATCGAAGCCATCAGCGCCCGCGTCGTGCGCCCCACGCTCGACGATGTGTTTCTGGGACTGACGGGCCGAAGCCTGCGCGAGGCGGCGGCTTAGCGCTCTTCACCTCTCCCTTGGGGGAGAGGTCGACCCGCCTGCGGGTCGGGTGAGGGGGCCTTCCTTTCACCGCGCCCGATAAAGGCCCCCTCACCCGTCGGCTTCGCCGCCGACCTCTCCCCCAAGGGAGAGGTGAAAAGCGGCTCTCAATCAACGAGGTAATCCCATGACCTTCCTCACCGATACCGCCATTGCCTTCCGCCGTGAGATCGGCCCGACGTTGCGCAGCTGGTATTACATCGTCTTTGGCCTCGTGCAGCCGCTGCTCTATCTGGCGCTCTTCGTGCCACTATTGGGCAATATCCCCGGGCCTGACGGCGCCAGTCCCCTGCAATGGTTCGTGCCCGGCATGGTGGTGATGCTGGTGCTGTTCACCACCGTCTCCTGCGGCTGGTCGCTGACCGAGGAATTGATGAGCGGCAGTTTCGAGCGGTTCCTCGCCACCCCGATGAGCCGGCCAGCCATGATGGTGGGGCGCGCTCTCAAGGAATTGGCGCCGCTGCTGGTGCAGGCGCTGATCCTGATTATCGTCGCCGCGCCGTTCGGATTGCAGCTCCACCCCCTCACCATGCTGGTCGGGCTGGCGCTGCTCCTGCTGTTCGGCATAGGGGTCGCTTCGCTCTCCTATGCGCTGGCCATTGCCAGCAAGCATGATGGCTCGCTGTTCTATATGGTCAGCCATTCGGTGGCCCTGCCCATGATGCTGCTGGGCGGGGTGCTGCTGCCCATGACCCATGCGCCAGGCTGGCTCTATATCGCCAGCCGCTTCAATCCTCTGACCTATCTGGTCGAGGCCGAGCGCGCACTGTTCTCCGGGGAGATCGCAACGCTGCCCGTGCTCTATGGCGCGCTGGTGGCACTGCTGGTGGCCGGGATTGGGCTGGCGGTCGGGGTCAGCCAGATACGGAAGGCTTCGCTTTAGTGAGCTCTGCACCTTGGGAGCCGCGATCCAGTCCCCTCCCCCTTGAGGGGAGGGCTAGGGTGGGGGTGTCGTGCCCTCCACAAGCTCTATGCCGGTGGAAAGTCCGACACCCCCACCCTCAATCCCTCCCCTCAAGGGGGAGGGAGGCCGATCGGGGCTCTCCCGGCCTTGACTCATCCATACCTCGCCAGCTATACATCAATCCATAGCCAGCGAGGTATTGATCTCCCGATGTCACCGCAGGACATGCTCTTCAAGACTTTGGCCGATCCGACACGGCGGGCCATTTTCGAGCGCCTGTGCCGGGAAGGCGAAAAGACCGTGGGGGCGCTGACGGCGCGGGCGGGGGTGTCCCAGCCGGTGGTGTCGCGCCATCTGGCCGTGCTGAAACAGGCCGGCCTGGTGCGGGATCGCCATGAGGGCCGCCAGACCCATTACAGCGCCTTGCCGGGCGCGCTGGCGCCGCTGACCGACTGGACCGGCGAAATGGCAAGCTATTGGGAGGGGCGGTTCGATGCGCTGGAAAACCTGCTCGGGAGAATGGACCAATGAGCGCTGAACTCCGCACCGTCACGGTCGAGCGGGAATTGGCCGCCGCGCCCGAAAAGATCTGGCGGGCGCTGACCCAGCCACATCTGATCGAGGAATGGCTGATGAAAAGCGATTTCCAACTCGCCGGGGGGCAAAAATTCACCTTCTCCAACCAGCCCCGGCCTGACGTGAACGTGGTCATCGATTGCCAGGTGCTGACCATCGAGCCGCATCGCACGCTCTCTTATAGCTGGGCGGCGTTTGGCCTTGAAAGCATAGTGACCTTTACCCTGGAACCCACGGCCAAGGGCACCTTGCTGCGCATGGAACAGGCCGGGTTCGGGCCTGACCAGGACCTGGCCTATAAGGGCGCCAAGGCATCGTGGAAACAATTTTTGGCGCGGCTGGACCAGCTCGTCGCCACTATCGACTGACACCCATAAAGAGGAGACCAATCATGGCCAGCACGAGCAAATCCAAGAAAGTCTTTTCCGAGGCCGAACTCGAGGCGATGCAGGACGCCAAGGTCGAGCGCAAAAAGGGCAAGAAGGCCGATGGCGAAGCCGATCTGCTGGCCAAGGTGGCCGAAATGGGCGACAGCGACCGCGCCATTGCCGAGCGCCTGCACGCCCTGGTCAAGGAAAATGCCCCCGATCTCTCCCCCAAGACCTGGTATGGCATGCCCGCCTGGGCCGATGCGGCGGGCAAGGTGGTCTGCTTCTTCACCGCCGCCGGCAAATTCGATTCCCGCTATGCCAGCTTCGGCTTCAACGATGTGGCCAAGCTCGATGACGGCAATGTCTGGCCCACCGCCTTTGCCGTGACCCGGCTGACAGCGGCGGAGGAGAAGATGATTGCGGGGCTGCTGAGGAAGGCGGTGGGGTGAGGTTTGGTATTTGGGAGCCCCGATCCAGTCCCCTCCCCCTTGAGGGGAGGGTTAGGGTGGGGGTGTCGGGGCCTCCACAAACTCTATGCTTGCGGATAGCACGACACCCCCACCCTCAATCCCTCCCCTCAAGGGGGAGGGAGGCAGATCGGGGCTCTCCGGGCTCAGGGAAGCCAAGTGTCGGTTCAGTTTCCAAGGTTATCTGCACCAAACCCCAAAAATTCCGCCGCCGTCGAAATCCACGCTGCTGACTCGTCATGTCACCAGAGCGGCGCATGGATTGCCGCCAATGCCAATGAGGACCCGCCTTGACCCCACCTGATTATGGTTCGATCACCATCCGCGGCGCTCGCGAGAACAATCTCAAGAATGTCTCGCTCGATATTCCCAAGCGCCGGATTACCGTCTTTACCGGGGTGTCCGGCTCGGGCAAATCCTCGCTGGTCTTCGGCACCATCGCGGCGGAAAGCCAGCGGCTGATCAACGAAACCTATCCTTCTTTCGTCCAGCAATTCATGCCGCGTTACGGCCAGCCCGATGCCGATCTTCTGGAGAATATTTCGGCCGCCATCATTGTCGACCAGCAGCGGCTGGGCGGCAATTCGCGCTCGACTGTCGCCACGGTAACCGACGCCGCGCAGATGCTGCGCGTGCTGTTTTCGCGGCTGGCCGAACCGCGCCTGGGCCCGCCCTCGCTCTATTCCTATAATGATCCGCGCGGCATGTGCCCCGATTGCGAAGGCATTGGCCAGATCGCGGCGATGGACATGGCCGCCGTGGTCGATGAGAGCAAGTCGCTGAGGAGCGGGGCGCTGCTGCCCAAGGATTTCGCCGTCGACACCTGGTATTGGGAAATCTACGCCAATTCGGGTCTTTTCGATCTCGATAAGCCCATCAACCAATATTCCGAGGCGGAGCGGGAAAACCTCTTCCACCTCGATGACGGCCGCAAGATCAAGGTTGGCAAGATCGGACTGACCTATGAAGGGGTGGTGGCCAAGCTCAAAAAGGGGCTGGGCTCCAAGGACCCCGAAAGTCTGCAGCCCCATGTGCTGCGCGAATATGAGAAGATTTTCACCCGCGCCACCTGTCCGTCCTGCCACGGCACCCGGCTCAACCAGCAGGCTTTGGGCAGCACGGTGGCGGGCAGGAATATTGCCGAGCTTTCGGCCATGCAGGTGAGCGAATTGGCGGGGCTGGTGCGGGCGATTCAGGCGCCGCAGGTGGGGCCCATGCTCGAGGCGCTGGCGCTGCGGCTCGAAAACCTCGTCACCATCGGGCTGGGCTATCTGAGCCTTGATCGGGAAAGCTCGACCCTGTCGGGTGGCGAAAGCCAGCGCGTCAAGATGGTGCGCCATCTCGGCAGCTCGCTGACCGACATCACCTATGTTTTCGACGAACCCTCGGTGGGCCTGCATCCCCATGATGTCGGCCGGCTGGCCGGGCTGATGCAGCAGCTGCGCGACAAGGGCAATACCGTGCTTATTGTCGAGCACAAGCCCGACATGATCGCCATTGCCGACCATGTGGTGGATATGGGTCCCCATGCCGGCAGCAAGGGCGGCGAAGTGGTCTATGAGGGGGATTTTGCCGGACTTTTGACCTCGGGCACGCTGACCGGCAATCACATCAAAAAGCACCAGCCCATCAAGGACAAGGTGCGCAAGGGCACCGGGCAGCTCAAAATCGCCAATGCCAGGCTCAATAACCTGCAGGATGTATCCGTTTCCATCCCCCAGGGCGTGCTGACCGCGGTGACCGGGGTGGCCGGTTCGGGCAAGTCCTCGCTCATCCAGGGCTGCCTGCCTCTGGCCTATCCCGATACGATCATCATCGACCAGAACCTGGCCCGCGGCTCGCGGCGCTCCAATACGGCCACCTATACCGGCATTCTCGATAGCGTGCGCAAGGCTTTTGCCAAGGCCAATGGGGTCGATGCGGCGCTGTTCTCGGCCAATTCCAAGGGCGCCTGCCCCGATTGCAATGGCCTGGGCGTGATCTACACCGACCTCGCCCATCTCGACCCCATGGTCACCACCTGCGAGACCTGCGAGGGCAAGCGCTTCCTGCCCGAGGTGCTTGAGCATCAACTGCGCGGCAAATCGATCAGCGATGTCTATCTGATGAGCGTATCGGACGCGGTCGAGTTCTTCACCGAACCGGCCGTGGCCAAAATCCTCAAGGGGCTCGACGATGTGGGCCTGGGCTATCTGACGCTGGGCCAGCCGCTCTCGACCCTCTCCGGCGGCGAGCGGCAGCGCCTGAAACTGGCGGCCGAACTGGGCAAGAAGGGCAATATCTATGTGCTCGACGAACCGACGACGGGCCTGCACATGAACGATGTCGATACACTGATCGGCCTTTTCGACCGGCTGGTCGATGCCGGCTCGACCGTGATCGTCATCGAGCACAATCTCGACGTCATTTCCCGCGCCGACTGGGTCATCGATCTGGGCCCGGGCGCCGGGCATGATGGCGGCAGAGTGCAGTTCGAGGGCGTGCCGGGTGATCTGGTCAAGGCCGGTGATTCGCTGACGGGGCAGCATCTGGCGGCGCGGTGAGGCTCGTCCTTGCCCCGGTCACCCGGCGCCCCTAAATATGGCTCTCCCCGGGAGCCCGCCTTGTCAGATCCATTCCCCGTCCCGCGCGTTGCGCTCAAGACCCGCATTGTCGTCATTGGTGCGGGGCAGGCGGGGCTGTCTTCGGCCTATCATCTCAAGCAATTGGGCCTCGCGCCCGGCCGCGATTTCATCGTGCTCGACAAGGCCCCGGCGCCCGGCGGCGCCTGGCAATATCGCTGGCCTTCGCTCACCCTCACCACGGTCAATCGCGTGCATGACCTGCCCGGGCTCTCCTTTGCCGATTTTGCCGGGGGCGATCAATCGGTGCAGGCCTCGATCGCCGTGCCGCGTTATTTCGCGGCTTACGAGGAGCGCTTCGGCCTCGACGTGCTGCGGCCCGCCAGCGTCAGCGTGGTCTGCGACCGCGGCGCGCGGCTGCGCGTGGAAAGCGATCGCGGGCTATTTTCGGCCGAAGGGCTGATCAATGCCACCGGCACCTGGGAAAAGCCCTTCATTCCCGACTATCCCGGCGCCGATAGCTTTGCCGGCCGCCAGCTGCACACGCGGGACTACAAAACCGCCCAGGAATTTGCCGGCCAGCATGTGCTGGTGGTGGGCGGCGGCATCTCGGCCATCCAACTGCTCGACGAAATCTCCCAGGTCACCAGGACCAGTTGGGTCACCCGCACGCCGCCGCGTTTTCGCGAGGGGCCGTTCGACCAGGATGCCGGCCGCGCCGCCGTGGCTTTGGTCGAGGAACGCGTGCGCCAGGGGCTGCCGCCCGGCTCTGTGGTGTCGGTCACCGGCCTGCCGGTCACGCCCGCCATCGAGGCGGCGCGGGCGCGTGGCGTGCTGAACCGCCAGCCCATGTTCGAGGCGATCACGCCCACAGGCGTGCGCTGGGGCGATGGCAGCACGCTCGATGTCGACGTGATTCTGTGGTGCACCGGTTTTCGCAGCGCGCTCGACCATCTGGCGCCGCTGCAATTGCGCGAGCCCTCGGGCGGCATAATCATGAGCGGACGGCTGGCGACGCAAGTCGAGCGCGACAAGCGCATCCACCTGGTCGGCTATGGCCCCTCGGCCTCCACCATCGGCGCCAACCGCGCCGGCAGCGCGGCCGCCAAGGAGCTTTTGGCGTTTCTTGATTCGGGGAATCATTGAGAGCAGGCCTCCCAAGTCCTTGGAACCCCCCCGCAATGCTTCCCCTCCCACCGCGTCTCCCTCGGGCCTGACCCGAGGGCCTGCCTCA
>DATMSY010000058.1:0-34072 GCA_035565135.1 Devosia sp.
GACGAAACGCCTAGCGCTTCGTTGTCCCGCTCGCGCGACGTTGTCAGTGGAGGGGTGGGAGAGTGGTTAAATCCATCAGACTGTAAATCTGACCGCTTAGCGTACACTGGTTCGAATCCAGTCCCCTCCACCAACGCCCCCCTAAAAACATACGGTTTAGAGCGCGCCGCGGCGCCCCGCTTGCTGGCGCGCCGCAAAGGCGATACCCCTGCCCTATGAGCATCAATAAATTTCCGCCCAAGCCGCGTTACAACCCCGATGACGGCCCGGTCTATCTCTATGGCCTGCACACCGTGCGCGCCGCGCTGGACAACAAGAATCGCATCAAGAAAGTGCTGTTGGCGACGCCCAATGCGCTGATGCGGCTCAAGGAGACCGGCGAGATAGGCAAGGTCACGGTCAAGGAAACCACGCCCAAGGAGCTTGATCGGCTGCTGGGCGACGATGCCGTGCACCAGGGCGCCGCGCTCGAGGTCGATCCGGTGAGCCGGTTCGGGCTCGATGACATCAAGCCGCTCAAGCTCGTTGTCGTGCTCGACCAGATAACCGACCCGCACAATGTGGGCGCGATTCTGCGCACCGCCTGCGCTTTTGGCGCCGATGCGGTGATCACCACCGCCCGCCACTCGCCGCGCGAAACCGGCGTCATGGCCAAATCGGCCTCCGGCGCGCTCGATCTGGTGCCGATGATCGAGGTGCGCAACCTTGGCGACGCACTCGAAAAGCTCAAGCAGCGCGGCATGTTAGTGCTGGGTTTTGATTCGGAATCAGAACATCAGCTCAAGCCCCGCAGCGGCGATCAGCCGCTGGCCATTGTGATGGGCGCCGAGGGCAAGGGCCTGCGCCAGCGCACCCGCGAGCTCTGCGACGAAATGGTCAAGCTCGACATGCCCGGCCCGATCAAGTCCCTGAACGTTTCCAACGCCGCCGCCATCGCCCTGTTTGCGGCCACTGCCGGACGATCCTGATGAGCAGTTTCGAACCCTTCGCAATCGCGCTGCGCCTCTCTGGCGTCACCATCACGCAATATGAACTGGACGCCGCGCTCAAGCAGTTGAGCGTCCGCTTCGAGCCCGAGGATGCCGAAAACAGCCACTACGCCCAGGTGGATATCGAGGTCAAAAACCCGGTCCGGGCGCTGCTGGAACTGGCCGAACGCTCCGGCCCAGCCATCGCCGCCATGCTGGAAGACCGGCGCATCGGCAAGGCCGTGCTCGATATCGCCTTCGACTATCCCGAAGACGGCGAGGCCATGTCGGCCCGCCTGCCCGCGCATATGGCGGCGGCCATTGCCGCCTATGGCATCGATATCGAGATTTCGGTGTATCTCACCGATGTCGAGGACGACGAGGAATAGGGCTTAAAGCGCCCCACCCGGCGCCGGGGCATTTGCCGTGATGACATCGCGGCCAAACACACCTGTATCCTTGGGCACGAGGCGAACGACCTTGTAGCCCTTTTGCTCCAGCAGCGCGAGGAAGCCGGGCAGCATATCGACGGTGCGCTGGTGGATATCGTGGAAGAGGATGATGCCGCTGCCGCGCGCTTCGAGCCGCGCCATGGTGCGGGCGGCGACCTGTTCGCTGGTGTCGGAATAATAGTCCTTGCTGTCGATATCGACGTCGAGCACCACCATATTGCCCATCATCAGATTGGTGCGCAGGAAGCCGGTCTGCGAGAGGTAGGGAAAGCGGAAGAAGGGCGATAGCGTCTGCCCCGATTCCGCCAGTGCTGCCGAAATGGCGCGCTCGCCCATGGCGATATCATCCAGCGCCTCCTGCCGGGTCATGCCCGAGAGATCGGCGTGGTCATAGGTGTGGCTGCCCACGGTATGACCGGCCAGCGCCACGCTGCCGGCGAGCTTGGGATTGGCCGCGGCCGCCCGGCCCAGCATGAGGAAGGTCGCCTTGACGCCGAACTGATCCAACGTGTCGAGAATGGCCGGCGTCTTGCCCGGACGCGGGCCATCGTCAAAGGTGAGGATGACTTCGCCCGGCTGCAGGATGATGTCGGTCGTGGAGGCCACGGCCAAGGTGCGCCCCGCCAGATGGCCCGAGGAAAAGATGCGCTCGGGCATGGGCTGGTCGGTCACCGGTTTGGACGCCATGAGGATGGAATTGGTGACCGTACGATCCGTCGCCTGATAGGCATGCGGGGCCACCGGCGGATTGGCGCCGAGATGGCTGGGCGGCTTGGCACAAGCTCCCAGGGACGCGCCGACAACTACGAGGGAAACAGCAAAACGCGAAAGCGACACGACCCGAACTCTGCTCAATCACAGCTGGCGTCACTTTTTGCTATTATGGTTAATATTCCCCTCGCGAGACCTTAACGACTACTTACCCGCGGCCACTTTTGCTTTGCGCACCAGGGTATCGAGCGCACTCAAAAAGGCCGAGCGATCGGCCGGCCGGAAGCCGGGATTGTAGCCTTTGATCTCGCCGGTCTCGCGCAGATGTTGCTTGAGATCGCGCATGGCCAACGCCATGCCGATGGAAGCGGGCGTGAATGGCTTGCCGGTGAAGCCGAGGACGTGACAACCCTTGTCGATGGCGCGGCTGGCCAGGGGAATATCGGCCGTCAGCACGATATCATTGGCCTGCGCTTGCTCGACAATCCAGTCATCGGCCGCGTCGGCTCCGGCGGGAACGACGACCACGCGAACCATGGGATCGCGTGACGGGCGGACGCCGCCATTGCTGACAAAAGTGAGGACCACGCCCAATCGCTCCGCGACCCTGAGCGCCTCGTCCTTGACGGGACAGGCATCGGCATCGACGAAAATGATCGGGTCAACCCGCTCGGGCATTGGCAATGGTTTCCATGACGAAGGCGAGCCGCTCGGCGACGCTGACCTTGGGAAGTTCGACGATGCGATACCCCAGTTCGACATAGACGTCACGTATCGTCTCGAAAGTGTGGACGGCCTCGGCCCAATCCTGCTTGCGCTCGGCATCATTGGCGTAGATGTCGCGCCAGGGCGGGGCGAAGAAGACTGTGTTGTTGCAGGGGTAAAGCTCGGCGGCGCGCCGGAAATGCTCGATTTCGGCAAAACCCTCGAGGCGGGCATAGCCGATCAGGTCGACCACGCCGCGGTCGCACAGGGTGACGCCGCCGCGCGCAATGGCCGCCTCATAGGTCTGGATATCGCGGTCGAGCATCAGCTCGCCATAGAGCGCGCGGTCGGCCCAGGGCAAGGCGCGGCCACCGATACGCATCTGCGACTGGATGATGGCGCGGCCCGCCTCCTGCCCTACAGCAATTCCAGCGGCAGCGGCGGCGGCCAGCAATGTGGTCTTGCCCGAGCCGGGGCCGCCGGTGAGCACGAAGATATCGTTCGCGGGATTGGTCATGTTAGGTCCTTTCAATGGAATGCGCGCGCAACCGAGGTCGCGCAGGGAGCGAGGAGGGAAAAATGACGAGAAAGGTGATCGAGCGCGCGGCGTGGGCTCATGCCGCTGCGCCAGCAGATCGATGGTCAGGAGAGTGGGAGGGCGGGCCCGATGGGGCCGGCATTTCGGTGCTCTTCAATCACACCGCGGAAATCGGGGGTGGTCCCCGGCTGCATAGCCATCCCTACCCCGAAACATTCATCATCCGCAAGGGCCGGGCACGGTTCACCGTCGGCGGCGAGGTGTTCGAGGCGGTGGAGGGGCAGATCGTAGTGGCGCCGGCGAGCGTGCCGCACAAGTTCGAGAATGTCGGCCCCGGTCCTTTGGAGAATATCGATATCCACGAGGCGGGAATGTTTGAAACGACATGGCTCGAATAGAGCTGTTCTCCTCCCCACCATTTCTCGGACAAGGGCCCGGGAATCGGGCAGATTTCGGCGTCGATTTCCACGAGCGAGCCCAGCCAGAAATGCCGAATATTGTTAGCTTCCGTCAGCAAGAACGCAGACGGGTGATCACCGTGGGCCTGCTCTATCTCGGCCTTTTGCTTTGCCTGGTATTTTTCGTCTTTGGCATCGATGCCAGCGCGGAATTCGTGAACAATGGCGCGGAAGGCGGCATCGGCCGGTTTGCCTTCGTGGTCGCCATCGCTGTGCTCTTGCCCGTGGCTTTGCTGCTGCGGTTCATGAGCACGCAGATGCAGGTCAGCGTTGATAGCGATGGCTTGCTCATCGAACCGAAAGGCCGGCCAAGCACGCGTATTGCCCTGGCCGACGTCAAATCGCTGGTCACCAACAAGCCCACGGTCAATGGACTTTATCTTTATGGCGCCACGGGCAAACGGCTATACGCGTTCACGCCGCAAAATGGCGAAGCCAGCGAATTGCTGAAGGCGATCCTGGCGCACAAGCCGTTTGAACTCGTCAGCGAGACACCCGCCTTTGGCGGACGGGTGTCTCAAAAGCGGTATGAAAGCCGTCAGTAGACCACGACGCTGCGGATGCTTTCGCCCGAATGCATCATCTCAAAGCCCTTGTTGATGTCTTCGAGACGCAGCGTGTGGGTGATCATCGGATCGATCTGGATTTTGCCGTCGAGATACCAATCGACGATTTTCGGCACATCGGTGCGGCCCTTGGCGCCGCCAAAAGCGGTGCCCATCCAGGTGCGGCCGGTGACCAGCTGGAACGGGCGAGTGGAAATTTCCTGCCCTGCCCCGGCAACGCCGATGACCACCGACTTGCCCCAGCCGCGATGGCTGGATTCCAGCGCCTGACGCATAACCGTGGTGTTACCGGTGCAGTCGAACGTGTAATCAGCCCCGCCGATCAGGTCGCCCCGGCGCTTGGTGAGGTTGACCAGGTAGGGCACGATGTCACCCTCGATTTCCTTGGGATTGACGAAATGCGTCATCCCGAAGCGCTCGCCCCAGGCCTTCTTGTCATTGTTGAGATCGACGCCGATGATCATATCGGCCCCGGCCAGCTTCAGGCCCTGGATGACATTGAGACCAATGCCGCCCAGCCCGAACACCACTGCCGTCGCGCCGATTTCGACCTTGGCTGTGTTGATCACCGCGCCAATGCCGGTGGTGACGCCGCAGCCCACGTAGCAAACCTTGTCGAAGGCGGCCGAGGCGTCGATCTTGGCCACCGCGATTTCGGGCAAAACGGTGTAGTTCGAGAAGGTCGAGCAGCCCATATAGTGGAAAATCGGCTTGCCTTCGAAGGAGAAGCGCGACGTGCCATCGGGCATCAACCCCTGCCCCTGCGTGGCGCGGATGGCAGTGCAGAGGTTGGTTTTGCCCGAGCGGCAGGAATAGCATTCGCGGCATTCGGGCGTATAGAGCGGGATGACATGATCGCCTTTTTTGAGGCTTGTGACGCCTGGTCCCACATCGACGACGACCCCCGCGCCTTCATGGCCCAGAATGGCAGGGAATAGCCCCTCGGGGTCCGCGCCCGACAGGGTGAAATCATCGGTGTGGCAAATGCCCGTCGCCTTGATTTCGATCAGCACTTCGCCCGCCTTGGGGCCATCGAGATCCACTTCGACGATTTCGAGCGGCTTTCCAGCCTGGAACGCGACGGCGGCGCGGGTCTTCATGGCAGATTCTCCTTGTCTTTGGCGCAGGTGTTGCACAAAGCGGGCCGAGGCGGCAACCGCCCAAGGTGTCACCCTGCCCCGACTGCCACCGCGACATTGACCGTCGCCGCCACGATCAGCGTGTTGAAAAAATACGAAAAGACCGAATGGATCAGCACGATCCTGCGCATCTTGGCGGAGGTAACGCGGATATCGGACACGGCAAAGGCGGTGCCGATAACATAGCCGAAATAGAGGAAAGCCAGCCCATCGGGGCTGCTGCCCTCGGGAAAATCCAGCCCGCCGACGACGCCGTCGCCATCTTCGTCCGAGCGCTCGTAGAATTCATAGGCGTAGTGCAGCGAGGCCATGGTGTGAACGACAAACCAGCCCAGCAGCACCGAGATGATGCTCAGGCTGACCTCAACGACCAGCGGCCCCTCCTTGCCGTTCAACGCCATGAACAGCGTGACGCAGCAGACCGCGACAACGCCGACAACGACGGCGAAGATCAATGCGGTGGGAGTGTCGGCTTCGTCGGCGCGCGAGCGGAGGAAGTCCGCGTTCAAGAGCGGCAGCAGCAGCGCGACCAGGGCGAGATAGGTCAAGAACATTGCGATGGCGCCGAACACCACGGCAAAGCGCGGGGCCACCCAAAGGCTGGCCAGCAGGACCACGGCGCCGACAACCAGCGCAATAAAGAATGTGCCGTGGCGCGGCAGATGCCGGGACGCGATCCATAGGCCCAGGGCATGCCTCCGGCCGCCGGATTTGCGTTTTACCCTGCGTCGTGTCGCCAATGTCCGGGCCCTCCCCGACGCGAGCCTAGCGAGTTGGTTGGGGGAAGCAAGGCAGTTCAACCGCTTGGCTACCTGCCTCCGCAAAACGCCGAACAGCACCTCCCCCTTGATGGGAGAGGCTGGGGGGGGTGGTGGGAAGCCCGGATGTTGAGTATGCGGAAGCATACCCCCACCCTGCTCGATTCAACGGACTTAGCTGACGCTAAATCCTATCTCGCTTCCCTCCCCACAAGGGGGAGGGTGAATCCGACTGATAGGCCGGCGTCGCTCTAGAACCGCAGCAACCCATGCAGTTGATCCGCCAATTCCAGCGGCTCATGCTCGGCGCCATGGAGCACCAGCTCCGGATTGGTCGGCGCTTCAAACGGGGAGTCGATGCCGGTGAAATTCTTGATCTCGCCGGCCCGGGCGCGCTTGTAGAGGCCCTTGGGGTCGCGCGCTTCGCAGACCTCGATGGGCGTATCCACATAGACCTCGGTGAAGGTGATATCGCCGGCGATTTCGCGCGCCAGGCGGCGTTCCTTCTCGAAAGGCGAGATGAACGAAACCAGCACGATCAGCCCGGCATCGGCCATCAGCTTGGCGACTTCGGCCACGCGGCGGATGTTTTCGACGCGCGCCGCTTCGGTAAAGCCGAGATCCTTGTTGAGGCCGTGGCGCACGTTATCGCCGTCCAGAATATAGGCGTGCTTGCCCTCGGCGGTGAGGCGTTTCTCAAGCAGATTGGCGACTGAGGATTTGCCCGAACCCGACAGCCCGGTGAACCACACGATCTGCGGCTGCTGGCCCTTCATATCGGCGCGAACCTGCCGGTTCACGTCAAAGGATTGATAGGTCAGGTTCTGCGCCCGGCGCAGGCCAAATTCCACGGTCCCGGCGCCCAGGGTGGCGTTGGAAATGCGGTCGACCAGGATGAAGCCACCGGTCGCGGCGTTGACGGCATAGGGGTCGAAGGCGATCGGCCGGTCCGTGGCGATGGTGACCGTCGCCACTTCGTTGAGGTCGAGCTTGGTCGCCGCCGTCTGCTCCAGCGTGTTCACATTGGTGCGGAACTTGAGATCGGTGATCGTCGCTGGGACGATCTGCGAACCGATCTTGAGCAGGTAGGAACGGCCGGGATAGGCCGGTTCCTCATTCATCCAGACGAGACGCGCCTGGAACTGATTGGAAAATTCGGGCGTCTCGCCGGCATGAGTGAGCACGTCGCCACGCGACACGTCCACTTCTCGGTCGAGCACCAGCGTCACCGCCTGCCCGGCTACGGCCTGGGTAAGCTCGCCATCCATGGTGACGATGGACTTGATCACGGCCGGCTTGCGCGAGGCCGCGATCAGCACATCATCGCCCACCTTGACCACGCCCGCCGCTACCGTGCCGGAAAACCCACGGAAATCGAGGTTCGGCCGGTTAACCCATTGCACGGGGAAGCGGAATTTCTGGTTGGCCCGATCATCGGCAACTTCGATGCCTTCGAGATAGGGCACGAGGCCCGGCCCGCGATACCACGGTGTCTTGGCGCTCTGGCTCAGGATATTGTCGCCGCGCAGCGCGGAAACCGGCACGGCGGATAGCGTCTTGAAGCCCAGCGGCTCGGCAAAGGCGCGGTATTCGGCGACGATCTTGTCGAACACGTCCTGGCTATAATCGACCAGGTCGATCTTGTTGACCACCAGCACGACATGCTTCACCCCGATCAGCGACAGGATGAAACTATGGCGCCTGGTCTGGGTCAGCACACCCTTACGCGCATCAATCAGCAGCAGCGCCAGATCGGCATTGGAGGCGCCGGTCGCCATATTGCGGGTATATTGCTCGTGGCCGGGCGTATCCGCGACGATGAATTTGCGCTTGTCGGTGGAGAAGAAGCGATAGGCCACGTCGATGGTAATGCCCTGCTCCCGCTCGGCGGAAAGGCCGTCGACCAGCAGGGAAAAGTCGATCCCCTCGTCGCCCGTGGTGCGATTGCGGCTTTCCTTTTTGAGGCTGGCGAGCTGGTCGTCGAGGATCAGCTGGCTGTCATAGAGCAGCCGGCCGATCAGCGTCGATTTGCCGTCATCCACACTGCCGCAGGTGAGGAAACGCAGTAGCGATTTGTCGGTTTGCTGATCGAGCCAGAGGTCGATATCGGTGTCAGGCGTGGCCATTGGCAGGGTCATTCTCAGAAATAGCCTTCCTGCTTCTTCTTTTCCATCGAACCGACCTGATCGCTATCGATCAGGCGTCCCTCGCGCTCCGAGGTACGGCTCGCCTGCATTTCCATGATGATTTCGGGCAGGCTCGAGGCCGTCGAGCGCATGGCGCCGGTCAGCGGGTAGCAACCCAAGGTGCGGAACCGCACCATTTCATGCTTTGGCACTTCGTCCTTGCCCAGCGGCATGCGGTCGTCATCGACCATCAGCAGCGTGCCGAAGCGCTCCACCACTGGCCGTTCGCGGGCGAAATAGAGCGGCACGATCGGGATATTTTCCGAATAAATGTAGGTCCAGATATCCAGTTCGGTCCAGTTCGACAGCGGGAATACGCGCATGCTCTCGCCCGGATTGAGGCGGGTATTGAACACCCGCCACAGCTCGGGCCGCTGGTTCTTCGGGTCCCAGGCATGGCCGGCATTGCGATGGGAGAAGACGCGTTCCTTGGCGCGGGACTTTTCCTCGTCACGCCGCGCCCCGCCAATGGCCGCATCATATTGGCCGGCATTGAGGGCCTGCCGCAGAGCGGCGGTCTTCATGATGTCGGTATAGCGCGAGGAGCCGTGGTCGAACGGATTGATATTGTCGCGCACGCCCTCGGCATTGGTATGGGTGATGAGATCGAAGCCGTAATCTTCCGCCGTCTTGTCGCGGAAAGCGATCATCTCGCGGAACTTCCATGTCGTATCGACATGCAGTAGCGGGAAGGGAATTTTGGACGGATAGAACGCCTTGCGCGCCAGATGCAGCAGGACGCTCGAATCCTTGCCGATGGAATACATCATCACCGGACGTTCGAAACTTGCCGCGACTTCGCGCAGGATTTCGATGCTCTCGGCTTCCAGGGTTTGCAGATGCGTCAGTCGATTGCCGTTCACAGCAGCCATGCTCCTAGCCGCTCAAATACGGCACTCGCTTAGGCTGATTGGTTAGGCCCGGATCGTGGCTGCATCAAGCCAGAAAACGCCGGAAACCCTTGCTGCGCAAGGGCTTAAAGCATATTCATCTCCCTTCCGGACAAGACGCGTTATAGAACTGCCGAGGCCCGCTCGCGTCGCGTTTGAATGTGCGCAGCGACAAGCAAACGCAGAAAAATAGTTCACGCGGTTAGAAAATATTACCAACGATCGATGCGCTCGCCCAGCTCGGCTATTCCCTTGCCCCATTTCTGCCGGGTGAGCATCAACAGCGCCGCATGCGGGCTGGTGGTCAGATAGCGGAACATCAGCCGCCGGGGCTCGCGCCCCATGCGATAGGCCCATTCCAGGCCCATATCCTGCATCCATTGCGGCGCACGCAGCGCCGAGGCCGAGAGGAAATTGAACAGGCCGCCACTGGTCTTGATCACGCCGACATTGGGCATGGCGTGGGCAAAACGCATGTAGAATTCCTGTTCGCGCGGCACGCCCAGCCCTAGCCAGAGAATGTCCGGGCCGATCCGGTCGATGTCGCGCGCCACGCCGATCCACTGGCGGTGGCTATGATAGCCGTGCCCCTGCCCCACGATCCGCAAATGCGGATAGCGATCGCGCACCGCATCGACCGCACGGGCATTCTCGGCCTCCGTGCCACCCAGGAAATACATGCTGACGGCCCGCTCGCGCGCCACCGCGACGACATCGTGGAAGAGATCAGTCGTCGCCACGCGCTCTGGCAGGGCAAAGCCAGTGATCCGCCGGCTGGCCATGACCAGCGGCTGCCCATCGCAGCTGATGACATCGGCAAAGCGCACAGCCTCCCGCAGGCCCGGGTGCCGCGCGGCCTCGGACAACACCTGGCCATTGATGCTGGTGGCAATCCATGGCCGGTCGCGGCGGCGATATTTGAGCGCAAGGTCGATCAGCAGGCGCGCCGTCTGCCGGCGATCGAGCCGCGCCACCGGCAGGCCGCCGATTTCCACCGACTCAAAGCGCGGATAAAACCGCGTCGGCAGCGCCGGTCGCCCCCGCCGCACCGGACGAAACGCAATTGGCCGCAGAACACGCCGTCTCATGACAGCACCTCGCCCGGCCAGGCCACGCCGGAAATCACTGGCCATTCAAAAGTAACAAATCCCATCGACATTGGACTGATCCAGATGAGGAACTGGAGAAGACCGTAAATCGAAAAAAGAGACGCAGGAATTTCAACAGATTATTTACGTTAAGTCTGCTGGATTTTGCTTACGTGAATAGACAGATATGAGAGACGTTTTTCAAAGTGCCGCCCCAAATCTAATGATCCCCAAAATTCATCAAGAATGAATCCAGCCACCGGCAACCGGCATCGCCCTATCAATCCCCGTTGCCCACGAGCGGCTTCGATGCTAAATGCCATCGCGCGCCGGTATAGCTCAGTTGGTAGAGCACCTGATTTGTAATCAGGGGGTCGCGGGTTCGACCCCTGCTGCCGGCACCATCCCTCACATTGTCCAGATTTCCCCGGGGCTAAGCCCTGATAGCAATTGCCGAAAATTGCTTTGCATCGCATGATGAACCATCGACTATTCCCGTGGGGGCGAGGAAGATCGAATGGAAGATGCCGAAGTCGACCTGCGCAATGTCCTCGGACTGCTGCGCAGGCAAGTGCGGTTGATCATTGCCTCGGTAATCGTCGTAGTGACCTTGGCGGGCCTGGTCACCTTCTCCTTCACCCCGATCTATTCGGCCACGGCGCTGATCCTTGTCGATCCGAGCCGCAAGAACCTGCTCGATCCGGATGCACAGATCGGCAGCGGCGTCAGCGACAGCGCCCGCATCGATAGCGAAGTGGAAATCCTGCGCTCGGACAATGTGCTGCTCAAGGTCATCGAAGCCGAGAACCTCACCTCCGATGTCGAGCTGGGCGCGTCCCTTTCACTGCGAGAGCGCATTCTGACCTTGTTGCGGCTATACGAGCCGCAGCCACCCACTGCGGCGGAAGCGCTGCATCAGGTGCTGAACAATCTCCGCAACGCCGTCAGCATCCAGCGGCGCGGCCTCACCTATCTCATTTCGGTACAGGGCCGCTCCCCCGATTCCGGGCAGGCGGCGCGCATCGCCAATGCCGTGGCCGGCGCCTATATCGAGGATCAGGTGGCGGCCAAAGTGGCCAGCACCCTCTCGTCGCGCGATATTCTGCAGGCGCGCATCCAGCAGGCCCGCGACGCCATCACCGCCTCGGAAAGCGCATTTGACGGCTTTATCGATGGCAATGTTGCCCGCATCGCCACCGAGATCGGCCGGCCGGACCTGGTGCAAACCCGCCAGCAGATCGCGCAATTGGAAGCCAACCGCCGGGCGCGGTCGCAGCAGGCCGATGCCGCACAGGCCGATCTGGCGAGCGCCGATTGGGACGCGCTGGTGGCCTCCTTGCAATCCTCGGCCCTCGCCGAACTTGCCCGGCAACGCTCCGAACTTGCCGGCAGGCCCGCGACAGAGGTCACAGACCTCAGCGAACAGCTGGCCGCTCTCGATATCCGGCTGCGCGATACGGCAAGCGTTGAAGTCGCGGGATTGCGCAATGCCATCACCGCTGCCCAGCAGCAGGAGGCCGAGCTGCGTCAGCAATTGCGGCAATCGGTGCTCGACAGCGCCCTGCCCGCCGCGATCCTCACCGATCTCTATGGCTTGCGGCAGAATGCCGAACTGGCCCGCAACCAATATCAATTGCTGCTCTCACGCCTGCAAGACCTGGAAACTCAGGCCGATCTGCAGGTGGCCGACAGCCGCATCGTCTCGCCGGCCCTGCCCCCCCAATTCCCCGACTTTCCCAACCGCCCGCTGATCATGGCTTTAGCGGGCCTTGTGGCCATCGGGCTCGGTATTGCCCTGGCCTTTCTCTATGAGAATTTCATCGGCGGCTTCACCAGCGAGGCGCAATTGGGTTCGGTGCTCAAGACCCGCGTCGCCAGCGCCATCCCCCGGCAAAAGGCCAGGCCGGACAAGGAAAGCCTTGCCAATCTCATGGTCGCGGCGCCCCTTTCGGTCTTCGCCGAATCCGTCCGCCGGCTGCGCGCCACGCTGCAGCAGACATTGCGGAGCAAGGAGCCTCAAGCAGAAGACAAGGGCCGGGTGATCATGATCAGCTCGACCGCGCCCGGCGAAGGCAAGACCACATTGGCCCTGTCCCTTGCGCGCTCTTACGCCTTGTCCGGCAGCCGCACATTGCTGATCGATTGCGACCTGCGCAAACCCAGCCTCCACCGCCATCTCGGCCTCGAGCCATCCCATGGCCTGCTGGAATTTCTCGACGGCAATGAAAGGGAAGGCCTCACCCCCATCATCTCCGCCGATACGATGACCGACGCCACCTTCATCGTCGGCGCGCATCGCAGCGATGTGCCGACAGATCAATTGCTGACCGGGCAATCCTTTGCCCGGCTGATGCGCGCCGCCCGGCACACTTTCGACGTGGTCATCCTCGATACGCCGCCGGTGGGGCCGGTGGTCGACGCGCTTTACGTGGCGCCGGTGGCGGATGTGATCGTCTTCGTGACCCGCTGGGTCAGCACCTCCCAGCTCGATGCCAAGGAGGCGCTCGCTAGCCTTGCCGAGGCCAAGGCGCCAGGCACCGAGATCGTCGCCATCATCAACCAGCAGGACCGCACCAGGGCCTCCTACCTGCGCAAATATGGCGCTTATTATGCTGAGCAGCAGTAGTTCCGGCGCCGCACTTGTTCGACTAATCCCCGCGCCGCCGCCGGCAACTAGCATTGGGCATCTTCATCCCGAACAGGACATCACTATGCCCGACCGCTTTTCCGATCATGCCATTGCCCTTGAATCCCCCGCCACACACGGCTTTGCCGTGACGCCGAACGATGGCGCCGATCTCGCCGAAATCACCCGCGCCATCTATGTCGGCGCCTCCGGTAACCTCGCCGTTACGCTCGCAAGCGGCGCGGATGTGACGCTAACCGGCGTGGCCGGCGGCACGCTGCTGCCCCTGCGGCTGCGCCGCATCAAGGCCACCGGCACCAGCGCCACGTCCATTGTGGGCCTGGTGTAATGCTTGCCTTGAACCTGGCGCCGAGCCAGCCCAAAGCAATGCCCTGGCCATCCGCCACATCGTTCGGCATCGACTTTGTGTCCGGCCGCAGCATTGTCGGCGGCGGCCATGTGCCGCTTGCCAATGCACTGACTTTCGCCCGCGCCTCCGGCCGGCTGGTGCGGACCAGTGCCGGCCACTGGCAGGCGGCCGCCCCCGGACAACCCGCCATTTCGGATCTCGGACTGAGCCTCGAACCGGAGCGCACCAATCTTGTGGCGTTCAACACCGGCAATTCCGGCACCGGTATTCTGCTGACCGGCACAACGCTCGCAAATCTGCCGGCGGGCGGCAGCCCTGCCCGCGATGCCCATGGCAAACGGGCCGTCCAGGGCAGCGGGAGTACCGATGGGGTCACGCGCCATTCCCTGAACACGCTTGGCGGCACCACCTATTCCTGGTCCCAATCGTTCAAATATGACGGCTCCGGCTGGGTCCGTTTCATGTTTTCCGACAATGTTGCCCATGGGCTCAATGTCTGGCTCGACCTGCAGACAATGACCCTGGGCACGGCGGGCGTTTTCGGTAGCGCGGTTCTGCAAAGCCATTCGCTGACCCCCGAAGGCGATGGCTGGTATCGCCTGAGCATGACCGGCACGGTGCCCAATGCGGCCTCGGGCGGGCTTTCCAGCTATGTCTGCACCGCCAATGGCAATTCAACCCGCCAGGCGGGCAGCTATTGCCTGTGGGGCACACAGATGGAAACCGGCAGGCCGACCTCGCCGATCCTCACCTTCGGCGCCAGCGAAACGCGCCGCCAGGATCAGGCCGTGCTCACCCTACCCACCGGCGCCCATACATTGCGCCAATGGCGCGCCGGAACACCCCAGGCCACCGGCGTGCCCGGCGGCCCTTATACGCTGCCGGCCGATGACACAGGCAGCTTCGTCCAATGGCTGTGGTCGGATCAGGCCTAGGATGACTTCGAGAACCGGGACAAGGCGGCAATTTCAGGACATGGGCAAACCATGATCCGCGCCTACAATGCCGCCTTTCCGGTTCTCGTTTTCCTGGCTATCGCCTGGCCAAATTACTGGCTGTTTCCCACGTCTCTGGGCATGGCCATCTCGCCCTTCTCGGCATTGACTCTAGCCATGCTGGCCATATTCGTCTTCAGCCTGACCGAACCCCGGATACGATCCCATGTCGCATCCACAATCGGCCGGCACCGCGCGATAGTCCTGCTCTATCTAGCCTGGATCTCGTGGCGCCTGATCTCCGACATCCTCGGCCAGACACCGCAGCAATCCATCGCCATTACCCTGCGCAATGTGGTCTATGGCGAATCCATCTTGCTGCTCGGGCTGATCGCGCTGCCCCGCCAGAAGACAAGCGGCACGATCCCCTTCGTGCTCTTGCTGGCCCTCGTCGCCGCCACGCTTGTCGGCCTCTATGAATGGTCGGTGGAACGCCCCCTGGCCGACATTTTCGGCATAGGTTTTTCGGGGCTCAGCGCCGAAGCCATGTTCAACGCTACTCGCCAGGCCACGGCCTTTTATCGCGACGGCGCCTACCGCACTGCCTCGCTCTTCAGCCATTCCATTGTCTTTGCGCAATATTACGGCGCCATGGCTCCGCTTGCCCTGCATCTATGCCGCTTCGGCCACGGCCCGACCCGGCTGCTTGGCGTCATCGCCCTCTGCTGCATACCGGTGGCTCTGATGATTTCCGGCGCCCGCTCCGGCATCGTTGTGCTGATCGTGGCCTTGCTCGCCTATGCGCTGCTCACGCTGTTGGGTCATCGGACGACGCCCAAGCGCCTTGTTGCGAGTCTGGTCGGCCTTGGCCTGATCGCGCTGCTGCTGGCCTCGCCTCTGCAGGGCATGGTCGACCAGCTGATAAGGGGCGACACAATTGCCGAACAGATGAGCACCAATGTGCGCACGGAAATGCTGGCCAACGGCCTGCGGGCATTGGAACAGCGTCCGCTGACCGGCTACGGCGACGGGCGGTCCCCGGACATTGCCGGTCTCGTCGGGCGGCACAATATCCGCACCATCGACAATTTCTACCTGTCGGCCGCCGTCGATTTCGGCCTGATCGGCTTGGTCCTGCTGTGCGGATTGCTCGCCGCGGCAACCGCCACCATGGCCGCCGGCATCGGCAATGCGACATCTGCCGCCGACCGCAATCTGCAGTCGGCCTATCTCGCGACGGCCCTGGCGATCCTGGTGGGACAAACAGTCCTCACCATTCCTGACAATATGACCATCATCTACCTGTTGCTGGGCCTTGCCGCGACACGCGCCGCGAGCAGCCCCGCAACCGCGCCCTGATAGGCGGCCAATCGTTTTTGCGCGATCACCAGACCGCGCTCTACCGCTCCCAGCAGCTCCAGCCGGCGCTCAAATCCGTCGATCAGGGCCATAAGGGCGGCCTCGGTGGAGACCACTTTACCATCCACCATATGCGGATAGCCCAGCGTGTCGAACAACCCGTTGAACTTGCGCGAATAGGCGACCGGCATCACCGGCGCACCCGCCGAAAAAGCCGCAATGGCAACATGCATGCGCCCGGCAACGACATAGTCCATGCCGGAAATATATCCCTTCGCCTCTATCGAGGTGGCAAAGACCGGCGCCAGAACCAGGTCGGGATAACGCCCCGCCAGAAGCCGCGCGACCGGCAGGTCGTCGTCCGGCCCACCATCGCCGGTGACATGGACGATAAGGTGCGTTTCGACATCGCCGCGCATCAGCAGGGCCTCGATCAACCCATGCATCAGGGCCGCATAGTCGAGGCGCATGCCCAGCTCGTTCCGACCGGAATAGCCGCCATTATACAATAGGCCCGAGACATTGATCCCGACCCGCAACTTGCCGCCGGCCTGTTCAGGCGCTTGCTCAAACGGCAGAGCAAACGCAACATCGATGAATTCATCGGTATTTGCCAGAATGCGATTGTCCTGCAGGAAGCCCGTCGATAGCCCGTCACGGGTATAGACCGCATCCGCCCGCCGCAGCACGGCTGCCGCCAGCCAGCGCCGCAGGGGATGCTCGAACGGCCCAATGGTTTGTGGCGCAATCACCAGGGGGCGGCGGGCCGCCAGAACGGCAACCTTGGTTCCCAACAAAAATCCATATCGCAGGCCGCCATAGAGGTCGGTAAAGCTGTCCCCCTCGCCGATGTCGAATACGAGGTCGGACTGGCGAATGACGTCCCAAAATTCCGACCTGCCACGCAGCAGGGGCCTCAGCTGCGGCGCCGGGCCAATGGTTACGTCGTCCGGACAATCGGGTGCGGCATAGTTCTGCCCGGTGCCCAGCGAGGTAAAACGCACCGGCACCCCGATAGAGGCCGCGGCCGCCCGGATCACACTGGCATTGCCCCGCGCCAATGCGTCGACGCCCAGATTGCCATGCCCGAATGTGTGCCACAAAAGGGCGATGTTCAGCGCCTTCATCGCGCCGCCGCCAGACGTGCGCTGTGATGGCCGAGCTGCCGCAGCGCCCACCAATAGATCGCCAGCGTCACCAATGTCGCGACCAGCGACACCAGCGGCGCGCCCACAATGCCCCATGCAATCAGGGCAATCGGCATGACCAGGACCATGCCCACCATTGCGGCCCCCTGCCCGGCCACCCGATACCAGACGGCATGCCGGGCCGTCAGCGCGACGCCGAATGCTGCAACGACGAACCGTGTAAGCACGAGGAAGCCAAACACCAGCCAAACCGCGTCGGGCACGACAAAGTCAGCGCCGAACAGCCACGGCCCCAATGCCGGCATCACCAAGGCCATGAACACCGCCGCCGCACCACCCATCACGGCAAATTCGCTGCGCATGCGCAGTTCCAGACCGCTATCGATGCCATGGTGGTGCTGGTAGGCCAGGCGCGGCATATAAACGCCCGCCAAGACCTGGATCGGCAGCACCACATAACCGGCAATCCGCGCTGCCACCTGGTAGAGGCCAGCCGCCTCGAGCCCAAGCACGGCACTGACCAGGATCGTATCGATCTGCGCCGAAGCCGTGGTCAGGATGCTATCGAGCGCCAGCGCCGATGAACTGCGCAGGAAGAGCGGGCCATGAAAGCAACTCTCCAGCACCACATGCCGCCGCAGCACGACAAAGCAGAGCATGGTTTGCAGCACCCGCGCCACTGCAATGGCCATTGCTACCGGCAAGATCGCCGGCATTGCCAAGGCGACACCTGCCACGATGACCACATAAAGCGCCGACCCGGCGAGCGTAACCCGCGCCTCGGTCTCGTATCGGCCTATGCCACGCAGAGCGACCATGGCCAGGTCGCCATACGACATGACGATCACCGCGCCATAAAGCAGCAGGCCCGAGAACCGCAAAGACATATCGATGTCGAGCAAAAACAGTGTGGCAACCGCAAGCATGGTCGCACCCGACACAAGAATGGTCTTGACCCGAATACACGCGGCCATGATCGCGCCCGCCCGTTCGGGCTCGGCGCCGATATCGCGCAAGGCCTTCACGGAAAACCCGAAATCGGTCAGCAAGGCGGCAATTGAGGAATAGGCGAACACGGTCGCGATGAACCCGTAATCCGCCGGCCCCAGACCGCGTGCCAGAACCAACAGGCTGACCAGCCCCGTGCCAATTCTTGCCAATAGGGATAGGGCCAGCACCAGCTTCTGCCGCGTCATGGCTTCCCTCCCGATTGCAGGCGGATGGGCCCCGTGCGGATTTTGTTGCTCAGAAAATCCCGCACAGCGAGCCAACCCGCGGCCAGCGCGCCCATGTCGCGATCGATCAGGGCCTTAGCCGCTTCCCACACCAACCGGCCAAAAGCGATCGGCAAGAGCCATGGATAATGACGGCGATAGAAGCGCAGCAGATTGACCTGGAGGTAATAGCGGCTGGTTGCGCTGGCCCGGCCCTGCGACACCGTGCCGATGGAGCGCCCCTCCTTGTGATAAACAACCGAAGCCGGAGCCCAGGCCTGCCACTCACCGGCCACGAGCCGCCGCGCCAGATCGAGTTCCTCGTAATAGAGGAAGTAATCGTCGCAGAGACCACCGACACGCTCGAACACCGCCCGGCGCACCAGGATGCTCGCGCCGATCACGTAGTCCAATTGTGCCTCGATCACCGCCCGCGCGGGCAGCTCATTGGCTGCTCTATTGTACCCCAAATGCCCGCCACGGCCGATCCACGGATTGAACCAGCCACCCAGGCCCTGCACGGTCTCGGGCCGATCATGGAACAGGAGCGTGCTGCCGCAGATGGCGGCCTCCGGCTCCGCCTCCAGCAGCGCCACCAATGCCGACAAGGCGCCCGGCGTGACCACCGTATCGTTGTTGAGTAGCCAGACATAGCGGCAGCCGGGATCGCCCAAAGCCCGGGCAATCCCAACATTGCAACCCCCGGCAAATCCCAAATTCGCACCATTTTCGATAAGGGCGACCGGCCCTGGATGCTCTTCGAGCCATTCCGCCAGCCGGTCGACAGACCCGTCGGTCGAGCCATTGTCGCAAATGGCAATGCTCACATCGTCCCGGTCCAGCCGGTAGAGCGAGGCCAGGCATTCGACCGTATCGACCCAGCCGTTCCAGTTGACGATGACCACATGTACTAACGCCATGAACGATCTCGATGGGCGGCGATTTCCTGCAACAGGAGTTCCGACAATGCCGTGATGGCGCCACGCCCAAACCTCTCGCGCGCGGCAAGCCGGGCAGCATCTGCGACATAGGGCCGGGCAAGCGCCGCGACAATGCTATCCGCAAAGCCCCGCGCCGTGCCGGCGACCTCGTAGGCTCCCCACACCGCCTCCGGAATTCCAACCAATGCGAAGGGCGTCGCCACTATGGGCGAAGCGCAGAACAGCATTTCAAGGCTCTTGGTATTGAGCCCGCCTCCCGCCAGGATCGGATTGATCAACACCCGAACCTGCTGCCGCAAAGCCACCGCGTCATCAGGATTTTCAATCAATGTGACATTGGGAGTTCCGGCAATTTTCCGGGTCAGTTCCGGCGCGGCTCCTGCTCCGGCGATCAGTATTTCGATATCGTCTCTGCGCTGCCGGATCAGCGGCAACACGGCATCGAGAAACCAGTTTGCGGCGGCAACATTATTGGGCGCCCAGAGATTGCCGAGATAGCCGATATCGAAGCGGCGATCTGCCCAGCCAGGCCCCTTATCCGCCCCATCCTCCAGATCGGGAAATGCCGGAGGCACCCAGCTTATGGAGCGAACGCCTCGCCCGTGCCAGAACGCGGCGTCCGGCTGCGAGATATCGAGCACGGCGGCGGCCGATCGCAAGGCGGTTTCCTCATAGCGCCGCAAATGCAGCCGCGCAGCCGCGATCTGCAATTTCTGCCGTGCCGTCTGCGCCAGACGGAACTGCGTGGCCATGTAGCGGAATTCGATATTGTGCGAACGGACCAGGACCGGCGCCACCAAGGCAACACCCAGACGGCGCGCCAGATCGAAGCCATAAATGGACTCGCAGACAATGGCTGCCGGCCTGAACGGACGCGCCGCTCCCAGAACCGCCGCAAATCGCGCCCCGCCAACCTGCCGCGCGGCCGCTAGCGATGGCAGCCGCATCATCCGCACAAGCCGCCCCGGCGCTCTCCGCAAGGGCAACGGCACGACCAGATCGAATACCCGATGCAGTTCGGGCGACACTGGCTCCCCGCCCCAGCCAACCAGCGCGAGCGACCAGCCATCCCGCCTCAGCCCAAGGTAGCGATGCCACATATCGACCCGCGCACCATGGTTTGCCGGCCAGGGCATTTCCGGCGCCACGACCAGCAATCGTCGCTCGTCAGGCGGCATGGAGCGCGCCCGGAACTCTGTGCTCCTCACCAAGATAATGGTCGGCAATGCCAACGAGCCCCACCTGATAACGAACCTCGGTGAAGCGCACCAAATAGGCCCTCCGCCCGGCCCACCCCATGGCCGCAATCTCGTCCCGTTGCTGCAAAGCCCGTTCGAGCGCCTGGGCCAGCGCGGCAGGATCTCCGGGCGCAAAAAGCCATCCCGTCGCGCCATCGATGACGATCTCGCCCAATCCGCCATGGCTGGCCGCCAGCACTGCCCGGCCATGCGACATGGCTTCGATCGCCACAAGACCAAAAGGCTCGGGGCGCTTGGAGGGCACGACCACGACGTCGCACCAGCGGTAGAGCGGCGCGGGATCGGCCACAAAGCCCAGCAACCGGATATCAGCGGCAGGTTTTGCCCGAGCCAGCAGCGCCTTGAGCCGGCGGACCGCCGGACCGTCCTCGAATGCCGCCCCGGCAAAGTGAATATCGAGCCTTTTCGCGCTTCCCTCAGGCAGTTGGCTGACCGCCTGCACCAGCAGGTCCTGCCCCTTCCAGTCATTGATACGGCCGATCATCAGCACGCGGAGCCTGCCATCGTCCTCCCGGGTTCCGGCAATAGTGCCGGGATCAGCCACCCCGTTGAGCAGCACATAGTGTTCGACCTCCGCCGGCATGGCGAATGCCGTGCGCGTTGCGGCCGAATTGAACACCAAAGCGCTGCCCGAAAACCGCAACACGGCACGGATCACGTCCAGGGCGCGGCCCTGGGGCATTTCATGCACATGGATGATGCTGGGCCGCCGCGAAAACCGCGCCGCCACGGCAAAATCGAACACCACCGCCGTATTGATGTAGCAAAGCGCCCTGCCCCGCATGGCAAGCCAGGCCCGGCACACAAAGATCGGAAAGAGCAGCACACCGAGCAACAACCGCCAGATGCCATCGGCCCGCCGCGCCACCCAGATCGGCGTGATCGTGACGGCAAATCCCAGCCCCTCGAGAGCGTCCGCCAGCGGCCCGCTTCTGGGCAATAGAACACTGACATGGTGGTCGGGATAAGCATCCCGCAACGCCGTGACGGAACTGATAAAGGTGCGATCCGAGCCATAGAGCTCATAGCCCTGATGCACCGCCAATATCTCCGGGCGCTTGATCATGACACAAAGCGCTCCAGCAATGCCTCATATCTGCCATTGACCCGATCCAGCGTGAAATCCGCCGCATGCCGCGCTGCGGACCGCTCGCGCGCCACCTGCGTGGAAACCCCGGTCGGGTCCAGCCGGTCGAGAATATCGACCAGTTCGGCCTCGTCGGCGAAATAGAACTGCTCCTCGCCCGCCACCCAGCGATTGAAGCGATTGCGATGCGCGATCACCGCGTTGCCCGCGCCAAGCGCTTCCACCAGGGATGGGTTGGTGCCCCCAACCTGATGCCCATGCAGATAGGCCAGCGCATGAAATCGCAAGGCCTCGACCACGCTCTTGTCGTAGATCGGCCCCGGAAAGACGACTTGCGACGACGCGGCCGCCTGCACTGCCCGGTGGTACATATTGTCGGCGCTGAATTGCCCCAGCACGACGAGCCTGGTCTGGCGCAGCCTGCTCGAAAACGCCTTTACGATCTCAAGGATCGAATTCTCCGGCTCGATCCGCGCAATCGAGACAAGGTAGTTACCGGCCGCCAATCCCAGCGCCTCCACCGGCGCCGACGACGCCAGTTCGACCCTGTCGGCTCCATAGGGGATCACCTCGGCACGGAAACATCCATGCCGCCGCAAATGCCGCGCGATCTCGGGGTGATCGGCCACCGGCACATTGGCCATATGCGCGCCGACGAACTCGTTGAAATAAAGCCAGGCCTTGGCATGCAGCGGCCATTTTGGCCGCCGCCACTCAACGCCGTCCATATTCATGACAACAGGCCGTCCCCGCGCCCGCAAATAGAGGCAGAAGACCGCCGTATTGTAACCCAGAACGAGGTTGACGCCGCCCCGGCGGGCCGCATCGCGCACGCTGCGCCAGTCAAATGGAATGCTGCCGGCAGAGGAAGGCCTGCGCGATTCGAAATGGATGCGGTGAATGCCGTGCCAGTCGTCCTCGAAATCGGCCTGCACACTGCCGTCGCCATGCGGCTCCAGCTGGCAATAGACATTTACCTGCCAGCCCCTGTCCCGCAGATATGGAGCCAGCTGGCTGGCAAAGGTCTCAAACCCGCCATGTGCCGGCGGCAGGCCCCTTATGCCCAGGATATTGACGGTTTTGCCGGTCATGGCGGCGCGACCGCTAACGTGCCGGCCCGTCCGCCCCCGCTGTCGTTTTCATTCCCCGCTCAGAAATCGAACGCCCGCTTGCTCCCAAAGCCATGCTTCTCATGCGTCTGTGCCCCCGCAACGCAATGAACAAATACCGTCTGCCTGCCAGCAGATCAGTAAAAAGCCGTATAATTATTCGTAACCGAGACAAGCCACGGGCCGCAAGTGGTTCTTGTCCATAATAAATCAGGGCTGGGAGCGTTTCCGCACACGGGGGAAAACCCAGGCAAGGGGCAAAATCTTCGAGTCACAACGCAGTCAAACGGAAGATCAAAATAGATAAAAGAAAGAATAAAAGTTGCGAACGAAGTACAAATCGCAACACGACGAAACATAACCGAATATGGTAAATATTTCCTTCCAATCCACAGGAATATTCTCTACCATTCATCGTAATGACATCGTCGATATATTGCCGCAAACTAAGGGCGATAGCATTGAAGCCGATTCCCGCGCCAACAGCGCAATTGGCTCCTCACCCGGCTCCGGCGGGGTGAGCGGTGGAGAGGGGCAGCGTGCCTGCGGCGGAATACGCTGCCCCCTCGGCCATCCGGCCGACCCAGCGGCTTGCCACTGAGCTCGATAGTCCAAATATCGGGGATATACTGAACCCGCGATGAACCATCATTGATGGCGGCATAGCTGCCATCGACATCAATGTGTATTGACCCGCCCGAGCAAAGTATCGCTATTGGCGCTGCGAATATCCATGCCGGCGCAATCTTCCCGAAGCGGTCAACAGTAATGCAACAAGAGCTTCGGGGTTCGATTTCCATACTAGCGGCTCTGGCCATACTGGTGCTGCTGGCCTCGGCCCTCGAATTGCCGGTGCCGAACGCCGATGTCCTCGATTCCGTGCGTTTTCATATCGCGGCCGCCTGCCTAGCCTTCCCAATAGTGCTCTATCTTTTGGGCGCCCGCTGGCGGGCTGTTCTGGTCCTGGGTTTCATCCTGGCGTGCATCGGCCAGGGCGCTTATGTCATTCACACACAACAAAGCACGCGCGACGCCCTCGGCCCGGCCGTCGCGGGCGGCAGCTTTTCCGTCATGAACTTCAATGTGCTGTCGACCTCCGATCGCGGCGCGGAAATTGCCGACTACATGATCAGCCAGGCGCCCGATATCGCGGTCATCATGGAAACGCCGGGCATTGAATCCGCCCTTGATCGCCTGCAATCCACCTTCCCCTACCGCATCGGCTGCGACAACAGCCGGACCTGCGATCTCACGCTCTTTTCGCGCACCCCCTTTGTCAATGCGCAGATGCATCTGCTGGGCCAGATGAAGCGCGAGCGGCTGATCTCGGCGCGCACAATGATTGCGGGGCGCATGGTGACCATCGTGGCGCTGCATCTGAGCAAGCCCTATTTCGACCGGATGTCGATTGGCGAATTGTGGCAGATCACCCGCCTGCTGCGGCAGATCGAGGGGTCGGTGCTGCTATCGGGTGATTTCAACAGCGCGACCTGGTCACGCAATCTGCGCCGCTTCGCCGCGCGCAATGAACTGGTGCCGCCCCCGCGCTATCCCTCGACCTGGCCGGTGCGCCTGGGCGAATTTGGCGTGCCGATCGACAATATGTTTACGCGGGGCGCGCTGCGCATCGACGAAATCGGCGCCATGCCATCCAATTTCTCGTCCAACCACCGCGGGCTGCTGGCGCGCGCGACATTCACCACGGCGCCCGATTGATCGCTCAATGCAGATCGAGGCGCGGCCCCAACTCGCCCCAGTCGGGCCGCCAGAGCGAAGCATCCTGCAAGGCGATAACCACACGATTGAAGCCATAGAGCGCCGCCATCTGCGCGGCATAGTCCAGCGCAACGCCAACATCGTCGAACGGCCCCTCGGCCCTGGGCTCAATATGCTCGCCATGATGCACCGTGCTCGGCCAATAGACCCAGGCGCTGGCCGTACCGAATTCCAGTCCGGCAATTCGAAGTATGCGCGTATCGGAGGCGATGCTGACCGTTACGGCGTCGCCGGCCACATGGTCTTCGTCATCGGTCCACCCATAGCCCGCAGCCATAGCGCTGCCTCCTCACTACCGGGGCGCTCCGGGGCAATAGCGCCCATGAATGACCCGATATCTGGCAGATTGGTCTTTTTTGGGGCCCCATCCGTCAATCCCGACACCGAGACATATACTGTATATCTACAAGATAACCGGCAGAACAATTCATTCAGAAGCAGATAAATCTCAAAGTCAATCGCATATTATGCATTCCACATATTCAGATTCAGTCCGAAAATGTGATCGAATACCATATGGCGAGACAATCGCCGCTACGATATTGTATTTATTGGGCTCGATACTCGCTATCGACATCGACTGACGTCGACGGGCAGCATTCTACCGCCGCAACGGGTGCTGCCCGCCCATATACCGCGCCTCCCTCTCGCCGGGAGTGCTCGGTGCGCACGAGAATTACTTGAAATCGAACTTCTCGTTACCGATTTTTCTTCGCCGAAGAAGCAGTTCTAATAGACAATTCGACCACGAATTCTGCTCACAAAAAATCCATTGGACATTACCCTGTCATCCCTGCGCCTGCGCTTGTGTCCGCGCTTCGTTTGGATAATGTCTCAGCACCTCTACGAAGCTGCCGGCCATCGCGTTGTCAGATATTTCTGGCGCGAGCGGCGTGGCTCACGGCGAACGGAACGGCGATGGCGGCAGCGTTTGATGCAGGTCTGGATTTCACGATCAAGCGCGGAACGATCGACGCCGTCCAGCCAAGCGCCGACAAGCTTCCCTACCGGGTCTTTGCCGAAGTGAACTTCACCGATGGCGACGGGTTTCGTCGTGTCGCCGCCGAACCGCAACTCGCCGAATTCCTCGCCACCGACCGGTCCGGAACCTTCTATTTCTACAACGCGCTGGGCCAGGGCGTCCTGCTTGCCGCAGACATCTATGGCGTCGGCCTGCGCATAGCCGATCCGGAGATCTGGAGCCGCGCCTTCAAGCGACGCACAGCAGTGATGCTGCCCTTTGCCCTCCTCGCTCTGCTCGCGCTGGTAGTAGCCAGCATCACCCTGGCCTGGCACGCCTGGCTAGCATTTCTGGTCACGCTCGTGCTGGCCGGCGTTCATATTCTGCTGGTTGCCCGCCTGGGCCGTATCGCAGCGGCCGCACGGCGCATCCGGCGCTCGCTCGAGCCGGTCCGGCAGCCTGGTCAGGATCATCGCACCATCGATACCGGCCGCTTCGACAATTCGCTTCGCCTGGCGATCTGATCGCTATTCCACCGGGCCGGCTTAACCCTGCCCGGCTTTGCCGCTTGAATCGCCATCCCTAGGCATTCAAAATCACCTCTAGGTCCGCCGCGCCGGAGTTTTTGGCCAATGCCGCAGGCAAATATGCTTTCGCTGTTACGGCGCCTGCTGCCGCAGCGCCAGAGCGAGCAGCCGGAGCCGCAAGGGCGCCAGCGCCTCGTCGCGGACCAATGGCCCGGCGCGATCTATGCCATTGGCGATATTCACGGGTGCCTGGCCGAACTGCAGCGCATCGAGCAGATGATCCTCGATGATGCAGCAGATACCAAGGGCGAAATCTGGCTGGTCTATCTGGGCGATTATGTCGACCGCGGACCCAATTCCGCCGGCGTCATCGACCACCTGCTGACCCCCGCTCCGCCCGGAACGCGGCGCATCTGCCTCGCCGGCAACCATGAGGAACTCATGCTGGCCTATTGCCGCAACCCCGCAGCGGGTGCGCAATGGATGAAGCTGGGTGCGCTGGAAACCCTGCAATCTTACGGCATCCCCATGGCTGGCTTCACCACCGCCACCCTGCAGGCCCGCCTCGGCAGCCTGCGCAGCCACATCCCTTCCAGCCATCTCGATTTCCTCGAAAGCCTGCCGGTCGCGCTGAGCCTTCCCGGCCTCGTGCTGGTGCATGCCGGCATGAAACCCGGCATCCCCCTCGAAGAGCAAAGCGACGATGTTCTGCAATGGATGCGGTACGATCCGGCAGCCGAGCCCACACCACGGCAGGGCATGCTCATTATCCACGGCCATACGCCAGCCGCGGTGCCCTATGTGTCCCCTGGCCGCATCTGCATCGATACGGGCGCCTATGCCACCGGCAGATTGACGGCCATCCGCGTCGCGCCGGGGGAATCGCCGCGCCTGCTCACGGCCACCACACGCAATCCCGCCGGATGATACCGCCAGGAGCCTTGCGTCTGGCACTGGCCTGGCTTCTATGGTACGGGCCAAACGCATCGGCAGAACTTTCTTCCGACGCCAGGACTGCCCTGCCGGAGAATGCGACGTGACCTTCCAGACAGATCGGGTTGGCTTTGTGACCAACGGCACCGCCGAGGCCGATGCCGCCGCCGCGCGTTTGCGCGAGCGCTATGGCGCCGTCCCGGTCGAGGAAGCGTCCGTGGTCGTGGCGCTGGGCGGCGATGGCCTGATGCTGCAGAGCCTGCACCAGGCCATGGGCCGCAATGTGCCCGTCTATGGCATGAATTTCGGCTCGGTCGGCTTTCTGATGAATGTCTTTTCCGAGGACAATCTGGCCGAACGGCTCGCCGCGGCGCAGCCCACACGCATCTATCCGCTATCCATGACCGTGCTCAGCACGTCCGGCGTGACCCAGACCGCTCTCGCGCTCAACGAGGTCTCGCTGTTCCGCTCGACCTACCAGGCCGCCAAGATCCAGATCGTGGTCGATGGCGAAACGCGGCTGGATGAATTGATCTGCGATGGCGTGCTGCTATCGACGCCCGCCGGCTCGACCGCCTACAACCTGTCGGCGCATGGGCCGATCCTGCCCATCGATGCCCCGCTGCTGGCGCTGACCCCCATTTCGCCATTCCGCCCCCGCCGCTGGCGCGGCGCCATTCTGGGCAATCGGGCAGAGGTCAAATTCATCACCCGCGAAGCCGCCAAGCGCCCCGTCAGCGCCGTCGCCGACAATGTGGAATTCCAGAACGTGCTGGAAGTCGTCATCCGCGAGGACCGCGACAGTGGGGTAACACTACTGTTCGACCCGGGCACGAGCCTTGAAGAGCGCGTGCTGACCGAGCAGTTCCGGTACTAGGCTGAATCGACATTCATCTCATCCAGATCATTGCTGCGGCGAGATGAATGAAGCTGAGGAAGTATTGAGCTCTGCGATCGTATCGGGTCGCCAGGCGCCGGAAGTGCTTGAGCTCGTTGAAGCAGCGTTCGATGCGGTTGCGGATTTTGTAGATGATGGGATCGTGGGGGATCAGCGTCTTGCGCGAGCGGTTTGAGGGGATCACCGCTTCAGCGCCGGTTTCCGCCACGATCTGGCGGAACGCGTTGCTGTCATAGGCTTTGTCGGCCAACACGGCCGTTGCGGCAAAGCCATCCAGCAGCGCGGCGGCGCTGAGCACATCACCGGCTTGCCCGGGTGTCAGGATGAACCGCAAGGGACGGCCCAGGCTGTCGGTGAGCATGTGGATCTTGGTGGTCAATCCACCTCTGGAACGCCCCAGAGCCTGATTTTGGTCCCCCCTTTTCCGGTCGCTGCCTGCTGATGGGCGCGAACCAGGGTACTATCGAGCATCAGATATTGGTTATCCCGATCCTTGATCAGGGCGGCGAACACCTTCTCCCAGACGCCGGCCTTGGCCCAACGGGTGAAGCGTTTGTGCAAGGTCTTGTCCTTGCCATAGCGCTCGGGCACATCGCGCCAATGCGCGCCTGAGCGCAGAACCCACAAAACCCCGTTCACAAACAATCGGTTATCAGAACCGGTGCGCCCCGGATCGCCCGCCTTGCCGGGCAGCAGCGGCGCGATCCGTTCCCACTGGGCATCACTCAACTCATACCGCTTGATCGCCATTGGGCGCCCTCCGTGATCACAAACACGGAACCCTATGAATCAGACATCAAGCCAAAACGGAATCCTGAATGTCGATTGGCCCTAGGCCAATGCGCGTCGACCCGCTGTATCTCGAGTCCTTCAAGAACCTGCAGAAGTTCGAGGTCGACTTCGGTGCGACTAGCTCGCGGCAGGTCGTTGTCGGTCGAAACGGTGTTGGAAAATCCAGCTTGCTCGAGGTCTTGGGGTGGATCTTTCGGCAGCTTGATCTTGAGGAAGAAGCCACGTTTGGCTACGAGATCGAGTACCACTGCAACGGTCACTACGTTAAGATTATTTCCAGCGCGACCCAAGAGGAAGCCGGCGAGGCGCACGTCCGATTTAGGCGGTCCTATCAGATAAGTGCGGCGGTCGGCCCTGAGATTCTGGCGAAGGACAGGCCCTACAAGTCAATCAAGCAAAACGATTTCTATCGGCGCAACCGCGCTCAGGGCGCCTTGCCAAATCCCGATCGCATCATCCCCCTCTATGTGTTCGGCTATTATTCAGGCACGTCGTCACGATTTCCCGAGCCAGCCAGCCTTGGCGAAGTCGGCCCCAGCCTCAGCGCCCTGCGCTACACCACGACCGACGTTAATCTACGGTCTGGGCCAGGCAGACGGTTCAGTGTCTTGATGGTGGTGCCGGGAGGGCCGAGGTGCTGCTCGTCGAAGCCGGAAGCGGGTGGAGCCGCGTTAGAGTCGGCGAAGGCACAGATGGCTGGATGTCCAACTCGACGTTCGAAGCGCGCTGACGTCTTCTTTCCACCCCGAAGTACTCGTTCGCCACGCCTGGGTTCGACGTCCGCTTTTGGGAGTCTAGGTGAGATCGTCCAACGGCGCATAGTTGAATAGCTACTACCGCATTAGCTCTCAACAGACGGTGGCTGGACTAGAAATGCCAGCCGCCTTAGCAGTCCGAGACCCTTCGACCGCCGTTGGGTTAGTTCGCGCCGTTGACCGGCAGCGTGATTGCGTAGAGCGAGGTCGTCGCGCAGATATAAAGAACATTGCGTTTGGGGCCGCCGAAACAAACATTGGCGACGCGTTCTGGCACCAAGATTTTGCCAAGGAGTGTACCGTCGGGGTCATAGCAATGGACGCCGTCGGCGGCGCTGGCCCATATGCGGCCGGCGCTGTCGAGACGGAAACCGTCAAAAACACCGTTGCTGCAAGTGGCGAATATGCCGTCATCCGTCAACTGGTTGTCATCGCCCACGACAAAGCGCCTGATGTGCCGCGGTCCGTCTACGATGTGGCTGGCGCCAGTATCGGCCACATAGAGGAGGCGCTCGTCTGGCGGGAAGGCAAGGCCATTGGGCTGCACGAAATCCGTCACGACGGCCTCGATCGTGCCGTCCATGTCGAGGCGAAAGAGCCATGAGGCTGCGATTTCGGAAGGCGCCTTATGCCCCTCATAGTCGCTGTCGATCCCATAGGTAGGGTCGCTGAACCAGATTGTGCCATCGGATTTGCAAACCACGTCATTGGGCGAGTTGAAGCGCTTGTCACCTAAACGATCGGCGAGCGTGATCACACTCCCGTCGTGCTCGGTTCGCGTAACGCTGCGGAAACCATGCTGACAAGTGATAAGGCGTCCCTCTCGGTCTAGACAATTGCCATTACTGTAGCCGGCGGGCTCTCGGAAGAGGGTGACGCTGCCCTCGCGCTCGTTATAGGCCAGCATGCGATCATTTGGGGTGTCGCTCCAGATAAGCAGACGATAGGCCGGCACATACGCTGGGCCCTCGGCCCATGCGCAGCCGGTGAACAGGCGCCTTACAGTGGCCGAAGCCACGACGAGGCGGCGAAATCGGGGATCCAGAATGGCGAAATCCGACAGGGCCAAAGTCGTACCTTTACTTTTGCAAGCGCTTGCAATTTAACTATCCTATTTGAAAAGGGGAGTGCAAGAGTGGAAGCCATCGTTATCAATACATTCAAGCAAGGACTACGGGAGAAGCGGCGCCAGATCGGCGGCTGGTTGACCACCGGTAGCCCGACCGTGACCGAGATCTTTGCCGGCATTGGCTTCGATTGGCTGCTGCTCGACATGGAGCATTCGCCCAATGATTTCCTGCTGGTCGTCGATCATTTGCGGGCCGCTGGCGTGGGAGCTCCAATCGTGGTGCGCGTACCCTGGAACGAGCCGATAATGGTCAAACGCCTGCTCGATGCCGGCGTGACCTCGCTGATGTTTCCCTATGTGCAGACCGTCGAGGAAGCAAAGGCTGCGGTGGCAGCGACGCGCTATCCGCCCCATGGCATCCGCGGTGTCGCCGGAACCACCAGGGCCACCTCCTACGGGCGCCGGGAGAATCTGGCTCGGGCCGCCGAGCAGATTGCGGTCGTGGTGCAGATAGAGACTCCCGAAGCCATGACCGCCATTGGTGACATCGCGCGGGTCGATGGCGTAGACGGCGTTTTCATCGGCCCCAATGACCTCGCGGCCAATATGGGGCATCTCGGCAGTTCGACCCATCCCGAGGTGCGCGATGCCATGCTGCGTGGCGCGGCGCAAATCCGAGCGGCGGGCAAGTCTAGCGGCACGCTGGGCTATAATTCCACCCATTCCGCCTCCCCCTTCACCGACGGGTTCGACTTTCTGGGCGTAGCCTCCGACGCCGGCGCCATCGTCGCTGGCGCCACCGAAAAGCTCGGGACCTATTCGCGCTTCCGCGACGAGGCTTGATCGACAATCCCGAGGAGGCTAAGGCGGCTCGCGTTTGAAAACCGGGTCGGGGCGATACATCGCCTCGACCCCACCGGCTGTCATCCCGGCCAAGGCCGGGGTGACGGTCGAGTTTGGAATGTCCCAATTCAAGGGCGACGCTTTAGTGCACCTCGGGGTCCAGCGTTGCCTCGCCATCGGCCAGGAAATCGAAATCGCATCCCTGGTCGGCCTGGGTCACGTGGCGCGAAAAGAGGGCACCATAGCCTCGCTCATAGTGCGGTTTCGGCGCCTGCCATGCAGTCCGGCGGGCTTCGATCTCTTCCGCATCGAGGAGCAGATCGAGTTGCCTCGTTTCAACATCCAGCCGAATGAGGTCGCCGTCACGGACAAGTGCCAGCGGCCCACCCACATGGGATTCCGGGCACACATGCAAGATGCAGGTGCCAAAACTCGTGCCCGACATGCGCCCATCGGAAATGCGCACCATGTCACGCACGCCCTCTGCCAGAAGGCGCTTTGGGATGGGTAGCATGCCCCATTCGGGCATGCCCGGGGCCCCGATCGGCCCGGCGTTCTGCAGGACCAGCACGCTGTCGCGGGTAATGTCGAGGCTCGGATCGTCGATGCGTTCGTGCAGGTCCTTGTAGCCGTTGAAGACGACGGCTGGCCCGGTATGGCTCAGCAATTCAGGGGAAGCGGCCGAGCGTTTCAGCACAGCGCCTCGCGGCGCCAGCGACCCTTTGAGAACCACCAGGGCGCCAGTGGGATAGATTGGCTTGTTGAGCGGGCGAATGATATCGCTGTTCCAGACTTTGGCGCCGGCAATCTCATCGCCCAGCGTGCGGCCCGTCGCCGTCATCACCGTCAGGTCGATATGCTCCGCAATGACATTGAGCAGGGCGCGAATGCCGCCGGCAAAGTGAAAGTCCTCCATTAGATACTGCCCGGCTGGCATGAGGTTGCAGACAACCGGAATACCCTCACTGGCCTGACCGAAATCGGCCAGCGACAGGTCATGCCCGAACCGCCCCGCAATCGCTATGAGATGGATCAATGAATTGGTCGAGCCCGAGATCGCCATGTCGGTGATGACGGCGTTGCGCAGCGACGCCGCCGAAACGATGTCCTTGGGTGTCAGGTCTTCCCAAACCATTTCGACGATCCGCCGACCCGCTGCACTCGCCATGCGGGCATGTTCGGCGTCGACCGCGGGGATCGAACTGGCGCCGGGCAGGGTAAGCCCCAGCACGTCGACCAGCGTCGTCATGGTCGATGCCGTGCCCATCGTATTGCAGGTGCCCGTCGAGCGCACGCTCGCCTGGCTGAGGTCTTCCCATTCGGTCTGGGTAAGAAGGCCCGCGCGATAATCCGCCTCCGCCTGCCAGGTGCTGGTCCCGGTGCCAAGCGTGGCCCCGCGCCAATGGCCGCGAAGCATCGCGCCGGCCGGCACGTAGATCGCCGGCACGCCGGCCGAGGCTGCCCCCATGATCAATCCGGGCGTGGTCTTGTCACAACCGCCGAGCAGCACCACGCCATCGACGGGATGGGAGCGAATAGCCTCCTCCGCCTCCATTGCGAGAAAATTGCGATAGAGCATGGCCGTGGGCCGCAGGAAGCTCTCCGAAACGCTCTGCATTGGAATGACGGCCGGAAACCCGCCCGCCTGCCAGATGCCCCGCTTGATCTCCTCGATGCGCTGCGGGAAGTGCGCATGGCAGGTGTTGAAGTCAGACCAGGTGGAGAGGATGCCGATGACCGGCTTGTTGCCGAAATCCTCGGTGGTGAAACCTGCCTGGCGCATGCGACGGCGCTTGTGGTCACCGGCCGATTTCGGGGCATTGAACCAGAGCTGGCTGCGCAGCGATTGAACGGTCTTGCGAGGTTTGGACATGGGTCACGCGCTCTGGCGGTGGATGAACTTGGTGTTGAGATAGTCGATGATGCCCTCGCTGCCGCCTTCGCGCCCAGAGCCACTGGCCTTGATGCCACCGAAAGGCGCCTCCGCGGTCGACACCATGGCAGTGTTGACACCGATCATGCCCGCCTCGAGCTGGCTCGCCACATAGTTGAGCTGACGCTCCGAGTGGCCGAAGAGATAGGCGGCGAGCCCATATTCCAGCGCATTGGCGCGGCTGATAGCCTCCTCCGCCGAGGCTACAGGTAGGATGGCCGCGATCGGCGTGAAAGGCTCCTCGGTCAGGATCTGCGCGTCCCCAGGAATATCGACCAGCACAGTCGGCTCGAAGAAAAAGCCGCGATTGCTCCCGTCCGGCCGACGACCGCCCACGGCAATCCGGGCGCCCCGCTCGACGGCATCGGCAACCAGTCGTTCCGCCCGTTCGCGCTGCCGCGCACTGATCTGCGGTCCCATGTCACTGTTTGGCGCAAGCCCATTGCCAAGGCGGATAGCCTTGGTGCCGGCAACCAAGCGTTCGGTGAAATCACCGACCACGGATTCATGCACGTAGAAGCGGCTCGGCGCGGTGCAGACCTGACCCGCATTGCGGAATTTGGAGGCGACAGCAATCTTGGCCGCGGCACCCACATCGGCGTCGCCCAGCACGATGAAGGGGGCGTGCCCGCCCAGTTCCATCGTCAGACGCTTCAGCGTATCGGCGCATTGGCGAATGAGGATTTGGCCGACACGGGTGGAACCGGTGAAGCTGACCTTTCGTACCTTTGGAGAGGCGATGAGCGGTGCAATCACCGCGTCGGGCTCGCCGAACAGCAGGTTCACCGCACCGGAGGGAACGCCCGCGTCGTGGCAGCAGGCGACCAGCGCGGCCGTCGACGCCGGTGCCTCGCTCGCGGGACGCAGGATGATGGCACAGCCAGCGGCAAGGCCGCTGGCCAGCTTTCGGGCCGGCAGGCTGAGCGGAAAATTCCATGCCGTCAGGGCGAGCACCACGCCCACCGGCTCGTGCCTGATGTCGAAGCGCGAATTGGGACCTCGGCCATCGAGCGTGCGGCCATAAACGCGGCGCGCCTCATCGGCGCACCAGTCGAAATGGTCGGTGGCATTCTGAATT
>DATMSY010000059.1:0-12848 GCA_035565135.1 Devosia sp.
CCAGCTGTTCGGCCTCGGCCGGTGCGGGCAGGGCCGAACCGGGCCTCGTCAGCGACACCACCAGCCACCGCGCATTGAGCCCCGAGGCCAGCCGGCTCGCCACCCGCACCACATTTTCCGATATGGCGTCGGGCCCGACACAGACCAGCAGCCGCTCGCCCGTCGCCCAGGGCCCCTCGACCGCGCTTTGCCGCAGGAAATCGACCATCTGGTCGTCCACCCGGTCGGCGGCGCGGCGCAGGGCCAGTTCGCGTAGCGCGGTCAGTGTCGCCGGTTTGAAAAATCCATCCAGCGCTCGCCTGGCATTGTCGGGCAGATAGACTTTTCCGGCATTGAGCCGGGCAATCAGCTCGGCCGGCGGCAGATCGACCAGGATCACCTCATCGGCCCGCTTCAGCACCACATCGGGCACCGTTTCGCGCACCGGAATACCGGCAATGCGCGCAACGAGATCGGAAAGGCTCTCAAGATGCTGGATATTGAGCGCGGTCCACACATCGATCCCCGCCCCGATCAACTCGGCAATATCCTGATAGCGCTTGGGGTGGCGCGAGCCCGGCGCATTGGTATGGGCCAGCTCATCCACGATCAGCAAGGCCGGGCGGCGGATCAGCGCCGCGTCGAGGTCGAATTCGCCATAGGGCCCGCCATTATTCTGCCGGGGCAGCACCTCGATGCCCTCTGCCAGCCTGGCCGTATCGCTGCGGCCATGCGTTTCGACCAGCCCGATGACGACATCGGTCCCGGCATCCTTGAGCCCGCGCGCCCGCTCCAGCATGGCATAGGTCTTGCCCACGCCCGGCGCCGCCCCCAGAAACACCGTCAGCTTGCCGCGGGTCTCCCGCGCGGCAAGCTGCAGCAGGACAGCGGGGTCCGGACGCTTGTCCGCGTCATCCCGCATGATGAAAAACCCACAATGTCATCCCCGCGAAAGCGGGGACCTCTGTTTGAAGGCAACGGAGGTTCCCGCTTTCGCGGGAATGACCCGGTGGGTGGATTAGGTTCATCAAAACCTCAGGGCACACTGGCTTGGCGCGCCGCCTCGTCCAGCGCCAGGTTGAGGCGCAGCACATTGACGCGTGGTTCCCCGAATATACCCAAGGCCGGGCCTTCCGTCACACGGGCAACGATCGCTTCAATAGCAGCCGGCGCCACCCCGCGCGCCTGGGCCACCCGCGCGATCTGCCAGGCCGCATATTGCGGGGAAATATGCGGATCAAGCCCCGATCCCGATGTGGTAACCGCATCGCCCGGCACCGGCCCCCCGCCCAGCGCCGCGACGGACGCCGCCGTCCGCTCGATCAGCGCCTTGCCGGTCGGCCCGATATTGGAGCCGCTCGAGGCCGCCGCATTATAGGGCTCAGGCCCGGTGGCCGAGGGTCGCGGCCAGAAATATTTTGGTTGGGCAAAATTCTGCCCGATCAGCTCCGAGCCGATCACCCGGCCATCCCGCTCGATACGGCTGCCATTCGCCTGCCCCGGAAACGCTACCTGCGCCGCAGCGGTAATGGCGAGGGGATAGACCAGGCCCGTAACGGCGGTGAGCAAGACGGTGAGGACAATGGCAGGACAGATTTGGTTGAGCATTTTGGGCTCCTTGAGTTGAACTGTGAAAGCGCCGCGATCACGGAGCGGTCCCCTCCCCCTTGAGGGGAGGGCTAGGGTGGGGGTGTCGGAGGTTCCGCAAACTCCAAGTTCGGAGACTTCGACACCCCCACCCTTGATCCCTCCCCTCAAGGGGGAGGGAGACGACTGAGGACTCCATCGCTAGATAATCCCTAGTCCCGTCACCGCCATATCCACCAGCTTGATCCCGATGAACGGCGCCACAATCCCGCCCAGCCCATAGACCAGCAGGTTCCGCGACAGCAGCGCCGCCGCCCCCACGGGCCGGTATTTCACCCCCCGCAGCGCCAGCGGGATCAGCGCCACGATGATGAGCGCATTAAAGATCACCGCCGACAGGATCGCCGATTGCGGCGAGCTCAGCCCCATAATGTTGAGCGCCCCTAGCTGGGGATAGGTGGTCAGAAACAGCGCCGGAATGATCGCGAAATATTTGGCCACGTCATTGGCGATCGAGAACGTGGTGAGCGAACCCCGCGTCATCAGGATCTGCTTGCCGATCTCGACGATCTCGATCAACTTGGTGGGGCTGGAATCCAGATCCACCATATTGCCCGCCTCCCGCGCTGCCTGGGTGCCCGATTGCATGGCGACCCCCACATCGGCCTGCGCCAGGGCCGGGGCGTCATTGGTGCCATCGCCAGCCATGGCGATCAGCCGTCCGCCCGTCTGTTCCTTCTTGATAAAATCCAGCTTCTGCTCGGGCGTCGCCTCGGCGAAGAAATCATCCACCCCCGCTTCCGAGGCAATCGCCGCCGCGGTCACCGGATTGTCGCCCGTCACCATCACCGTGCGGATGCCCATGGCGCGCAAAGCCGCAAAGCGCTCCTTGATGCCGGGCTTCACCACATCCTTGAGATGCACCACGCCCAAGAGGCGATCGGCTTCCGCCACCGCCAGCGGCGTACCGCCGGTGCGCGCAATGGCATCGACAGCCTTGTTGAATTCGGGGCTGGCCTGCGCCTTGTCGAGCCCGACAAACCGCAGCACGGCATCCACCGCACCCTTGCGAATGCGTCGCCCTTCGATATCGATGCCCGAAATCCGCGTCTGCGCCGAAAAGGGAATGCTGGTCGTGCCATTGCCCACGATGCGCGGTTCGCTGAGCCCGAAATCGCTCTTGGCCAAAGCCACGATGGAGCGGCCTTCCGCCGTCTCGTCGGCCAGCGAGGCCAGGAGCACAGCTTCCGCCAGCTCCTTCTCGCTCACCCCGGTGACCGGCAAAAATTCCGACGCCATGCGATTGCCGAAAGTGATGGTGCCGGTCTTGTCGAGCAGCAGCGTATCCACATCGCCCGCCGCTTCCACCGCCCGGCCCGAGGTGGCAATGACATTGAAGCGGATCAGCCGATCCATCCCGGCAATGCCGATAGCCGACAGCAGCCCGCCGATAGTCGTGGGGATCAGCGTCACCAGCAAAGCCGCCAGCACCGCCACCGACAGGTCCGTGCCCGAATAAAGCGCCAGCCCATAAAGCGTCACCACGGCAATCAGGAACACCAGCGTCAGCCCGCTCAACAAAATCGACAGCGCGATTTCGTTCGGCGTCTTCTGCCGCTTGGCTCCTTCGATCAGCGCGATCATGCGGTCGACAAAGCTCTCGCCCGGCTTGGTGGTAATCCGCACCTTGAGCCAGTCCGAGATCACCTGCGTGCCACCCGTCACCGCCGAACGGTCCCCGCCCGCCTCGCGGATCACCGGGGCGGATTCCCCGGTAATGGCGCTTTCATTGACCGAGGCAATGCCCTCGATCACCTCGCCATCGCCGGGAATGAGATCATTGACCTCCACCAGCACCACATCGCCCACCTTGAGCGTCGTGGCCGAAACGACTTCACAACCGCGATTGTCCCGCTGCTCGGGAAACAGCAGCTTCTTGGCGATGAGGTCGCTCCGATTGCGTTTGAGGCTCTCCGCCTGCGCCTTGCCCCGCCCTTCGGCAACGGCTTCCGCAAAAGTGGCGAACAGCACGGTGAACCACAGCCAGAGCGCAATCTGGCCGGAAAACGCCGCCCCGACCCCACCCAACAGGTCCTGGATAAAGATGGCAGTAACGACCACCGCCACCACTTCGGTAACAAAAATAACCGGATTGCGGATCAGCTGGCGCGGATCGAGCTTGATCACCGCGTCGCGCAGCGCCGGCACGATAATGGCGGGCGAAAGCATGGAAATGGATTTGGCTGAACTGGACATTTTTCGATTTCCTAAAAGCTCTGCCCGGCCAGCATGGCGAAATGCTCGACAATGGGGCCAAGAGCCAGGGCCGGGAAGAACTGCAGCCCGCCCATGATGACGATGATGCCGATCAGCAGGCCCACAAAGAGCGGCCGATCGGTCGGGAAGGTGCCCGAGGACGCCGGCACGCGCGGCTTGCTGACCAGTCCGCCGGCAATAGCCAGCACCGGCACGAGATAGGCGAACCGCCCCAGCAGCATGGCGATCCCCAGCGTCGTATTGTACCAGGGCGTATTGGCCGTAAGCCCGCCAAAGGCCGAGCCGTTATTCCCCGCCGCCGACGTATAGGCATAGAGGATTTCGCTGAGGCCATGCGGGCCGGGGGTGAGGATCGAGCTGGTCCCGAACTCGGCCACGGCCGAAATCGCGGTAAAGCCCAGAATGGTCAGCGGCAGGATGAGGATGGCCAGCATGGCAAACTTCATCTCCCGCGCCTCGATCTTTTTGCCCAATAGCTCGGGCGTGCGCCCCACCATCAGCCCGGCCACGAACACGGCGAGAATGGCAAAGACCAAGAGCCCATAAAGCCCCGATCCCACCCCGCCCGGCAGCACTTCGCCCAGCTGGATCAGGAACATCGGCACCAGGCCCCCCAACGGGGTGAGCGAGCCATGCATGCCATTGACGCCACCATCGGAGAGCCCCGTGGTCACTGCCGCATAAAGCGCCGTCATGGCCTGGCCGAAGCGAACTTCCTTGCCTTCCATATTGCCCAGGCTGGGATCGACGCCCACCGCAGTCAGCAGCGGATTGCCAGACGTCTCGGCCCAATAGATCGCCCCGGTGCCGATCACCAGCATGATCACGGTCACCGACAGCAGCGCCCAGCCCTGGCGGCGATTGCCCACCATCTGCCCAAAGGCATAGACCAGAGCCGCCGACACGCCGAGCATGGCGATGATGTTGAGATAGTTCGAAAAGGCATTGGGATTTTCGAACGGATGCGCCGCATTGACGTTGAAGAACCCGCCGCCATTGGTGCCCAGCTGCTTGATCGCCTCCTGGCTCGCAACCGGCCCCGTGGCGATGGTCTGCTGCGCCCCTTCCAGCGTCGTCGCGGCAAAGCTCGCGTCCAGGCTCTGCGGCAGGCCGAGCGCCACAAAGGCCAGCGCCACCACAATGGCCAGCGGCAGCAGCACATAAAGCGTCGCCCTTGTCAGATCGACCCAGAAATTGCCAAGCTCATTGGCGCCCGAGCGGATAAAGGCCCGGGTCAGCGCCATGGCCACGGCAATGCCGGTAGCGGCGGACACGAAATTCTGCACCGTGAGCCCCAGCATTTGGCTGAGATGACTCATCGTGGTTTCCCCGCCATAGCTCTGCCAATTGGTATTGGTGACAAAGCTGGCCGCGGTATTGAAGGCCAGGTCCGGCGGCACGGCCGCAAAGCCCTGCGGATTGAGCGGCAGCACATTCTGCAGCCGCAAAATGGCGTAGAGCAGCACGAAGCCGGCAATGCTGAACAGCAAGACGCCGAGCGTATAGCCCAGCCACCCCTGCTCCTTGTCGCGGCGCACGCCCGCCAGAGCATAAAACCCGCTCTCGACGGGGGACAGGATGGGAGAAAGAAAAGTGCGCTCGCCGGAAAACACCTTGGCCATGTAAAGGCCGAGCGGCTTGGCAAGCAAAAGCACTGCAATCAGCACGACGCCGATCTGCAGCCAGCCAATAAGGGACATTTTTGGCTCCGGAAAATCAGAAGCGCTCAGGCGCCAGCAACGTCACCACCAGGTAAACGGCCAGCGCCAGCGCGATGAGGAAAGCAAGGATGAGCATGGCGGCGCTCACAAGTGGTTGAGCGCAACAGCATAGGCCATGAGCACGGCCAATAGGCCGCCCCCCAGCGCTATGAAGATGAAATCGAGCATGACGGATCTCCTATGAGAAGGCCCGCACATTCGCTCCTATGCCCATCAGCTTTCCATGCGAAAGGCCGCGTCGGCGCATAAGGATTTCATAAGGACTGTGTAAGGGGGAGGCGACAAACGCCAGCGCTATCGGCCCTATCGCCTCCCTCCCCCTTGAGGGGAGGGATCGAGGGTGGGGGTCGGCGTGCTCATGCAGCAAACCAAGGGACCCCCACCCCGGCCCTCCCCTCAAGGGGGAGGGAGGGCAAGAAGCGAAAGATCGGTCCAAGTAGACCTCATGGTGAGCCTGTCGAACCACGAGGTCGTGCCGCCGCTCCTGCCACGACCTCGTCCTTCGACGGGCTCAGGATGAGGTCTACTGTTAGGAACCCGAGCCTAATTCTGCCCCGCCAATTGCCGGTTCAACCCCAGCGCGATCAGCGTACACACCGCCCCGGACAGCAGATACGCCCCCGAGGAAATCAGCCCGAACTGGCTCGACAGCACCAGCGCCACCAGCGGCGCAAAGCCGGCGCCGAACAGCCAGGCCAGGTCCGAGGTCAGGGCCGAGCTGGTATAGCGATAGAGCTTGGTGAAATTGGCCGCCACCACGCCCGAGGATTGCCCGAAGGAGAGGCCCAAGAGGATGAACCCCACCACCATATAGATGATTTCGCCCATATCCCCGGCATCGAGCAGCAGCGGCGCAAAGACGCTGTAAATGGCAATGCCCACCGCCGAAGCACCCAGCAGCCACCGTCGCCCGACCCGGTCGGCCAGCGCGCCCGACAGCACCACCGCCGCCAGCCCCACCACGGCCGAAGCTGCCTCGATCACCAGGAACCGCGCCGGCATTTCGTCGGTATAGAGAAACACCCAGGACAGCGGAAACACCGTCACCATGTGGAACAGCGCAAAGCTCGCCAGCGGCGCGAAAGCCCCGATCACGATATTGCGGCCCTCGCTGCGCACCGTGTCGCGAATGCGGGTCGGCTCCAGCTCACCGCTTTCAAACAGCCCCGTATATTCCGGCGTCACCACGATACGCAGCCGCGCGAACAGCGCCACCACATTGATGGCGAAAGCCACGAAAAACGGATAGCGCCAGCCCCAGGCCAGAAAATCCTCGGCCGAAATCGAGCTGACCAGAAAAGCGAACAGCGCCGAGGCGACGATCAGCCCGATCGGCGCGCCCAATTGCGGCACCATGGCATACCAGCCGCGCTTGCTCTGCGGCGCATTGAGCGCCAAAAGCGAGGCCAGCCCGTCCCAGGTCCCGGCCAAGGCAATGCCCTGCCCGAAGCGGAACAGCATCAGAATGGCGACCGAAAACGCCCCCACCTGGCTGTCGCTGGGGAGGAACGCCACCGCCACCGTCGAAATCCCCAGCAGGAACAGCGCAATGGTGAGCTTCACCCCGCGCCCGTAATTGCGGTCCACCGCCGAAAAGATCACCGTGCCGATCGGCCTGGCGATAAAGGCCAGCGCGAAGACCGCGAAGGACAGGATCGTGCCCGTCAGCGGGTCCACATAGGGAAACACCACCGCCGGAAAAACCAGCACCGAAGCGATGGCATAGACGAAGAAATCGAAGAATTCGGAGGTGCGACCGATGATCACACCGACCGCGATTTCTCCGGCATTGACCGGGCGGTGATGGGCATTGACCACGCGGGCATCATGCTCGGCGCTCGTTTCCGGAATGGTTGAGGACGAAGCTGTCATCGGAGCTAATGCCTTGTTTTGCTTGTGGTTCTGCCGGCCGTTCCAGGCGCGCCGCGCGGGCTCTTTGCGGCGCAATGCAATACGGTTAAGCTCTCCCTTGCCCTATTCTACTCCGGAACGGGAGTGGACAAAATGCCCGATGGTGTTTGCCATTGGACAGGCATAGGGCGACGGCCATTGCGAAACCTCATCGAGGAACGCCCAAGTGTCTCGTCTGATCAAGCTTGCCCTCCTGTTTCCCCTCGCCGCTCTCCTGGCGGGCTGCAATGCGGTGGTCCTGGCCCCCGCCGGCGATATCGCCGCCCAGCAGCGCGATCTCATCCTGATCGCCACCGTCCTCATGCTGCTGATCATCATTCCGGTGCTGGCGCTGGTGGTGATCTTTGCGCGCAAATACCGCCAGGGCAATAAGGACGCCGATTACCAGCCCGATTGGGATCACTCGACCCATCTCGAACTGGTCATCTGGGCTGCCCCGCTCGCCATCATCATCTGCCTGGGCGCCGTCACCTGGGTGGGCACGCACCTGCTTGATCCCTATCGCCAGCTCTCGCGCATCGGCCCCGGCCAGCCGGTCACCGCCGATATCACGCCGCTCGAGGTGGAGGTTGTGGCGCTCGATTGGAAATGGCTCTTCATCTATCCCCAATACAACATTGCCAGCGTCAACGAGCTGGTCGCCCCGGTCGATCGGCCGATCAGCTTCACGCTGACCTCCTCCTCGGTGATGAATTCCTTCTATATCCCCGCTCTCGCCGGCCAGATCTATGCCATGCCCGGCATGCAGACCCGGCTTCATGCCGTGGTCAATCACCCCGGCAGCTACAAGGGCTTTTCCGCCAATTATAGCGGGCACGGCTTTTCCGGCATGCATTTCGAATTCCGCGGCGTCGATAATCCTGGCTTTGATCAATGGGTCGCCGATGTGCGCGGCGCCGAGGCCAATCTCGACCGCAAGGTCTATCTCGAGCTCGAAAAGCCCACCGAAAAAGTGCCGGTCACCCATTTTGCCGGCGTCGAGAACGGGCTCTATACGGCCATCGTCAATATGTGCGTCGAGCTCGACAAGATGTGCATGAGCGAGATGATGTCGATCGATGCGCGCGGGGGCCTGGGCCTCGCCGGTGTCGACAATATCGCCCCGGCCCTCTATGGCGGCGGCGAGCGCAATCGCTCCGCCCTCGGCCCGCAAAAGACCTATGTCGCCGCGCTCTGCTCGGTCGACGAAGCCATCGCCATGACCGCCAAACTGCCCGCGCTCTCCGCGCCCCGGCCGGGTCTGGTCACCGGCGCCGGCCTCACGCCACCCTCGGCGCTAGCGGCTCCTGCCGCCGCGGCCATGTCCTGGCTGGCCGGCCAGACCGCATCTCTTGAAACCTCCAGCGCGGCGACTGCCCTATGAGTGATCAATTCTGGACCTTCATCTTCGGCCGCCTCAACTGGGACGTGCTTCCCCTGCACGAGCCCATCCTGGTCGTCACCTTCATCGTCGTGGCTTTGGGCGGCATCGCGCTGCTCGGCGCCATCACCTATTTCAAGCTCTGGGGCTATCTCTGGTTTGAATGGTTCACCAGCGTCGACCACAAGAAGATCGGCATCATGTATATGGTGCTGGGCCTGGTCATGCTGCTGCGCGGCTTTTCCGACGCCATCATGATGCGCCTGCAACAGGCCATGGCTTTTGGTGGCTCGGAGGGCTACCTCAACGCCCACCACTATGATCAGGTCTTCACCGCCCATGGCGTGATCATGATCTTCTTCGTGGCCATGCCGCTGATCACCGGCTTCATGAACTATGTCGTGCCGCTGCAGATCGGCGCGCGCGATGTCAGCTTCCCCTTCCTCAACAATTTCAGCTTCTGGATGACCGCCGGCGGCGCCGTGCTGATCATGATGAGCCTGTTCGTCGGCGAATTCGCCCAGACCGGGTGGCTCGCCTATCCGCCGCTTTCGGGCATTGAATACAGTCCGGCCTCGGGGGTGGATTATTACATCTGGGGCCTGCAGGTGGCGGGCGTCGGCACGACCCTGTCCGGCGTCAACCTCATCGCCACCATCGTCAAGATGCGCGCCCCCGGCATGGGCCTGATGAAGATGCCCGTCTTCACCTGGACTTCGCTCTGCACCAATGTGCTGATCGTCGCCTCCTTCCCGGTGCTGACGGCGGTGCTGACCTTGCTTGCGCTCGACCGCTATGTCGGCACCAATTTCTTCACCAACGACTTCGGCGGCAATCCGATGATGTATGTGAACCTTATCTGGATTTGGGGTCACCCCGAGGTTTACATCCTCATCCTGCCCTGCTTCGGCATCTTCTCCGAAGTCGCCTCGACCTTCTCGGGCAAGCGCCTCTTTGGCTACACCTCCATGGTCTATGCCACGGTGGTCATCACCATCCTCTCTTACCTCGTCTGGCTGCACCACTTCTTCACCATGGGGTCGGGGGCCAGCGTCAATTCCTTCTTCGGCATCACCACAATGATCATCTCCATCCCCACGGGGGCGAAGATCTTCAATTGGCTCTTCACCATGTATAAGGGGCGAATACGGTTCGAGCTGCCCATGATGTGGCTCATCGCCTTCATGATCACCTTCACCATTGGCGGCATGACCGGCGTCTTGCTGGCCGTCCCCCCCGCCGATTTCGTCCTGCACAATTCGCTGTTCCTCGTCGCCCACTTCCACAATGTCATCATCGGCGGCGTGCTGTTCGGCATCTTTGCCGGCATCAATTTCTGGTGGCCCAAGGCCTTCGGCTACAAGCTCAACCAGTTCTGGGGCAAGCTGAGCTTCTGGTTCTGGATCGTCGGCTTCTGGCTCGCCTTTGCCCCGCTCTATGTGCTGGGCCTGATGGGCGTCACCCGCCGCCTCCGCACCTTCGATGATCCATCGCTGCAAATCTGGTTCATCATCGCCGGCATCGGCGCCGCCGTCATCGCCCTGGGCATCGCCGCCATGATCATGCAATTCGCCGTCTCGATCCTGGGCAAAAACAAGGAATGGGACACCACCGGCGATCCCTGGGATGCGCGCACCCTCGAATGGGCAACCTCCTCGCCGCCCCCCGCCTACAATTTCGCCTTCACCCCGGTGATCCACGACAATGACGCCTGGGCCGACATGAAAAAGCGCAATGCCCAGCGCCCGGTCGAGGGCTTCCGCCCCATCCACATGCCGCGCAATACCTGGGCCGGCATTGTGCTGGCCGGGTTGAGCGTCGCCCTGGGCTTCGCGCTCATCTGGTACATGTGGTGGCTGGCCGTCTTGAGCTTTGTCGGCATCCTGGCCGTCGCCATCTTCCACACCTTCAACTACGACCGCGAATTCTACATCCCGGTCGAAGAGGTCATCGCCACCGAAGCCGCCCGCACGCAAATGCTGGGGGCAGGGAAGTAACATGAGCACCACCCAACAAGTCGCCGGCGACGACATCGCCTTCTACGATCTCGATCCGCACGAACACCCCGCCCATGGCTCGACCATGCTGGGCTTCTGGCTCTATCTGATGAGCGACTGCCTGATCTTTGCCACCCTCTTTGCCATCTATGGCGTGTTGGGCGGCAATTTCGCGGCCGGCCCGTCCCCCACCGATCTCTTCAACCTGCCGCTGGTCGCCGTCAGCACCACGGCGCTCCTCCTCTCCTCCATCACCTATGGCTTTGCCATGCTGGAAATGGAGCAGAACAAGCAGGGCACCACTCAGCTCTGGCTCTCCATCACCGGCGTCCTGGGCGCGGTATTCCTCGGCCTAACCCTCTACGAATTCTACCACATGATCCATGAGGGCGCCGTGCCGCAACGCAGCGCGTTCCTTTCCTCCTTCTTCGTGCTGGTGGGCACGCATGCCCTCCACGTCACCTTCGGCATTATCTGGCTGGTGACGCTCATGGTGCAGATCGGCCAGCGCGGCCTCATCCCCGCCAATCGGATACGCGTCCAGTGCCTTTCCATGTTCTGGCACTTCCTCGACGTCATCTGGATCGGCGTCTTCACTGTCGTCTATCTCATGGGGATGCTGCGATGAGCTCCACCGACCACGTCACGCCCGCCCATGCCGCCCACGCCCACCCCAATCCGAGCGTGCATGGCGATGGCCACAGCCACGGCACCCGCAAGAGCTACCTCACCGGCTTTGCCCTTTCGGTCATCCTCACCGCCATTCCCTTCTGGCTGGTCATGGGCAATGTCATCGCTGACGGCATGATCACGACCCTGGTCATCATGGCCTTCGGCGTGGCGCAGATCCTGGTACACATGATCTATTTCCTGCACATGAACACCAAGTCCGAAGGCGGCTGGACCATGATGGCGGCCATCTTCACCATCATCGTCGTGGTCATCGCCCTCTCGGGCTCGCTCTGGGTCATGTACCACCTCAACACCAATATGATGCCCGGCCACACCATGGACCCGGTCAATCTGATGTAGCCCATGCGCCGCTCCCGCCGCGCACTCACGCTGATCGGCACCATCGCCCTGCTGGGCGCCCTCGGCTTTGCCGCCCTAGGCGTCTGGCAGCTCGAGCGCCTGGCCTGGAAAAACGCCCTCATCGCCGCCATCGATACCCGCAGCCACGCCGCGCCCGTCGATGCCGGCGACCCCGCAATCTGGGCCAGCTTCACCCCCGAAGCCGACCAATATCGCCGCGCCGAAATCACCGGCCACTTCGCCAATGGGCAGGACACGCTGGTCCAGGCCGTCACCGCCTATGGCGGCGGCTTCTGGGTGCTGACCCCGCTGCTCACCCCCGCCGGCGCCGTCCTCATCAATCGCGGCTTCGTCCCCTATGACGACCCGGACCCCGCCATCCCCACAGGCCAGGTCACCATCACCGGCCTCCTCCGCCCCACCGAACCCGGCGGCGCCTTCCTGCGCGACAACGACCCCGCCAATGACCGCTGGTATTCCCGCGACATCGCCGCCATCGCCGCAGCGAAAAACCTCGGCCCCACCGCCCCCTTCTTCCTCGACGCCGACCGCGCCTCCGACCCCGCCGCCTACCCCATCGGCGGCCTCACCGTCCTCAGCTTCTCCAACAGCCACCTGGTCTATGCCCTCACCTGGTTCGGCCTCAGCGCCATGCTGCTCGCCGCGTTCGGGTATCTGCTGTGGGAGCGGCGGGGCAGGGGCTGAGGGATCGGGCTTTACACCCCCCGACAGGGCAGTGTTCACCCGGGCTTCACATCATCCACGGTGCCATTCCGGCGCAGGCCGGAATCCATGTCCGTGGCGATCCGCACACATCCAGCGCCGGGATGGCCTTCAGCATGGATTCCGGCCTTCGTGTACAGTTCCGTCTGATTATCGAGGGCCTGTTTAGGGGCGATGTATCCGATGGCTTTGAGGCGGGTTCGGTTGTAGGCGTCGACGAAGTCGTAGAGGAAGCCATTGCGTTCGGCTGTCGAGGCGAAG
>DATMSY010000060.1:0-21723 GCA_035565135.1 Devosia sp.
GCAGCGGCGCGATCCGTTCCCACTGGGCATCACTCAACTCATACCGCTTGATCGCCATTGGGCGCCTCCGTGATCACAAACACGGAACCCTATGAATCAGACATCAAGCCAAAACGGAATCCTGAATGTCGATTGGCCCTAGGGGGTGGAGGTATTGTGTGAGGCCAATACCTCCAGCAGGGCTTGGCTAAATCGGCTTGCCCACAGTCATTGCGTCCCGGAAATATGGGTCGGCGTCGAAGAAGATCGGCTCCGGCGTTGCTCCCGTGGCGTCGAAAAAGCGGCTGAGGAAGCAGCGGAACGAGGCGCAGAGGGCGATGTCGGAGATTTCGACATCGGTGAAGCCGACCGCGCGCAGGGCGTCGATATCGGCTTTGGTGATCTTTGACGCGTCGCGGGCCACCTGCTCGGCATAGGCCAGCATGGCGACTTCCTTTTCCGACAGACCGGCCGAGCGATAGTCGCGCTGCAGGGCCAGCACCATGTCCTTGGAGCCAAGCTCCTTGGTCAGCGAGCGGGCATAGACATGGGTGCAATAGGTCGAGGGCACCTGCTTGGCGGCGATGAAGGTGATGAGCCGCCAGCCGCGCATGCCGAGCGAGAAATTGGCCTTGATGCCCTCGGAAAACTGCTCATAGAGCGCGAGAACCTCGGGCCGGGCGGTCCAGCAGCGGGTGGCTTCCATGACGAAGCCTATGCTTTGCTGTTCGTGCTGGTAGATCTTGGCGACGTCTCCTGTCGCCTCCTTGGGGTCAACAGTCTTGAGAAACACTGGGTTGCTCTCCAGTTACCGCGGCGGGATGGTAGCGCCGCCGCGGCAAAAGGCCAATGGGCCATCAGGCGGGCGCGCGGCTCCACAGCTTGAAGATGCGGCCATCGATGCAGAGCAGGCCGACAAAGACCAGCAGCATGCCCGCTATATGCACGGGCAGGATGGTTTCGCCGAGCAGCGTCACGCCCAGGATAATGGCCACGACGGGCGAAATGAAGGTGTTGGAGGCAAAGTTCGTCGCCCCGATGCGCGGCAGCAGGCGATACATGATCTGGAAGGTCAGGGCCGTGGAGAAGAGGCCAAGGGCCAGCCAGGCGGCCCAGGTTTCCGGGCGCGTGACATGGGGGACGCCTTCGACGGCAAAGGCTACGGGCACCGAGGCCAGCGCCGCGCCGGTGATGGCGATGGTCGCCAGTGTCGTCGGCTCGACCATGCGGAAGCTGCGGGCGACATTGAGCGTGACGGCATAGAGGATGGTCGCCAGGAGGCAGAAGCCGATGCCGATCAGCTGGTCGCCGGCATGGCCACCGGTCAGGGCGGGAGAGGCCAGGAGGGCTGCGCCGGCAAAGCCAGCGACAACGCCGAGCGCCTTGTTGTACTTGGCTTTCTCGCCGCCGGGCCAGAAATGGGCGACGAGGACGGTCAGGATCGGGGTCAGCGCGTTGATGATGGCGGTTAGGCCGCTGGGAATATGCGCCTGGCCGAGGGGGAAGAGCGTGAAGGGCAAGGCATAGCTGAAGACGCCGAGCAGGCCCAGCTTGAGATAGAGCATGGGATCGCGCGGCAGCGGCTTGCGCATGGCGAAGAAGATGATCCAGCTGGCGATGCCGGCAATGGTCACGCGGCCGGCGGCGACCCAGATGGGGCCCAGCTCGCGGATCAGCACGGCATTGAAGAGGAACGAGCAGCCCCAGATGCTGCCGACAAAGATGAGCAATGCCCAGTCACGCGTGGCCATGTGATTCCTCCCAGCCGTTAGGACGGGAACCTACGCCCGGCGGGAACAAAGGTCGAACCGATTTTGACGATGGGTGCCATCAGCGCCGCTGATGGGGGAATGCTGCCATGCAGGACCGGCAATGGTCGGGTGGCGCCGGGCTCAATAGTCTTTGCGCGCATAACAATGAGGGAAAAATGCCGAAAACCATATTTGCCGCAGCCTTGCTCGCCAGCTTGGCCGTGACGCCCGTTCTGGCCGCCGAAACATTGGACGCGACGCCGCGCATCGCGGTGATGTCCGCCTTTGCGCCTGAGTGGATCGTGCTGCAGGAGGCGCTGAGCGAGCGAAAGGACTACACTGTCAACGGCACAACCTTTGCGACGGGTCTGATCGAGGGTAAACCCGTCGTGCTGTTCCTGACCGGGGTCAGCATGGTCAATGCGGCGATGACGTCGCAACTGGCGCTGGATTTCTTCAATGTCGAGAGCATCGTCTTTTCCGGCATTGCCGGTGGCGTCAATCCGGAGCGGCATATCGGAGACGTCATCGTGCCGGCGCAATGGGGCCAGTATCTCGATGTCATCCTGGCCCGCGAAACAGCCGAGGGCGAATTCACGCCGCCGCCATTTCTCGAGGCGCCATTTCCCAATTTCGGCATGATCTTCCCGCAAAACGTTGGCGTCGCGCGGCAAGGTGCTGAACCGGAAGAGAAATTCTGGTTCGCGGTCGATCCGGACCTGCTGGCCGTGGCCGAGAAGGTGGCGGCCGAAATCAATCTCGAAGACTGCGTCGAGGCCAATAAATGCCTGACGACGGCGCCGGGCATCCATGTCGGTGGCAATGGCGTATCGGGCGCGGCCTTTGTCGACAATGCGGCCTTCCGCGAATATGCCTTCGATACATTCGGGGCCCAGGTGCTGGACATGGAAAGCGCGGCGGTGGCGCATGTGGCCTATGCCAACAAGGTGCCGTTCATCGCCTTCCGCTCGCTTTCGGACCTGGCCGGTGGTGGCGAGGGCGAAAACGAGATGGGGACCTTTATGGGCCTGGCTTCGGCCAATTCGGCTGCCGTGGTGACGGCCTTTATCGCGGCGCTGCCGGAATAAGCGGGGCAATCTCGCCCGAGGCCAGCATGCGCAGGGCCTCGGGATAGATGCGGTGTTCGGCGGCCAGGGTGCGGGCGGCGAGGGTTTCGGCCGTGTCGCCGGGCAGGATTGGCACTTCGGCCTGGAGGATGGTGGGACCGTCATCCAGCTCGGGGATGACCCAATGGACGGTGCAGCCGTGAACTGTGGCGCCATCGTCCAGAGCCTGCTGATGGGGGTGCAGGCCCTTGTATTTGGGTAGGAGCGAAGGGTGGATATTGAGCATCCGCCCGGTCCATTTGCGGGCAAAGCCGTTGGAGAAGATGCGCATGAAGCCGGCGAGGCAGACATAGTCCACCTGCCAATCGGCCAGGGTCTGGTCGATTACGGCGTCGAAGTCTTCGCGGGTCGCAAAGTCCCTGTGCGAACGCGTGGCCGTGGGGACGCCATTGGCGCGGGCGAAATCGAGACCGGGTGCGTCAGCTTTGTTGGAGAAGACGCCGACGATTTCGGCCGGGAAATCCGGCGCCTTGGCGGCCTCGATCAGCGCCTGCATGTTCGAGCCCCGGCCCGAAATCAGGATGGCGACGCGCTTGCGGCTCACAGCGAGAGCGCGCCTTCAAAGGTCACCGGCTCGCCGGTGCGTTCGGTGAGCTTGCCGACGATGGATGCGGTTTCGCCGGCGGCATTGAGATGGTCCACCAGCTTTTCGGCATCTTCAGGCGTGACGGCGACCAGCATGCCGACGCCGCAATTGAAGGTGCGCAGCATTTCGCGCTCATCCATGCCGCCGACATGGCTTAGCCAACCGAAGACCTTGGGGACGGTGATGGCGTTGAGATCGACATGGGCCGCCAGATGGTCAGGCAGCACGCGCGGAATATTGTCGATGAAGCCGCCGCCGGTGATATGGGCCAGGGCCTTGATGCCGATGCCGGCCTTGAGGGCGGCGAGCAGCGGCTTGACATAGATGCGGGTGGGCGTGAGCAGGGCCTCGGAGAGCGACTGGTCGGGCGCGAAGGGCGCATCCATGAACCAGTCGATGCCGGAAATCTCGACGATCTTGCGGACCAGCGAATAGCCGTTGGAATGAACGCCCGAGGAGGCTATGGCCACGAGCGTGTCGCCGGCGGCAATGTCGGCCCGGGGCAGGAGGGCGCCACGCTCGGCGGCGCCGACAGCAAAGCCGGCGAGGTCATAGTCATTGCGGTGATACATGCCCGGCATTTCGGCGGTCTCGCCGCCGATCAGCGCGCAGCCGGCAATACGGCAGCCTTCGGCAATGCCCGAGACGATGGCGGTGCCCTGTTCGACATCGAGCTTGCCGGTGGCGAAGTAGTCGAGGAAGAACAGCGGCTCGGCGCCCTGCACGATGATGTCGTTGACGCACATGGCCACCAGATCCTGGCCGATGGTCGAGTGATTGCCGGTATCGATGGCAATCTTGAGCTTGGTGCCCACCCCGTCATTGGCCGCGACCAGCACCGGATCGGTAAATCCGGCCGCCTTGAGATCGAACAAGCCGCCGAAGCCGCCAATCTCGCCATCGGCGCCAGGGCGGCGCGTGGAACGAACGGCGGGCTTGATCGCTTCTACCAGCGCATTGCCGGCATCGATGTCGACGCCTGCCTGCTTGTATGAAAGGCCGTTTGGTGTCAGGTTTTGTGGATCGGACATAGGCTTGGAACCGTTTGGGGAAAGCGTGCGCAAAGCCATTACCGGAAAGCAAAGTCGGTTGCCAACGCCGGAGCCGGAAGCTAGACGGCCTGATAGCTTCTCCACCAATCCGACGCAAGGGCCGTACGGCAACATGACGCTGCGCAATCAAGTCTTGATCTGGGTCGGATTCCTCGTGGTGCTGGTGCTGCTGCTTTGGCTGTTCCGCGGCATCCTGCTGCCCTTCGTGGTCGGCGCGGCGCTGGCCTATCTGCTCAACCCGCTGGTCAACCAATTGCAAAAGTGGCGTTTCAGCCGCGGCTGGGCCACGGCGGTGGTGCTGCTCTGCGTGATCACCATCATTGTCAGCCTGTTCTTCATGCTGGTGCCGCTGATCGGCCAGCAGGTCATCGGCCTGGTCCAGCGCCTGCCTGGTTACGTTACGGACCTACAGGCATTGATCACCAAATGGTCGCCGGAAATCAATGAATGGCTGGGGCCGGAACGGGCTGCGCAATTGCAGACCAGCATCAGCGGCATGGCGACCCAGGTACTCGGCTTTATCGCCACGCTGCCGGCGGAGCTGGTCAATATCGGATTGACCGGGGCCGGTGTCATCGGCTTCACGCTGCTGACGCCCGTTGTCGCCTTCTATCTGCTGCTCGATTGGGAGGGCATGGTGCGCGGGTTGCAGGGGCTGCTGCCCCGGGATTCGCGCGGGGAAATCAACGGCATCCTCGGCGATATCGACAAATCCATGGCGGGCGTTATTCGCGGGCAGGGCGGCGTGCTGCTGATCGACGCTGCCTACTACGCCACGGCGCTGAGCTTGATTGGCCTCAATTTCGGGCTGGCAGTCGGCCTGATGGCCGGGCTGCTCAGCTTCATTCCCTTCGTGGGATTCGCGTTCGGCTTTGCGCTGTCGGTCGGCATCGCCATCGTGCAGTTCTGGCCCAATTACTGGATGGTGGTGGCCGTCTGCGCCATTTTCCTGGGCTGGCAGTTCATCGAGGGCAATATCCTTTATCCCAAGCTGGTCGGCTCCTCGATCAACATCAACCCGGTGTGGCTGATGTTCGCTCTATTGGCTTTCGGCGCGCTGTTCGGCTTTGTCGGGCTGCTGCTGGCGGTGCCGCTTGCGGCCATAGTCGGCGTGCTGGTCCGCTATGGCGTGCGGAAATACAAGGCGAGCACGCTTTACAAGGGCACCAATGGGGACGCCGATGGCGATGCCAGCGCGGCCTGACATGGACGATGCCAACCAGGCCAGGGGCCAGCTCGCCTTCGAGCTGTCGCACACGCCTGCCCAGGGGGAGGCCGATTTTCTCGTGGGCGAGGGCAATGAACTGGCCCATGGCCGGATTTTTGCCTTTCCGCATTGGTCTGAACCGCTGACGCTGCTGATCGGCCCTGCGGCCTCGGGAAAATCGCATCTGGCGCGGATTTTCGCCGATCGGAGCGGCGCGCATTTCGCGGGTGTCGATGAGCTGGAAGCGCTGGCGACACAAGGCGGGCAGACCCCGTTGGTGGTCGAGGATGTGGATCGCCTGGGCTATGACGAGGCGGGGCTGTTCCATCTGCTCAACCAATCCATGCGCGACCAGCGGGCCATTTTGCTGACGGCACGGGAAGAGGTTGCGAATTGGCCGCTGGCGACCGATGATGTCCGCTCACGGGCCCGGCGGGCGACCGCTTTCAGCCTTGAAATGACGGACGACATTCAATTGTCACAGATGTTCGTGAAACTGTTCGGCGATCGACAGATCAAGGTCGATCCCAGAATTATCGGCTACCTCGTCGCGCGCATGGAGCGCTCAACCGAGGAAGTCGTGATTCTTGCTGACCTCATGGATAGGCTGGCCCTAGCAAAGGGTACGGCCATTACCCGCAGCATCGCCGCCGATGCGCTCGACCGCCGCCAGGTCGCCCGCGGCGCGACGCAGCACGAACAGGATTGGGATGAGCACGACGATGAATGAAATGAGCGAGTTCGCCGAGGCCGATGCGGGCGTGCCCGACGCCGAGGCCCTCCGCACCAGCCCGGCCCGGTTCGTCAACCGTGAGGTCAGCTGGCTGCAATTCAATATGCGCGTGCTCGAAGAAGCGGGCAATGAAAGCCATCCGCTGCTCGAACGGCTGCGGTTCGTTTCGATCTCGGCCAACAATCTCGATGAATTCTACATGGTCCGCGTGGCCGGCCTCAAAGGCCAGCTACGGGCGGGGCTATCCAAGCAGAGCGCCGACGGGCTGACCCCGGCCGAGCAGCTCGAAGAGATCGCGACGCTCGCCCAGCATCTCCAGCTCGAGCAGCAGGACCATTGGCAGAACCTGCGCGAAGAACTCTTCGCCCAGAATGTGGTGATCCACGAGCAGGACGATCTCAGCCCCGATCAGGTCAATTACCTGCAAAAGCTGTTCCGCGAGGAAATCTTCCCGGTGCTGACGCCGATCGCTGTCGATCCGGCGCACCCATTCCCGTTCATCCCCAATCTGGGCCTGGCGCTGGCTTTCGAGCTGCGCCGCCCCGACAGCGACCAGCCGCTGACTGCGCTGGTGCGCATTCCGGGCAATCTCGACCGTTTCATCAACCTGCCGACCGGGCTGGTGTCGGAGGGGCGGACTGAAGTCGTTACTATAGATACCCTGGTCAAGCTCTTCTTCCATAAGATGTTTCCGGGCCACGAAGTGGTCGGCTCCGGCGCCTTCCGGGTGATCCGCGACAGCGAAATTGAAATCGACGACGAAGCGGCCGACCTGGTGGTGGAGTTCGAATCCGCCTTGCGCCAGCGCCGCCGCGGACAGGTGATCCGGCTCGAGATCGAAAGCTCGACGCCACGCGCCCTCAAGCGCCAGATCGGCGAGCAGCTGGGCGTCAAGGATGGCGATATCTTCGAGGTGCAGGGTTTCCTCGGCCTCGCCGATGCCCGCAAGATCTGCGATGTCGAGCGGCCGGACCTCAAGTTCACGCCCTATCTCGCCCGCTTCCCCGAGCGCATCCGCGACTATAATGGCGATAGCTTCGCTGCCATCCGGGCCAAGGACATCCTGGTCCACCACCCGTTCGAAAGCTTCGACGTGGTGGCGCAGTTCCTGATGCAGGCGGCTCGTGACCCCGATGTCGTCGCCATCAAGCAGACGCTCTATCGCACGTCGTCCGACAGCCCGATCATCAAGGCGCTGGTCATGGCGGCGGAAGCCGGCAAGTCGGTGACGTGCCTGGTGGAACTCAAAGCGCGCTTTGACGAAGAAGCCAATATCCGCTGGGCGCGCGACCTGGAGCGGGCAGGGGCGCAGGTGGTGTTCGGCTTTATCGAGCTCAAGACCCACGCCAAGATGAGCCAGGTGGTGCGGCGCGAAAAGGGCAAGCTGGTCAGCTATTGCCATATCGGCACGGGCAATTATCACCCGATCACCGCCAAGATTTATACGGACCTCAGCTATTTCACGATCGATCCGGCGATCACGCGGGACGTGGCGCGGGTGTTCAATTTCATCACCGGCTATGCCCGGCCGACCGAGCTTGAAACTATCGCGGTCTCCCCGGTCAATCTGCGCCAGACGCTGGTGGACGATATCGGCCGGGAAATCGAGCATGCGCGGCAGGGCAAGCCGGCCAGCGTGCTGCTCAAGATGAATTCGCTGGTCGATCCGCAGGTGATCGACGCGCTGTACGACGCCAGCCAGGCCGGTGTGAAGGTCGATCTGATCGTGCGCGGCATTTGCTGCCTGCGGCCGGGCATTCCCGGATTCTCGGACAATATTCGGGTGAAATCGGTGGTCGGCCGCTTCCTCGAGCACAGCCGCATTTATTGCTTCGGCAATGGCGAGGCCATGCCCAATCCCAATGCGCGGGTCTATATTTCCTCGGCCGATATCATGGGGCGGAACCTTGATGGCCGCGTCGAAATCATGGTGCCGATTCTCAACAAGACCGTGCATAAGCAGATTCTGGATCGGATTCTGGTTGCGTATCTGCGCGACAACCAGCAGAGCTGGGAAGTGTTGCCAGACGGCAGTTCACACCGCGTGCGTATCGCTGAAGGCGACGAGCCGTTCAACGCGCATGACTACTTCATGACCAATCCGTCGCTGTCGGGTCGCGGCAGCGCCGGCATGGGCGAAGGTGACGAGGGTACGGTTTGACACAATTCTGGGGCGTCGATGCCGATCCGACGGCACAGGGACGAATCAAAGGCGCAAAGCCGGTGGCCGTCCTCGACATCGGGTCCAATTCGGTGCGCCTTGTCGTCTATGAGCGCCATGCGCGCTCGCTGACGCCCCTCTACAACGAAAAGGCCGCCTGCGCCCTGGGGCGCGGGATGGCCCAGACGGGGCGTTTGGCCGATGCCAATGTGGCCCAAGCGCTCAATGCCATAAAACGCTTTGCCCTGGTTGCGCGCATGATGCGAGTCGGCAAGGTGCATGTGCTGGCGACTTCGGCCGTGCGCGACGCGGCCAATCGCGACGAATTCGTCGCCGCCGTCGAAGCCATCATGGATACCAGGGTGCATGTGCTGAGCGGCGAGCGCGAGGCCCATTTCGCCGCGCTGGGCGTGGTGGCCGGCATTCCCGGCTTTGATGGCATTGTGGGGGATCTGGGCGGCGGCAGCCTGGAGCTTTCCGCGATCCGTGATGGCAATGACACCAACGGGGAATCCCACGAGCTTGGGGTGATCCGGCTGCAGGATGACAGCGATGGCAGCCCGGCCAAGGCCGCCGCTATCGTGCGTGAGCGGCTTGATGCGTCCATTCTCAAGACCATCAGCCCGGGCAATAGTTTTGCCGCCATTGGTGGCACATGGCGCGCGTTGGCCAAGCTCCATCAGGTGTCGCGCGGCTATCCGCTGCATATGGTGCAGCATTATGTGGTGCCGGCCGACGACATGATCGCGCTCTGCGCCGAAATCGTCGCGGCCGGATCGCTGAAGAATTATCCGGGCTCGGATTTCGTCAGCTCGTCGCGCCGCGACCTCGTGCCGTTCGGCGCCGCGGTTCTGGGAGAAGTGCTCAAGGCGGGCAAGTTTGCCGATGTGATGTTCTCGGCGCTCGGCGTTCGCGAGGGCTATCTCTTTGGCTTGCTGGACGCCAAGGAACAGGCGATCGATCCGCTGATCCAGGCAGCCGAGGAATTGTCGGTGCTGCGGTCGCGCTCGCCCTCGCATGCCAATGACCTGATCGAATTCACTGGCCAGTATTTCGCGGCGGCCGGCATTGTCGAAACCGCCGAGGAATCCCGCCTCCGCACGGTGGCGTGCCTGTTGGCCGATATCGGCTGGCGGGCTCATCCGGATTATCGGGGCTCGCAGAGCGTCGATGCGGTGGCCTATGGCTCATTGACCGGTGTCGATCACCCCGGCCGCGCATTCCTTTGCCAGGTCATTGCGGTGCGCTATGGCGGGCTCAAGATGAAGGGTGTCGATCATCCGCTGCTGGGCCTGGCGCCTGACGCGCAGATGCTGCGCGCCAAGCTGATCGGGGCGCTGTTCCGCGTCGCCTATCCGATGACCGCCGCCATGCCTGGCATATTGCCGCGCATCCGCTTCGAGGTGGAGGGGCCGACGCTCACCCTCGTGCTGCCACAGGATTTCGCGTTCCTCGATGGCGAGCATCTGAGCGGCCGGCTGGACCAGTTTGCCAACCTGGCCGGCTATAAGGCGTCCTTCGTCAGTATTGCGAGCTAAACGAGGCGGTTATTCCGCCGCCTCTGCCTGTACCACGGGGAATTCGACGATGCCCTTGCGCGTGGCGGCGAGGCCGACGCGGCCGTGTTTTATGGCCAGGGCTTTTTCCCCGAAGAGCTTGCGGCGCCAGCCTTTGAGGGCGGCCACGTCGGCTTCGTCATCGAGCACCAGGGCGTCGATATCGTCGGATGTGGCGATGATGCGTGCGGCGACGCCATGTTGCTCGGACACCGATTTCAGCAGCACGCGGATGAGATCGCCCACCGCACCCTTGGGCGAGGGACCGCGATAGCGTTCGGGCATGCTCGGCAGATCGGCCTTGCCGAGTGCCTCGACGTCCTTGAGTAGAGCCATGATCTCGCCGGCGGCGGCACTGCGGCCGAAGCCGCGGGGCACGGCGCGGAGCTTGTCGAATGCCTCGGGCGTCAGGGGACGCTGCATGGCCAGCTCGAACAGGACATCGTCCTTGAGCACGCGGCTGCGCGGCTGGTCGCTGTCCTGCGCGCGCTTTTCACGCCAGCCGGCAAGCACCTTGAGCGCGGCAAGGTCACGCGGGCGGTTGATTTTCATCTTGAGCCGTTCCCAGGCCTTGTCGGGCTGGACGACATAGGTATCGATGCTGCGCAGCACGCCCAGTTCGTCCTCGACCCAATCCCAGCGCTTGGTGGCGTCCACCTGCTTGCGCAGCTCGCGGTAGATGTCGCGCAGATAGGTGACGTCGGCCAAAGCATAGGTCAGCTGCTTTTCCGACAGCGGGCGCGCCGACCAATCGGTGAAGCGGGAGGATTTGTCGAGTTCGACATTGGTGATGGAGCGCACCAGATTGTCATAGGACACGCTATCGCCGAAGCCGCAGACGCTGGCCGCGATCTGGGTGTCGAAGATATTGACCGGCACCTTGCCAGTGAGCTTGACGAAAATTTCCACATCCTGCCGGGCGGCATGGAATACCTTGGTGACGTCTGGATTGGCGAGCAATGCGAAAAACGGAGACAGGTCGATCCCTTGCGCCAGGGGGTCGATCAGCACGGCTTCATCGTCCGTGGCGGCCTGGATCAAACAGAGTTTTGGCCAGTAAGTGGTTTCGCGGAGAAACTCGGTATCAACCGTTACGAAATCAAACTGGGCGGCGCGCTCGCAGAATGCCGCGAGCGTATCTGTGGAAATTAGGGCGTCCATACCGGTTTCCGTCTCAAAATAGTCAAGATTGTTCCTAGCAGGTGCTGCGCCCTCACTCCAGAAGTGAATCTTTAAGCATAGGGAATTGGTTAGCACGGCCTCGTGATCCCGCTCGTTCGGTTCTGGCTGTCCAACTTGACAAGCCTGCCGACCCATGCGCTTTTCCGGCCCAAGATTCCGGCCTTTTACCGAGTTCCGACATGACAACACATCGCTACCGCTCGCACACCTGCGGGGCCCTGACAGCCCAGGATGCAGGCCAGACCGTCCGTCTCAGCGGCTGGGTGCATCGTATCCGCGACCATGGCGGCCTGCTGTTCATCGATCTGCGCGACCATTACGGCCTGACCCAGGCCGTCATCGACCCCGATTCTCCGGCCTTCGCCGCTGCTGAAAAAGTGCGGGCCGAATGGGTATTGCGTATTGACGGTGAAGTGAAGCTCCGCGACGCGGCGGCCGTGAATCCGAACCTGCCGACCGGCGCGGTCGAGATCTACGTTCGCGAGATCGAAGTGCTGTCGGCGGCCAAGGAATTGCCGCTACCGGTATTTGGCGATCAGGAATATCCCGAGGATGTGCGCCTCAAGTATCGCTTTGTCGATCTGCGTCGCGACAAGCTGCATGCCAATATCGTCAAGCGCACCAAGGTGATTGCCGCCATGCGCCGCGACATGGCGACGGCCGGCTTTGCCGAATATTCGACGCCGATCCTCACCGCCTCTTCGCCCGAGGGTGCGCGCGACTTTCTGGTGCCCAGCCGCATTCACCCCGGCAAGTTCTTCGCGCTGCCGCAGGCGCCCCAGCAGTATAAGCAGCTGCTGATGGTGGCGGGTTTTGACCGCTATTTCCAGATCGCGCCATGCTTCCGCGACGAAGACCCGCGCGCCGACCGCCTGCCGGGCGAGTTCTACCAGCTCGACCTGGAAATGAGCTTCGTGACCCAGGAAGATGTCTGGAACACGATGGCGCCGATTATCACCGGCATTTTCGAAGAATTCGCCGATGGCAAGCGCGTGACCAAGGAATGGCCGCGCATTCCCTATGACACGGCGATCCGCAAATATGGCTCGGACAAGCCCGATCTGCGCAACCCGATCGAAATGCAGGCGGTGACCGAGCATTTCGCTGGTTCTGGATTCAAGGTGTTTGCCGGCCAGATCGAGGCTGACGACAAGGTCGAGGTGTGGGCTATTCCCGCCAAGAACAAGGCCGGTGCTGAACCAATCGGCCGTGCGTTCTGCGATCGCATGAACGCTTGGGCGCAGGGCGAAGGCCAGCCGGGGCTTGGCTATATCTTCTTCAAGGACGGGCAGGGCTCTGGCCCCATCGCCAAGAACATTGGTGAAGAACGCACCGCTGCCATCAAGGCTCAGCTTGGCCTCAGCGATGGCGACGCCGTGTTCTTCGTCTGCGGCCGCCCGGCCAAGTTCTACAAGTTTGCCGGCGAAGCCCGCACCAAGGCGGCAACGGACCTCAACCTGGTGGATACCGAGCAGTTCGCGCTGTGCTGGATCGTCGATTTCCCGTTCTACGAATGGGACGAAGAGGAAAAGCGCGTGGACTTCGCGCACAACCCCTTCTCCATGCCGCAGGGTGGGATCGACGCGCTCAACAGCCAGGACCCGCTGACCATCAAGGCCTACCAGTATGATGCGGTCTGCAACGGCTACGAAATCGCCTCCGGGTCGATCCGTAACCAGCTGCCCGAGACCATGGTCAAGGCGTTCGAGCTGACCGGCAAGAGCCGTAACGAGGTCGAGGAGCAGTTCGGCGGCCTCTATCGCGCCTTCCAATATGGCGCTCCGCCGCATGGCGGCGCGGCCTTTGGTATCGACCGTATCGTCATGCTGATCTGCGGCGTACAGAACCTGCGCGAGATCACGGCTTTCCCGATGAACCAGCAGGCCGAAGACCTGCTGATGAACGCGCCAAGCGCGGCATCGGCCAAGCAGCTGCGCGAGCTGAGCATCCGGCTGAACGTGCAGGACAAGTAAGCTTTTCCAAAATAGCTTTGAGAGGGGCGGGGACCGGATTGGTTGCCCGCCCTTTTTGTTTCCTGTCGGCCGGATTAATCAGCGTTAATGATACGTTAAACGCCTGTTGATACGTCATAATATGACGAAGGGTCTCTTTCCGGATTCGTTCTGTGCAGTCGCGGTATTCCCACATCCTGATGCTTTTGGGCGCCATTCTGGCGTTCATGCCCATCCTGGCGGTGGATTATCTGCTCGACGCCTATGTGCGGGTTCGCGAAAAAGCGATTATCGAACAATCATCTAGCCAGATCAGCTCACAAATTGAAATCGGCGCAATGGATGCCGTTGGGTCGCTCCGGCGCATCCTGGCGGCGAGCCCCTCGCTCTGCACGCCGACCTTTGTGGCCAATGTGCAGAACGAGATCGAATCCAGCCTCAATATGAAACAGGTGCTGGTCGAGAATGCCGATGGTGTCCAATATTGCGACGCCTTCGGCCGCAATGTGAGCTATTCGCCGCTGTCGCAAAGCCTGCCGATACCGGGCCATACCGAGACGATCACCGTGGTCAAGCTCGGCGAAATGGCCATGCCGGCGCTCAAGATTACGCAGATATTCGGAAGCACGCGGCGCGTGTCCGCCTTCGTGCCGCTGATCGGCCAAAGCCGGGAAGGGCTGGCCAAGACCATTCCGGTGGCGGGCATATTGCGGGTGGTGCTGACCAATGGCACGCCGGTCTTCACCATCGGCAATGCCACGGCTTTCGACCAGGAAGAGCCGGGCACCGAATTTGTCTCCGCCCAGAGCTTTGCCGGCGAATTGCCGCTCAAGGTGGAGTCCGCGGTGCCCTTCGCCATCGTGCGGGCCGGCTATGCCGACCTCGATGTGAGCTTCACCATATTGGCCTGCCTGATGAGCGCGGTTTTCCTGCTGACGGCATTGCACTATGTGCGCCGCTCGCGCGTGCCGGCTTTCGACCTCGAGCGTGCGATCGCCCGGGGCCAGATCAAGCCCTATTACCAGCCGGTCATCAATCTGCGGACCGGCCAGTTGATGGGCTGCGAAGTGCTGTGCCGCTGGGAAAAGCGCAATGGCGAGATCGTGCCGCCTGGCGCTTTCATCGACTATGCGGAGGTTACGGGGCTTGCCATTCCCATGACCCTGTCGCTGATGCAGCAGGTCAAGTTCGATCTGGGCGAATTGTGCCGCCAGATGCCCGAGCTCAAGGTTTCGATCAATCTGTTCGAGGGGCATTTCCGCGATGGCAGCATTGTCGAGGACGTGCAGGCCATTTTCGGCAATTCGCCCATCGCTTACCGGCAATTGGTGTTCGAGATCACCGAGCGGCGGCCGCTGGCCAATTCCACGGTGGCGATCAGCGTGATCGCGGGCCTGCATGCGCTGGGGGCCAAGCTGGCGATGGATGATGCGGGCACGGGGCATTCGAACCTGGCCTATCTTGCCACCCTGGGCGTCGACGTCATCAAGATCGATCGTGTCTTTGTGGACATGATCAAGGCTGATACCACGCAGGTGCCTGTGCTGGATGGGTTGATCGCCATGGCCAAGGATCTCAATTGCGAGATCGTGGCCGAGGGTGTCGAGACCGAAGCGCAGGCGCTTTATCTGCGGGCGCGCGGCGTGTTGCAGGCGCAGGGCTTTATTTTCGCACCCGCGCTGAAGGTCGGGGCGTTCAAGGAACTGGCCATGGCGCTGCATGCAACCCAACCGCCGCGCCGGCGCGGGGAAAGCGCAGTCGCCACTGCTGCCTAGGACGTGCGGAGATTCCGTGATGGCGGCCTGCAAATGGCGGTTTTCTGCGCTTCCGGTGCTCACGTACCCAAACGTACGCTCCGCTCCGGTTCTCGAAAACCACCATTTTCGGCTCGCCCTGACGGGATCTCCACACGTCCTAGCTGGCAATAGGTCTTAGGACATTAGGTCTTTTCATCCTGCCGGATTGATGGCAGGTACGCGTGCCGGCAATCCATTTTGCATTGAGGGCCGGATCGCCAGGAGAATACCTCGTGTCCACCGACATCAACGAGCAGCGGAAGGCCCTTCGCGAAGCGGCCCTGCATTTCCACGAATTTCCAAAGCCCGGCAAGCTGGAAATCCAGCCGACAAAGCCGTTGGGCAATCAGCGCGACCTGGCGCTGGCCTATTCGCCCGGCGTTGCCGCGCCCTGCGAGGAAATTGCTGAAAATCCCGACAGCGTGGCGCGCTATACGTCGCGACAGAACCTGGTCGCGGTGATTTCCAACGGCACCGCCGTGCTCGGCCTGGGCAATATCGGCGCGCTGGCGAGCAAGCCGGTGATGGAAGGCAAGGCGGTTCTGTTCAAGAAATTCGCCGGCATCGATGTGTTCGATCTCGAAATCGACGAGATCGAGCCGAAAAAATTCATCGACGCCGTGGCGCCGCTCTGGCCGACCTTCGGCGGCATCAATCTGGAAGACATCCGCGCGCCCGATTGCTTTGAAATCGAGGAAACGCTGCGCGAGCGCATGCCGATTCCGGTGTTCCATGACGATCAGCATGGCACGGCCATCATCGTCGGCGCGGCCGTGTTAAACGGGCTCGAGCTGGCCGGCAAGAAGATCGAGGACGTCAAGATCTGCACGTCCGGGGCAGGGGCGGCGGCCATAGCCTGCCTCAACGTGCTGGTGGCCCTCGGCGCGAAATACGAGAATATCTGGGTCGCCGACAAGGATGGCCTGGTCACCCACAAGCGCAATGATGTCAACGACAAATGGCGCGGCCAGTTCCGCCGCACCAGCGAGGCGACGAGCCTGGCCGAGGTCATTGAGGGCGCAGATGTGTTCCTGGGGCTGTCGGCCGCCGGGGCGCTCAAGCCCGAAATGCTGGCGAAGATGGCGCCGAAGCCGCTGATTCTGGCGCTGGCAAATCCGAACCCGGAAATCATGCCGGAACTGGCCAAGGAAACCCGACCGGACGCCATGGTCTGCACGGGCCGGTCGGATTATCCGAACCAGGTCAACAATGTGCTGTGCTTCCCCTTCATTTTCCGAGGTGCGCTCGACGTGGGTGCGACCACGATCAATGAGGAGATGAAGCTGGCTGCCGTGCGTGCCATTGCCAAGCTGGCGCATGAGCCGGGCCTGGAGTCCTCGCCTTCTGGCGCTCCGGCTGTGTATGGGCCGGAACACATCATCCCCAATCCATTCGACCAGCGGTTGATCCTGCGCATTGCCCCGGCCGTTGCCCGGGCGGCGATGGAATCGGGCGTCGCCAAGAAGCCGATCACCGACTGGAAGGCTTATTTCGACAGCCTCAACCGCTTCGTGTTCCGCTCCGGCCTGGTGATGAAGCCGATCATCGATCGGGCGCAGGGGCAGAACAAGCGCATTGCCTTTGCCGATGGCGAAGACGAACGCGTGTTGCGTGCCACCCAGGTGCTGCTCGAAGAACGCATCGCCAGGCCCATCCTGATCGGCCGCCCGGCGGTAATCGAGGCGCGCATCGAGCGCTTCGGCCTCAATCTCCGGCCCGGCACCGATTTCGAGGTCATCAACCCCGAAGACGATCCGCGCTATCGCGATTATGTCACACTGTTCCACTCGTTGGTCGGTCGCGACGGGGTTACCCCCGACACCGCCCGGCAGATGGTGCGCACCAATACCACGGTGATTGGCGCCCTGGCCGTCAAGCGTGGCGAGGCCGATGCGTTGATTTGTGGCCTGCAGGGGCGGTTCATCAAGCATGTGCGCGACATCCGCTCGGTCATCGGCCTGCAGGATGGGCTCAATGATGTTTCGGCGCTGTCCATGCTGATCATGCCGCGTGGCGCGTTCTTCCTGGCCGACACCTATGTCAACCAGGACCCGACCGCCGACGAAATCGTGCGCATCACGCTGCAGGCCCGCGACCATCTCAAGCGCTTCAATATCGAGGCCCGCGCGGCCCTGCTCAGCTATTCGAACTTCGGTTCGCGCGACGGCGACAGCGCTTACAAGATGCGCGAGGCCTATAAGAAGCTCAAAGCGATTGCTCCGGACCTGATCGTCGAGGGCGAAATGCAGGGCGATCTGGCGCTCAACCAGGACCTGCGCGAGCGCTATGTGCCCGATACGATCTTGAGCGGTGAAGCGAACCTGCTGATCTTCCCAAATCTCGACGCGGCAAATCTGTCCATGACGCTGCTCAAGGAAATGAACAATGCGCTGTCGGTCGGCCCGATCCTGATGGGCCCGAAATCGCCGGCCCATATCCTGGCGCCGTCCACCACCAGCCGCGGCATTGTCAATATGGCGGCCATCGCCGCCACGGAAGCCATAGGAACCGAAGCATGATCCGGCACACTGTCGTCTTCAGCCTCAAGCATGCAGCTGGCTCCGCGGAGGAGGGTGCCTTCCTCCGCGAGGCCCTGGTGCTGGCCGATATTCCGGGCGTCGAGAAGTTCGAGCAGCTGCGCCAGGTCAGCCCGAAGAATGACTATGCCTTCGGCTTCTCGATGGAATTTGCCGACCAGGCGGCATATACGGGCTATAACGAGCACCCGGCCCATGTCGCCTTTGTGCGGGACCGCTGGGTGCCGGAGGTCGAGCGGTTTCTGGAGATCGACTACGTCGCGCTCTGACTCCAACGCATGCGGAAGCATGCGTTGCGAAACCCCGTGTTAAGGCATTGTCAGCCATACTGATCGGCGTTCAGTATCGGTTTGCCCATGCCCACCCGTCTCAAACGTCCGCCCTTTTGGCGTCCACTGGCAATGACTGTGGCCTTGCTGGGTTTTCAGGGCTATCTGGCCTATTCGGCGATCAGCGGGCAGTTCGGCATCGAGAATCGTGAGCAGATCCTTGCCGATATCGATGTGCTCAAATCCCGCTCGGCGGCATTGCAGGCCGAAATCGATGCGTTCCGCCATCGTTCGACGCTGATGGATAGCCGGCGGCTTGATCCCGATATCGTTACCGAGCGCGCCCGGGCACTGCTGAACATGGCCAATGCGGACGACATTATCGTCATGGTCGATCCGGTGAGCGGTAAACCACTTTCCGGTAAATTCGATGAATTAGCCAAAGATCAGTTAAACGCAATTATCGCAGCGGATTCAATCCTCTAGCGATAGTTTCGTTGGCTCGATGGGCATTGCTTTGCGCCAATCGCTTGCACTATGATGCGCTTGTGTGGCCAATTCGGGCCCTGCGGCAAATCCATTTCCGATGCGGAGCGTTCCCCTATGGCGCGTAAGGCTGTGGCCACCAAGGCCAAGACGCAATCCAATATACCCCAGCTGACCAAGGAACAGGAGCTCGAAGCCTATCGCGAGATGCTGCTGATCCGCCGCTTCGAGGAAAAGGCCGGCCAGATGTATGGCATGGGCCTGATCGGCGGCTTCTGCCACCTTTATATCGGCCAGGAAGCCGTCGTTACCGGTATCACCATGGCCAGCGAAAAGGGCAAGGATGCCCAGATCACCGGCTATCGTGACCACGGCCATATGCTGGTCATGGGCCTCGACCCCAAGGGCGTCATGGCCGAGCTGACCGGGCGCCAGGGCGGCCTGTCGAAAGGCAAGGGCGGCTCGATGCACATGTTCTCCAATGAACACCGCTTCTATGGCGGCAACGGCATTGTGGGCGCGCAGGCAGCGCTGGGCACGGGCCTGGGGTTTGCGGCCAAATACAAGGGCGACGGCTCGGTCTCCATCGCCTATTTCGGCGACGGCGCGGCCAATCAGGGTCAGGTCTATGAGAGCTTCAACATGGCCAAGCTCTGGAACCTGCCGGTCGTGTTCATCATCGAGAACAACAAATACGCCATGGGCACCTCGATCGAGCGCTCCTCGGCAACCACCGATTTCTCCAAGCGCGGCGCTTCGTTCGACATTCCGGGCGAGCAGGTCGACGGTATGGATGTGCGCATGGTCTATGATGCCGCCAAGCGCGCCATCGAGCACGCCCGCTCGGGCAAGGGCCCGTTCATCCTCGAAATGCTGACCTATCGCTACCGCGGCCATTCCATGTCCGACCCGGCGAAATACCGCACCAAGGACGAAGTGACCAAGTATCGCCAGGAACGCGATCCGATCGAGCAGATCAAGGCGCGGCTGCTGGCCGAAGGCTACGCCACCGAAGAATCGCTCAAGGCCACGGAAGCCGAAATCCGCGCCATCGTGACGGAAGCTGCAGACTTCGCGACCAATGATCCTGAGCCGGATGCGTCCGAGCTTTGGACCGACATCACTATCAGCGCCTGATGAGTGGCCCTGTCGACATTGTCGAGAGCATTAGCGGCGTACCCGTGTCCATTACGCATGGGCTGGACGTGGGCACGAGCCCCAATGGGGACATCGAGTATCACTACAACTTTCTCGACTATGTCTTCGGAGCGGACGAGCAGATGATTTTTGCACGCAGCTATCTCGGCGATGACCGGGCCGATGTCCGCTCCTATGCGCGGGACCTCGACACCTGGCCGCTGGCGTTGCGCGCATTGATCTATCTGCAACTTCGCTATCGCGAACTGACCGTGCTGATGGCCAATGGCTACGAGCCCTTGCCCAAGGCGTTGGCCAAGCGCGTGGAGGAGGGCGTAGCCCAGTTCCTCGCGGCATCTGTCATCGACCGCGGTGGGAGACCGGCATGAATATCCTGCTTGGCATCATCATGCTGTTTGCCATCCTGTCGGCGGTCATGGCCGTCGTCCAGGCCATCGCGATCACCCGCCTGGCGCCGGCCAGCGAGCAGATTGGCTCGTTCTTTCCGCTCGGCTGGTGGAAGTTCAGCAAGCTAGAGGCCAAGGCCGGCCCGCAAGCGGCTGCGCCGCTGGCGATCTACAAGCGCGCTGTCATCGCCTTCCTGATCTTTCTGGTGCTTGGCCTCGTGCTGAGTGGTTTTTCAGCCAACCGCCCGGCGCAGGCCGAGAGCACCACTGCCTTTAATCTATCCCATCCTGAAATTCCTGCCCGCCGCGTGGCCGCGATGCCCGGCGCCCCCTCGCTGGAGAGTTAAATGCCCCAAATTCTGATGCCTGCGCTGTCGCCCACCATGGAAGAGGGCAAACTGTCCAAGTGGCTGGTCAAGGTCGGCGACAGTGTGAAATCCGGCGACGTATTGGCCGAAATCGAAACCGACAAGGCAACGATGGAAGTCGAGTCGGTCGATGAAGGCGTGGTCAAGGAATTGCTGGTTGCCGAGGGCACCGAAGGGGTGAAGGTCAATACCCCCATCGCCCTGGTGCTGGCCGAAGGCGAAACGGCCGAAGCCGCGCCGGCCGCCCAGACGGCGCCCGAGCCCGCTGAGGCACCAGTGGTGCCGGCGGAAAAGGCTGCTGAGGCCGCACCCGCTGCAGCCACAGTACCCGCTGCGCCCAAATTCGAGGCGGCGAATGATCCCGACCTGCCCGAAGGCGTCGAAATGGTCGAGATGACCGTGCGCCAGGCGCTGAACGAGGCCATGGCCGAAGAGCTCCGCCGCGACAAGGACGTCTTCATCATGGGTGAGGAGGTCGCCGAATATCAGGGCGCCTACAAGATCACGCAGAACCTGCTGCAGGAATTTGGGCCCGAGCGCGTTATCGATACCCCGATCACCGAGCATGGTTTTGCCGGTCTCGCCGTCGGCGCAGCTTTTGCCGGCCTCAAGCCGATCGTTGAATTCATGACCTGGAACTTTGCCATGCAGGCAATCGACCAGATCATCAACTCGGCCGCCAAGCAGCTCTATATGTCGGGCGGCCAGGTGACCGCGCCCATGGTATTCCGCGGCCCCAACGGCGCCGCCGCCCGCGTGGGCGCGCAGCACAGCCAGGATTATTCGGCCTGGTATAGCCATGTTCCCGGCCTCACGGTCATCGCGCCCTATAGCGCCGCCGACGCCAAGGGCCTGCTGAAATCAGCCATTCGTTCGCCCAATCCGGTGGTGTTCCTCGAGAACGAAATCCTCTACGGCTCGACCGGTCTTGTGCCCAAGGTCGATGACTTCCTGCTGCCGATCGGCAAGGCGCGCATCGCTCGTAAGGGCGCCGATGTCACCATCGTCTCCTTCTCCATGGGCATGCGCTACGCCACCCAGGCCACCGAAAAGCTGGTCGCTGCCGGCGTCGATGTCGAACTGATCGATCTGCGTACGCTGCGCCCACTCGACAGCGCCACGGTGATCGAATCTGTCAAGAAGACCGGGCGCCTGGTGACTGTGGAAGAGGGCTGGCCGCAGGGCGGCATCGGCGCCGAACTCTCGGCCCGCGTCATGGAACAGGCTTTCGATTATCTCGACGCCCCCGTCATGCGCGTGACCGGCAAGGATGTTCCAATGCCCTACGCCGCCAACCTCGAAAAGCTGGCGCTGCCGAACGTCGATGAAGTCATCGCGGCGGTCAATGCCGTGACGTACCGCTCGTAAGGAGAGACGAGATGCCGATTGAAATCACCATGCCGGCGCTCTCTCCCACGATGGAAGAGGGCAAGCTTG
>DATMSY010000061.1:0-5725 GCA_035565135.1 Devosia sp.
TGACCAGGATACAGGCCAGCGTCAGGCGGGAGCGGGTCGCAGCTTGCATAAAGTGGCGCTAACCTTCTGATTTTCAGGGCCCCAGCGGGCTGGTTGGTGTCGCGCAGTTGACACAGCCGGATCGGCCAAAGCAAGGCCGAAGGGTGCTGGGGGTGGTATGCGCGACAGGTTGAAGCGGCGGGAAGCTGAATCTCTTCAGAGGTTTAACTCGGGTGCTTCGCGGGATGATTCAAGGCCTTAGGGCTGCGCACCATGCCCGTAGAGCCATGCGAGGCGCTTGAGGTGACCGCGCGGGCCCTGGGCCGATATGACCAGGTTGCGGGCGGTGCTGAGGGGCCAGGGAAGATGAAAAATCTTGCCGTTGGAGCGGGAAACCTTGGCGACGCGCTCGACGCGAGGGCGGCGGATGGCGTCGAATTTGGCGAAGGAAGCCGCGGCATTTGGCTCTTCGATCAGCAGGGGGGCGAGGACGGCGGCGTCTTCGATGCCCATGGCGGCGCCCTGGGCCTGGAAGGGGAGCATGGCGTGGGCGGCGTCGCCGATAAGGCCGATATTTTCGCGGTGCCAGGCAGGGGAATCGACGGTGTAGAGGGGCCAGGGCGTCCAGCTCTGGCCGGCCGCGGCGCGGATGGCTTCGAGCCTGGCGGGTCGGCGGCGGGGTAGGTGGGGCGTGCCCTGGTCGGGCAGTTCGTCGCGATTCGAGGCCGTAGCGAAGAGGGCGATATTGACCTGCTGGCGGTGCGGCAGCGGGTAGCAGACGGCGTGGTAATTGGGGGCGAACAGCACGGAGACGCGGTCGAGCGCGATCTGGCCGGCGAGGACCTCGAAGGGCAGGAGGGTGCGCCAGGCGACGCGGCCGCGCCAGGTGGCGGGTGGACCATTGAGCAGCGTCGTGCGGGTTTTTGAATGCACGCCATCGGCCCCGATCAATGCGTCGCCACGCAGGGAACGGGTTTGGCCATTGGCATCTTCGATTGTTATCGTGACGCCATTTGCCTGGGGGACAGTATCCCACGAGCGGATGCCGTAGAGGATATCTATGTTGGCAAAGCGCCGCGTGGCCTTGTGGAGGGCGTCGGCGAGGTCGGCGCGGTGCATGACGGCGTAGGGGGCGCCGAAGCGTTGGCGCATGATGGCGCCCAGTTCCAGCGTCATCAGCGGGCGTTTGGCGCGCGGCGGGTAGAGGTCGATGCCGGCGGGCTCAAGGCTATTGGCCGCGATGGCCTCGTCGAGGCCGAGGCGGTCGAGAATGCGGCGGGCATTGGGGCTGATCTGCAGGCCCGCGCCGAATTCGGACGGCGCGGCATTGCGCTCGAGCACGGTGACATTGGCGCCGAACTTGGCGAGCGCCAAAGCCAGCGTCAGTCCCGAGATGCCGGCACCCGCGATGAAGAAGGTGCGGCCGTTTCCGGTCATTTTAGAAAAAACTCAAGCGGCGTCAGCGTGATAGATGGCAGAGAGGGGATTGGCCGTGCCCGCGGCGAGGGCGGGATTGTAGACGTAATGGGTCGAGCAATAGGGGCAGACGGCTTCACTGTCCTTGCCCATGTCGATGAAGATATGGGGGTGGTCGAAGGGCGGCAGGGCGCCGACGCACTGGAATTCCTTGGACCCGACCTCGATCTGGCGGAGGCCTTCGGTGTTGTGGAAGTGGGGCGTGGTGCCGTGGGCTGCCATCGGGGATAACCTGGATAGATGATTTGGTGGGCCGGACCATAAACAATGGGCGGGGCGAAAGAAAGGTCTTCAAGGCGTTCACATATGCGCAAACAGGTGACACCGATTGGGCGAATAGGTTAGCAGACTGTTCACATTGACACGCTCCAGAGTGACAGATTTGCCAAATTTCCAATCCGATGGCCTGAGCCTGGCCTACGAGTCTTTCGGGGATGGCGCACCGGTTTTGTGCATCCATGGCTTTGCCTCGAGCGGGAAGGTCAACTGGATCGATACGGGCTGGGTCGAGGCGCTGACAGGGGCCGGATACCGGGCGATTACGCTGGATAATCGCGGGCATGGGCAATCGGACAAGCCCTATGACCCCGATGCCTATTATCCGGGGGTGATGGCCAAGGATGCAGTGGCGCTGCTCGACCATCTGGGGATCGAGAAAGCGGCTCTGCTGGGCTATTCGATGGGCGCGCGGATCGCGGCATTCATGGCCTTCCAGGATGAGGAGCGGGTAGCATGCGCCATATTCGGGGGCATGGGGATGAACCTGATCAATGGGCTCAGCGACGGCAATGACATCATTGCCGGATTGCGGGCGCCGGCGCTGGCGGGGCTGACGCATCCGACGGCGCGGCAGTTCCGGATTTTTGCCGAGCATACCGGTGCGGACCGGGAGGCGCTGGCGGCCTGCATGGAGACATCGCGCGAGCCCATGGCGCGGGCCGATGTGCGGCGGATCAATGTGCCGGTGCTGGTGGCGGTGGGCGAGGCCGATGAAATGGCGGGGTCGCCCGCGCCGCTGGCGGAACTGATCCGGGGAGCGGAAGCCTTCGTCATTCCCAAGCGCGATCATATGCGGGCGACCGGTGACGCAAAATTCAAGGCTGCTGCGATAGAGTTTTTGGGCAGAACATTGCCGGCCAACAGCCAATCGTGAACCAAATGGCCCGCAAGGGCTTTGTTTCAGAGCATGAGATGGCTTATATCGGTAAATCTCGATGAAGCGGAGTTCGCCCGATGAGCGTCAGCGCCAAGAAATCAGCTGAAATCCAGGCCGTGGACCCCGTTTGGGAAGCCGTGCGCGCCGGAGCAAGGCAGATCGTGGCGGCTGAGCCTTCGCTGTCGAACATGGCGATATCGTCGATTCTCAATCACGAGACGTTCGAGCAGGCGCTGGGGCATCGCCTTGCGGCGCGGCTCGACCATGACGATGTTTCGGCCGATCTGATCCGGCAGGCCTTTGCCGAGATGATCGCGGATTTCCCCGATATCGGGCAGGCGGCGCGGATCGACCTGGCGGCAACGCTGGAGCGCGACCCCGCCTGCCACCGCGCAATCGAGCCGTTGCTGTTCTTCAAGGGCTATCAGGCCATCCAGACGCATCGATTTGCCCATGCCATGTATCTGGCCGGGCGGCGGGATTTTGCGCTTTACCTGCAAAGCCGGGCCAGCCAGGTGTTCCAGGTGGATATCAACCCGGCGGTGCCGATGGGCAAGGGCATCATGCTCGACCATGGCACGGGGCTGGTGATCGGGGAAACGGCGACGGTCGGCGACAACGTCTCGATGCTGCAGAATGTGACGCTGGGCGGCACGGGCAAGTCGGACCAGGACCGGCATCCCAAGATCGGCAATGGCGTGCTGATCGGGGCGGGGGCCAAGGTCTTGGGCAATATCCGGATTGGCGATTGCTCGCGGATCGGGGCCGGTTCGGTGGTGCTCAAGGAAGTGCCGCCGCGCGTGACCGTGGCGGGTGTTCCGGCCAAGGTGATTGGCGAGGCGGGCTGTGCGCAGCCGGCGCTGGTGATGGATCAGGAATTTCTAGTCCACGATCTGAACGGCTGATCACTGGTGGTTTAGAGACCTCATGGTGAGCTTGTCGAGCCACGAGGTCGGGTACGCTGAGGCTTCAGTGCCACGACCTCGTCCTTCGACAGGCTCAGGATGAGGTCTACTGGGGCTGTTGGGCCTTTCCTCTGAATTTGCATTGAAACACAATGTCATTCCCGCGAAAGCGGGAACCTCCCTTTTTGGGGGGTGGCAAGGTAAACAGAGGTTCCCGCTTTCGCGGGAATGACATTGTGGGGAGTGTAAATCCGCTGATGCACCAAGGCCTTCAGCATGGATCCCGGCCTGCGCCGGGATGACCTTGTGGGTGGGGCGGTGTTGGGCCCCGGGGAGCCGGGCGCTCTGACTTTGCACCGCTGCAACTGTTCATCGCGGCTTGTCACCGCTAAAATGGGACGGAACAGGGGTTGTGTGCGTTTATCGGGTGACTAGATTGCCGGCTAACGCAAATCAGCAGGATACGCATCGTGAACCATCCCGAGATCATCAAGCTGCAGAAATTCCTGCAATTGAAATTCAACAACAGAAATATCGACGTGCGGCCCCGCGCCAAGCTCAACGATTCCGTCGAGGTCTTTATCGGCGATGAATCGATCGGGCTTATTCATGTGGACGACGAGGATGGCGACAAGTCGTACATCTTCAATATGTCGATTTTGGATATCGATCTGGACGAAGTTTGAGGCTTTTTGCCCGCAAGGTCATCCTTGCGAAAGTGGGTCTAAGCAAACAGAGGTTCCCGCTTTCGCGGGAATGACATTGTGAGTGAGCCGCTGAGCCTTCCCTTCTCCCCTCGTGGGAGAAGGTGCCCGCAGGGTCACCGAATTCGCCAATGCGAATTCGGTTGGGATGAGGGGGTCTCTTCTGCACTTCTGGCATGAGCGGGCGCAGTACCCCTCACCCTGTCATTTCTGCTGAACGCAGAAATGCCGTCCCTCTCCCTCAAGGGGCGAGGGGAGGCTTCGTGGGTGGGGTGATCTAGAAGCCGCCTACCAAGCCCCGATTTTTTCCAGCCATTGCTGCATGTGTTCGTCGAACTGGCGCCAGGATCGCAATGCCGTGGCGTCGAAGGCGTAGACGGCGGCTATGCCGCTGGGCAGGTAGACGGTGCGCACGCATTGTTCGGGGGCGCCGGGGCTGATGGGGGCCATGCATTTGGCGACGAAGGGATTGGCCGAGAGCGGGTCGTACCAGACGCGTTCGCCTTCATAGCCGGCGGCGGCGCCGAGGGGCTTGCCGACGAGGCCGGGAATGCCGGCCAGGGTTTCATCACCAAATTGATGCAGATAGACTGCGTCGAGCAGGGCGCTGCTGGTGCGCGCGCGGCTGCGGGGCAGCAGCATGACCTGGACGGGCAGGGCGGCGGCGTCATCGGGCGCGAACATCACGGTCAGGTCGATCTGGTTGGTGAAGCCGTCGCGGATCTGCTCGCCATAGCGGAACCAGGATGTGGGAATGGTCAGCTCGCGGCCCGAAATGGTCTGCACGATGGGGTTGGCGTCCTCGAGCGAGGGTGTGGGAACGCGCGTGGTGCGGCCCATTTCATCGATGAGATAGGCGGCGCCCACGGCCAGCAGCAGGGCCAGAACGGCGATGCCGGCCAGGTTGAACGCTAGGGATGGCGGGGCATGGCGTGGTGTGGCGGGCGCCGATTGCGGGCTCATGACCAGAATTAACCAGATTTGGCGAGCGGAGGTGACAAGCGATAGGGCGGCCAATATGCTTAATGAAGGGTTAATATTGGTTCCCGATGTGATGAATATCGGGGCGCAACAGGGCGGTTGGGCATGGTCAAGGAATTGCTGCTGGCGGCGTTTCTTATCGGTATCGGGCTGTGCGTGGCAGGGGCGGGGACGCATCTCTACCAATGGCTGGCGCGGCAACAGGCCATGCTGCGCTATGACGGGGTGACCTTTGCCGGCTCGATGGGCAATCTGGCCATGAGCTTTGTCTGCGGGCCCTATATCATGCTGCAGATGGGCTGGAGCCAGGAGGACAATGGCTCACTGTCGATGACCTCCATGCTGGTGGCCGCGCTGGTGGCATTTGGCTGGGCGTTTATCACCGGGCTGCTGTTTATGGGGATGTATGTGGCGATCCGCTACTAGGGTTCCACCACCGGGTTATTCCCGCGAAAGCGGGAACCCCTGTTACCCTTCCTGATATCGCTAAACGGAGGTTCCCGCTTTCGCGGGAATGACACCGT
>DATMSY010000062.1:0-8095 GCA_035565135.1 Devosia sp.
CGCCGCAACGGGCGGGGCCATGGCGGCCCGCACCGGCGGGCGCTGGGCGAAGCGATCGACCGGTTCCTCGCCCACGGCGACATCAACGCCGGCAGCGCGATACCAGTCGAGCATGCCGACCATGTCATCGTGATTGAGGAAAGGTTCTTGAGCCATGACCTTCCTTATGTCACAGCGCCTTCGGCGCGGCCAAGCCGATATCGCCACTACATCCGATTGTGACTGCATCGCGCCTTGCGGCGCAGTCGCAAAACGGACAATCTTGCCCGCCAGAACTGGCTGGATAAGGCCTCCGGAGAATTAAGCCTCGTGACATTGCTCGTGAACCGTCTCGCGCGACCCGCCCTTGTGGTGCTGATGTTGGCGGCATTTGCCGCCCCCCTGGCCGCCCAGACCAAGTCTAACCAGTCCCTCGATATGCTGTCCCTGTTCCGCTCCAGCGTTACCGGCTCCTATATGGCCGGCCAGCAGGCGCTCAAGGACATGCGTACCGAAGAAGCCGCGCGCTATTTCAACCAGGCTGCGCAGGCCGATTGGGACAATCCGGTGCTGGTCGAGCGCGCGTTTATCGGCTTTGCCGTCGACGGCCAGATCGGCCAGGCCGCCGCCACCGCCAAGCATCTGCTCGAACTCGATCCGCGCAATGAGCTGGGCGAACTGGTGGTTGCCACCGAAGCGCTCAAAGAGCGCCGCTATGACGCGGCCGAAAAAATGCTCGGCGCCATCGGCCAGGACAGCTTTACCGGCATCACCGCCGGTATTCTGCAGGCCTGGGCGCTGGTGGGCGACAATCGCTTTTCCGAGGCCGAAGCCCTGCTCGACAAGCTGGGCGCCAATGGCCTCGAGGATTTCCTGGTCTTCCATCGCGCCTTGATGGCCGAGGCTGCCGGGGAGACCGACAAGGCCATTGCCCTGGCCGGCAAGGCCTATGATGCCGAGCCCTTCGTCGCGCGCATTGTCGAGGTCTATGCCCGCATCCTCGCCAATGCCGGCCGGTTCGACGAGGCCAAGGATGTTATCGCCCAGTTCGAGGAACGCGGGCTGACCCACCCCATCGTCACCCGCGTCAAGCAGGCCATCGAAGCCGGGCAGCGTCCGGGCATTTTCGCTACCAATGTGCAGGTCGGCGCCGCCGAAATGTTTCATGGCATCGGCGTGGCCCTGTCGCGCGATGGCAGCCTCGATCTGGCGCTGGTCTTCCTGCGCATGGGGCTCTATCTCGACCCATCGGCTGATGTGATTTCGCTGGCGCTGGGGCAATTGCTCGATAGCGCCGGCCAGCACAATGCGGCCAATCGCATCTATGAGGCGGTTCCGGCCACATCGGTCATGAAATCGACCGCGGTGGTCCGCGTCGCGCAGAATCTCGACGCTACCGGCGACCGCGCCGAGGCCTTGCGCCGGCTGGGCAATATCGTGGCCACGCGCCCCGACGATCTCGATGCGGTTTCGGTGCTGGGCGATCTCTTGCGCTATGACGAGCAATATGTGCCCGCCGCCGATGCCTATACCAAGGCGCTGGAACTGACCGGCGGCGAAAACGCTTCCGATTGGCGGTTCTACTATGTGCGCGGCATCGCCTATGAGCGGGCCAAGCAATGGCCCAAGGCCGAGGCCGATTTCCTCGAAGCGCTCAAGCTCAATCCCGACCAGCCCCAGGTGCTGAACTATCTCGGCTATAGCTGGATCGACCAGGACATGAACCTGGAACCGGCTCTGGAAATGATCGAGAAAGCCGTCAAGGCCGTGCCGCAGGATGGCTATATCGTCGATTCGCTGGGCTGGGCTTTCTACAAGCTCGGCCGCATGGATGAAGCGGTCGCCACGCTCGAACAGGCCGTGCTGCTGCGTCCCAATGATGCCGAGATCAACGACCATCTGGGCGACGCCTATTGGAAAGCCGGGCGGCGCCTCGAAGCCAAGTTCCAGTGGAACGTGGCCGCCTCGGTCGATCAGGAAGGCAATGTGAAGGCGCGGGTCGCCCCCAAGCTCGCCAATGGCCTGACCGAAGACACCGCCGATACCGACCATGACGAGCCGGTTGCCGAGGACGCATCCCAGTCCGTCGCCAACTAGCCGCGGATGTCTCAGCCTTACTTCCAGGCGGCGCCGGCCAAGATCAATCTGGCGCTGCACATCACCCGCCGCCGCGAGGATGGCTATCACGATCTCGAAAGCCTCATCGTCTTTGCCGATGTCGCCGACGAGATCGAGGCCGTTCCCGCGCCGGGCGATAGCCTTACCATTGCCGGCCCCTTCGCCGGGGGGCTGGGTAATGGCGAGACCAATCTGGTGTCGCGCGCCGTCGCCGCCTTCCGCGCCCGCTGGCCCGGCGCGGTCGAAACCGGCTTGGCGCTGACCCTCCACAAATCCCTGCCTGTCGCCGCCGGCATTGGGGGCGGCTCCGCCGATGCCGCTGCTGCATTGCGCCTCATGGCGGGGTTGTCGAGCCAATCCATCCCCATCGCGGAGCTTTCGGCTCTCGCGGCGCAGCTGGGCGCCGATGTTCCGGCCTGCCTGCTGTCCCGGCCATTGGTGGCGCGCGGCATCGGCGAAATCCTTGCCCCACTGCCCGAATTTCCCGAGTTGCACATCGTGCTGGTCAATCCCATGGTGCCGCTGGCCACTGCCGACGTGTTCCGGCGCCTGCGCACGCATGACAATTATCCGCTACCCGCGCTGCCCACGCCGCTGACTCGCCCTGCCCAGCTCGGCATCTGGCTGGCCGAAACCCGCAATGATCTGGAACCGCCCGCCATCAAGCTGGTGCCGGTCATTGGGGAGATCGTCGAGGAACTGGCCGAAAGCCGAGGCTGTATTCTCGCGCGCATGTCTGGGTCCGGAGCGACAGTGTTTGGTCTTTTCGGATCTAGTGGGCAGGCGCATCTGGCGGCGCAAGTGATGCGAGCAAGCCACCCCGATCACTGGGTCGCCGCAGCGCCCGTGTTGGGGACATGAATTCCTAGTCGAGATCAAGTTCTCTAAGATTATGATCGAAAGAGTGTTTGTGGTGATGAATCCGACCACTGCGTAGCTTGTAGGTGGTCCACATATAGAGATGTGGTTTTGGCTTAGCTGAAACGCCAAAGCACAAAAACTCTTCAGAGTTAGGTCGGATGCTGTGACGGTCGCATAGGGAGACAAGGTCATTTATGCGATGAGATAGCAGTTTGGTGATTTCTTCGTCTCGGTAAGCTTCGTCGGGTACTCGAAAACTTCCGCCCCCAACCTTCTCGCACTCCGCTAAAGGGCAAGCAGCCTGAATAGTACGAAACTGCAACTCGTAACCTACTACGTCGCCCTTCAGCACTTCGGTCGGTCGTCGCCGAAGCAACTGACATATCTTCGCTTCGTGTTCGGCCTTAATCCTCGGACCCAAAAACACTCGCAACAGAGCGTCGTCTAAGTAGTGCTTTTTGCCAACCTCACCGGTCAAATAGCGCCATTCTTCTTCGTGACGCCACTCAATGCGTTTTCGACTGAGACGAGCCTCCACAGAGGCTTGCATCTTGTCGATATCTGCCAACGAGAGTGGTGGCAAAGGATGCCGAGCATAGGTAACAGGCCGAAGCCTCTCTCCTCTTAAGTCTCCGACGCGTAGTAGTTCAGTATCGAATTCCAGGCACATTCCTGCGAAATTGCTCGCATAGTACGCCCACATTGGCGGGGCTTTGTGCGTGCTCGAAAAGGAGATCAGAGCAAACTTATCAGTTTCCTCTCGGATAAGTTTGTAAATCTCATTCGACCTAAAGCCGGTGTGCCTTAGCAGGCCATCGATAATATCCGCGCTGGCTTTATCGGTTTCGTAATACGCTTCCATCGGATCATTCATGGAGCCGAATGGAGGTGAATAAAGATATCCGTCTGCTAGAGCACCAAGTTCACGTTTGAAAAGCGCGCCGCTGTCATCGAGCAGCGAGCGAAATCTAAAGAGTGTTGCTGGTGTGCCCGACATAGGCAAAGCGGTCTGTGTCCCCCTAAAACGCCCGCATCACGCTGAACTCGACCACGTCGCTCAGCAGCACGCGCATTTCCGACGCCGGCAGGGTGCGCAGTGCATCCTGGGCGGCGCGGGCATGGGCCTGGGCCTGTTCCAGCGTGCGCTCCAGCGTCTTGTGGCGTTCCATGATCGCCACTACGGCGGCGACTTCTTCGGCGCTTGCCTCGGCATTGCCCAGTGCGCCTGAGATCACGGCCCGTTCGGCCTCGCTGCCATCGGCCAGCGCCAGAATCACCGGCAGCGTCATCTTGCCTTCGCGCAGATCGTCGCCGGTATTCTTGCCCAGCGTGCCGCTTTGCCCGCCATAGTCGAGCGCGTCGTCGACCAGCTGGAATGCCTTGCCCAGCTCGAGCCCATAAACGCCCAGCGCCTCGGCGCCAGCCGTATCGGCCCCGCCAGCCATGGCGCCCACCTTACAGGCGGCCTCGAACAGGACGGCGGTCTTGGCGCGGATCACCTCGGCATAATCGTCGGCAGTGGTTTCGAGATCACCCGTCTTGGCCAGCTGGAACACTTCGCCCTCGGCCATGACCGCGGAGGCGGCCGACAGCACGCCGAGCGAAGCGATATCGCCGGTTTCCACCATCATCATGAAGGCCTGGCCGAGCAGGAAATCGCCGACCAGGATCGAGGCCTTGTTGCCCCAGACCATGCGGGCGGCCGGCTTGCCCCGGCGCATGTCGCTATCGTCGACGACATCGTCATGCAGCAGGGTGGCATTGTGCATGAATTCGACGGCCGCCGCGAAATTGACCGCGCTGCCATTGCCCCGGGCGAAGAGAGCCGCTGCCGCCACGGTCAGCATGGGGCGCAGGCGCTTGCCGCCGCTCTCGATCAGATAGCGGGCCAGCTCGGGCACCATTTCGACATGCGATTCGGCGCGCGACAGAATCAGCTCGTTAACCTTGGCCATGTCGGCTTCGGTGGCGGCAACAAGCCGTTCGATCGGCGTGGCGCTTTGCGCCTCTCGCATCTGGGTCAGCACTGACACCACTATTCCATCCTCGTTTGCCGCAATCGGCAAATCAGGTTGAGCCCGCCGCATCTGCGCATATATGGTCGCACCAAACCGGCTTTTTCGGGTGCGATGTCCCTAGACCAGCCACACGGCTTTGTAAAACACCAAACAATAACACGCGACGCCTTTTTGGGTGGCAGGATCACTCTGTCGCAGCCCCAGCGGGGCTTTCGCGCCGGATTGGATAGCGTGCTGCTTGGCGCGGCGGTTGCTGAAGGCACCGAACGCCTGCTCGATCTGGGCAGCGGCGTCGGCACGGCGGCCTTCGTGGCCCTGGCCCATGCCCCCGCCTGCCAGGCGACCCTGGTGGAACAGAACCCCGAAATGGCCGCCCTGGCGCGCGATAATGCCGCGACCAATGGCTTTGCCGCCCGCGCCGCCGTGATCGAGGCCGATGTCACTGCCAAAGGCGCCGAGCGCAAGGCAGCTGGTCTTGGCGAAAATCGCTATGACAGCGTCATCGCCAATCCGCCCTTCTTCGAATCCGGCGCCGGAACGCTCGCTACGGCCGGAAACCGTGCTGCCGCCCGCCATATGGACGCGGCGGCACTCGACCTCTGGGTTCGCACCGCCGCCACCTCTGCCGCCGCCAATGGCGAGGTCATTTTCATCTATCCCATCGAGAGCCTGTCCCCATTGCTCTCAGCCTTTACGCAAAGGTTCGGCGCTCTGACGATGCTGCCGTTGACGCCGCGCCCGGAAGCGCCGGTCAGCCGCGTGCTGCTGCGCGGCATCAAGGGCTCGCGCGCGCCGCTGCGCATGCTGGCCAGCCGCGCCCTGCACGACGTCGAGGGCCGCGCCTTCCAGCCCGAGTTCGATGCAATCTTTCGTGGGATTGCCCGGCTCGACTGGTAATCGGGCCCCACCCATCCTAAATCTGGCCGCAAACCTTGGAGGAAACTGCATGGCCGCAATGCCCAGCAAGCCGCGCAACTGGCTCAGCCGTCTGGTTCGGCGTGCTCCCGTCATTCCCGTCGTGCGGCTGCATGGCGTCATCGCCGCTGAGCAACGCCAGGGCCGGCTCAATATTGCGACCGTCGCGCCGCTGCTCAAGCGTGCCTTTGCCATCAAATCGGCCCCCGCCGTCGCCATTATCGTCAATTCACCTGGCGGCTCGCCCGTGCAGAGCCGGTTGATCGGCAAGCGCATCCGCGACCTGGCCGATGAACACAACAAGCCCGTGCTGGTCTTCGTCGAGGATGCCGCCGCCTCTGGTGGCTATTTCATCGCTGTTGCGGGCGACGAGATCATCGCCGATCCATCCTCCATCGTCGGATCGATCGGCGTGATCATGGCCGGCTTCGGTTTCGTCGGTGCGCTGGAAAAACTGGGTGTCGAACGCCGCGTCCATACAGCCGGGATCAACAAGTCGACGCTCGATCCCTTCCTGCCCGAAAAGCAGAGCGACGTGGACCGCATCAAGCAGTTCGAATTGGACATTCATAACGTCTTCATCGACGTGGTCAAAACGCGACGCGGCGCCAAGTTGAAGGCCGCCGACGATGTGCTGTTCACCGGCGAATGGTGGCCAGGCGTGCGCGGTATCGAGCTTGGCCTGATCGATACGCTGGGCGATATTCACGAAATCCTCCACACCCGCTATGGCAAGGATGTGGAACTCAAGATGATCGAACCCAAACGCGCCTGGTTCAGCCTGCCGCGCTTTGGTTTTTCGGCGTCGGGCCTTTCCGCCGATGTTGCCGCCACCATCGAGGACCGCGCCATCTGGGCGCGATTTGGGCTTTAGCGCATGACCGGCTTTATCATCCGCATCCTGATTTTCGCTCTGATCTTTGCCGCTATCTATTTGGGAATACGCAAGATTTGGCGCGATTGGAAAGACCAGTTCAAGGCCGATGACGAGGCCGCCCGTCAGCTTCGCCGCGAGCGCGATCTGCGCGAGCGCCAGCAGCCGGGCGTCATCGATCTCAAGCGCGATGACGACGGCACTTTCCGCCCCAACGAAAAAGACCGCGACAATCGCCGTTGACCGCCCCCAATGCTCAAACTAGAGGTTTGGCGCGACAACAGGATAGTTCCGATATGACCGACCGCCCCGCGCACATGGACCCCAAGAATTCGTTCCAGGGCCTCATCCTCACGCTGCAGCAATTCTGGGCGGAGCAGGGTTGTGTCATCCTGCAGCCCTATGACATGCCCATGGGTGCCGGTACCTCGCACACGGCAACTGTCCTGCGCGCCCTGGGCCCCAAGCCATGGAACGCGGCCTATGCGCAGCCCTCGCGCCGTCCCAAGGACGGGCGCTATGGCGAAAACCCCAATCGCCTGCAGCATTATTACCAGTTCCAGGTGATCCTGAAGCCGTCTCCGGCCAATATCCAGGACCTCTATTTGAAGTCGCTCTATGCTATCGGCATCGATCCGGCCGTGCACGACCTGCGCTTCGTTGAAGACGATTGGGAAAACCCCACTTTGGGCGCCTGGGGGCTGGGCTGGGAAGTGTGGTGCGACGGCATGGAAGTCAGCCAGTTCACCTATTTTCAGCAAGTCGCCGGCTTTGAGTGCAATCCGGTGTCGGGCGAATTGACCTATGGTCTGGAGCGCCTGGCCTGCTACCTGCAGAACGTCGATTCCATCATGGAACTCAACTTCAATGGCGGTGTGGGCGACGCCAAGGTGACTTATGCCGATGTGTTCCTGCAGAACGAGCAGGAATCCAGCAAATACAATTTCGAGGCGGCCGACACCGAAATGCTGTTCCGCCATTTCGCGGATGCGGAAAAGGAATGCCGTGCCGTGCTCGAAAAAGGCTATGCCGGTGGGAACCGCCAGACCATGGCGATCCCCGCCTATGAGCAAGTGCTCAAGGCCGCGCACAATTTCAACCTGCTCGATGCGCGCGGCGTGATCTCGGTGACGGAGCGCCAGAGCTATATCCTGCGCATCCGCGAACTGGCTAAATCCTGCGGCGAGGCCTGGCTGCAAACCGCGGGCGGCGGGGCGGAATAACTGCTTCCTGCCGAAACTGCCCCGCCCACGGAGTCATTCCCGCGAAAGCGGGAACCTCCGTTTCGGGTGGTCAGGATGAGAAAACAGAGGTTCCCGCTTTCGCGGGA
>DATMSY010000063.1:0-37855 GCA_035565135.1 Devosia sp.
CAGAACCCCCACCCTCAATCCCTCCCCTCAAGGGGGAGGGAGGCGGATCGGGGCTCCCCGACTATCGGATTCAACCCAGCCCTTCACCCTCGCAATAGCGGCAATAACTGCTCACCCTGCCGCTTGATCTCGCCGAGATAAGGCGTGTCCGACAGCACGAAATGGGTGATGCCCAGCGCTTGATATTTGCGTAGCGAAGCGGCGACATCGGCGGCTGAGCCGACCAGCCAGGTCGTGCCCGCGCCGCCCCCGCCATGCCGGCCCGGAGCGGTATAGAGATTGTCGTCGAGCACATCGCCCTGGGCCTGGAGATCGAGCAGGCGTTGCTGCCCGACCGCCACGGCCCGCTTGTGATCGCTCCAGCCCCCGCCCTGCCCCTTGGCCATGGCCGCGACCTTGGCTTCGGCATCGGCCCAGGCCTCGGCGGTCGTGTCGCGCACCAGGGTGGTGATGCGCAGCCCGAATTGCAGCGGCGGCAGGTCGCGGTCGAGGGTCCGGCTCAGGGTCTTGAGCCGCCCGATCCGCTCGGCAATGCCGTTGAGCGGCTCGCCCCAGAACAGCTGCACATCGGCCTCGCTGGCCGCCACGCGCTCGGCCGCCTCCGAAGCGCCGCCGAAATAGAGAAGGGGATGGCGCCGCTCGCCCCGCGCTTCGAGGCGCGGCACCACGGTGGAGCCGGCCACCTGGAAATGCTCGCCCGTAGCGGTGACATTTTCCTCGGTCCAGAGCCGGCGCACCAGCCGCATGAACTCCCTTGTGCGGGCATAGCGATGGGCCTGATCGCCCTCGCTATCGCCATAGGCGGCGAGATTGTCCTGGCCCGAAACGATATTGATCCGCACCCGTCCGCCGGTCAGTTGATCAAGCGTGGCGGCGGCCGAGGCGAAATTGGCCGGGCGCCAATAGCCCGGGCGGATGGCGATCAGCGGCTCGAATGTGCTGGTGCGCGCCGCCAGCGCCGCAGCCAATGTAAAGGTGTCAGGCCGGCCCCAGCCGGTGCCGATCAGCGCGCCTTTCCAGCCATGCTGTTCCAGCGCCAGGGCATGGCTGGTGAGGGTTTCGAGGCTGTTATGGCCGCCCGTGGCCGTATCGCCGCGATGGCCGGGCTCGATGGCGTTGGGAATGTACCAGAGGAATTCGGACGTACTGCTCATGGGTGAAGGCTAGCGGGGATGCCGGGGGCAGGCCCGTCATTTTCAGCAGCTTATGGGCGAAGTTTTGCTTTTCGCCGGGCCTAATGCTGCTCGCGCAACAGCCCCTCGACCAGATGGCGATAGGCGGCGGTGGCGCGCTTGGAGGTCGCGACCGGGTCCTCGGCATTGGCGATCCATTGCGCGGCATAGCAGGAGGCGCCGCTGGCCATGCGGGCGGTGGCCTCGGTATCGACGTCGCGGATAATGCCCTCGGCCAGGAGCGCGTCGAGGCTGGCCTTCATCGCCATGATGCAGCCGTTGGCGCTGGGCCAGGAGGCCGGATCGCCCATGACCGCGGGGCCTTCGCGCAGCATGATGCGGGCGATTTCGGGCTCGAGCGCCATTTCGATATAGCCGATCCCCTCCTCGACAAAGCCTTCCCAGCGGGTCGGGGCGCGGGCGGCGCGGTCCTTGAGGCGCAGGGTCATTTCGCCGTCGATCTGGGCGACAACGGCCTCGAACAGCCCCTTCTTGTCGCCGAAATGATGGTAGAGCGCGCCGCGCGTCAGCCCGGCTGCGGCGGTGAAATCGTCCATCGAGGCCTCGGCATAGCCGAGCGTGGCAAAAGCCTGCCGCCCTGCTGCCAGCAGCTTGGCGCGGGTCTCGACGATCATTTCCTGGCGGGTTCTGCGTGCCATGCCCATACCTATTCACATACGAGACGAATGTCAATTGACATACGTTTCGTATGCGATTACCTAATTCTCATACGCCCCGTATGCGAACTGCATGAGGGCCCTTTCATTCATGTCGAGGATGTCCTCAAATGTCGAACCCCTATGCAGAGATATTCAAGGCTCCCGGCGCCAAGGCCTTCGCCAGCGCGGGCTTTTTCGCCCGCATGCCCATCGCCATGGCGCCGATCGGGATCGTGGCCATGCTGTCCCAGACCCATGGCGAATATTGGCTGGCCGGCGCCGTTTCGGCGGCCTATGCGCTGACCAATGCGCTGCTCGCGCCGCAGATTTCCCGCGTGGTCGACCGGCTCGGCCAGGCAAGGGTGCTGGCGCCCACCACCATCGTCGCCGTCATCGCCTTTGCCGTCCTGGTATTGGCCGCCAACCAGGGCTGGCCGGCCTGGACACTTTTTGCCGCCGCCCTGGCCGCTTCGGTCATGCCCAGCTTTCCGGCCATGCTGCGCGCCCGCTGGAGCGAATTGTTCCGCGACCGGCCGGAATTGAACACCGCCTTTGCCTTCGAATCGGCGGCTGACGAGCTGGTCTATATCGCCGGCGCCTCGCTTTCGGTGGGGCTGAGCGTTTCGCTCTTCCCCGAAGCGGGGCTGGTGGTCAGCACGGTGCTGCTGGCCCTGGGCGGCTTTGCCTTCATCATCCAGCGCGCCACCCAGCCCAGGACGCGCAGCGGCGCGGAAGCCTCGGGCGCCTCGGCCATCTGGCAGCGGCCGGTGCAGATCATCACCCTGGCCCTGATCTTTGTCGGCGCTATTTTCGCCACCGCCGAAGTCAGCGTCGTCGCCATCACCGAGGAATTGGGCCAGCCCGGCGCGGCGAGTCTGGTCATCGGGGTCTATGCCGTCGGCTCTTTCGTGGTGGGGCTGATCATCGGCGCGCTCAATCTCAAAATGGCGCTGGAACGGCAATTGGCCATCGCCCTTTCCGTGCTGGCAATAACGGCCATCCCGCTGCTCTTCGCCCATAGCGTGCCGCTGCTGGCTCTCGCCGTCTTTTTCAGCGGCGTCGCCATCTCGCCCACCTTCATCACCGCTTTCGGCCTGGTCGAACGGCGCGTGCCGGCCGCCATCCTCACCGAAGGCATTACCTGGGTAGTGACCGGCATCGGTATCGGCATGGCGCTGGGCGCCTTTGTCACCGGCTGGGTGGTGGATACCTATGGCCCCGCCAATGGCTTCTGGGTCTCGGTGGTCTCCGCCGCGCTGGCGCTCACCACCGTCCTGCTGGGGCAGAAGGTGCTGGCGGGCAGCGAGGATTGCCCGGACGGGCATGTGCAGGCGGCGGAGTAGCATGCTGGTCCGCTCAGTGGATGCTTAGAGCCTACACCCACCGGTTTTCCCCTCGGGCTTGACCCGAGGGCCACGCGCCGCTTGTGCCATGTTGAGAATGGCCCTCGGGTCGAGCCCGAGGGAGATGCGGTGGGTGGAAGGGATGGGGGTATCCCTGAAATCGAGGCTTGGTGATGTACCACGAACACCCACCAGGTCATTCCCGCGAAAGCGGAACCTCTGTTTTGGAAGCCCCATAGACCTCATGGTGAGCTTGTCGAACCACGAGGTCGGGCGAGTGGAGGCCTCATGTGCCACGACCTCGTCCTTCGACAAGCTCAGGATGAGGTCTACTGAATGGCACGACGTAAATCAGGAAACAGCGGTTCCCGCTTTCGCGGGAATGACTCTGTGAAGAAGTCCATCCAACCGCCCTTGCCGGCAGGACGATCAATGCATAATATCGGATCATGCTTGATCATCCGTCCGACCCTGCTCCATCGCCCAGCGTGCCAATGGATGCGCTGAGCGAAGTGCTGCAGGATTTCCGCCTGAGCGGGGTCAATTACGGCCGCTGCGAATTGCGCCATCCCTGGGGCATTGCGTTTCCCGCCCACCCCCTGCTCCGCTTCCATTTCGTCAGCGCGGGGCCATGCTGGCTCTATACCGAACAGCAGGGCTGGCTGGAACTGAACCAGGGCGACCTGGTGCTGCTGCCCCAGGGCATAGCCCACCGCCTGGCAAGCGCCCCCGAAGTGCCCTGCAACGCGATCAAGAGCTGCCAGGTGACCCGCTTTGGCGGCAATGTCTGCGAGGTCATGCAGGACGGCACCGGGCCGACCAGCACGCTGTTCAGCGGCTCCATGGTGCTGGGCGCAAGGGCTATCCATCCCCTGCTCGATCTCATGCCGCCAGTGATCCGCAGCTGCGACGTCGCCAACAAGGACCCGGTGATCGCGCCCCTGCTCGAGGCCATGACCGCCGAGGCCAGCCAGCACCGCATGGGCGGCGCCACCATTCTGTCGCGCATGGCGGACCTGCTCACCGCAAGGCTGATCCGCTGCTGGTTCGATTGCACCAGCTCACCCACCACCGGCTGGCTGGCGGCGATCCGCGACGTGCATGTGGGCCGGGCGCTGGCCGCCATGCATCGCGACCCCGGCCATGGCTGGACGGTGGAAAGCCTTGCCGCCACGGCCGGCCAATCGCGCTCGGTCTTTGCCGAACGCTTCAGCGCCCTGTTGGGAGAGGGCGCGGCCCATTACCTGACGCGCTGGCGCATGCAGCTGGCCCAGGAATGGCTGGGCCAGGGTGAGCTGACCATTGCCGAAGCCGCTTCCCGGCTGGGCTATGAATCGGAAGCCTCCTTCGCCCGCGCCTTCAAGCGCACCACCGGCACTTCGCCCGGCGCGGCCCGTCGCATGGTTTCCGGACAAACGGACATGGAATTCGGATTGTAGGACACAGATCGTCCGAAAAGACTGGTTTATGAAGACGCTCCAAATTTCTGGAGACTCTTCTATGACAGACACAATCCTTCCGCTGGACGGCGACGCTCCGGCGCCAAGCCGCTGGAGCACCGGCACCTGGGCGGCGGTCATTTCCATGTCGGTCGCCACCTTCGCCCTGGTCTCGGCCGAATTCCTGCCCGCGGGCCTGTTGACGCCCATGGCGGCCGATCTGGGCATCAGCGAAGGCACGGCCGGGCAGGTCGTGACGGCAACGGCAAGCGTGGGCGCGGTCGCCGCGCTCTTTGCCAATGTCGCCATCGGCAAGCTCAACCGCAAAGCGGTGCTGGTGGGGCTGAGCGCGCTCGCCATCGCCTCCAATATCCTGGCCGCTATAGCGACCGATTTCTGGCTTCTGCTGCTGGGGCGCGCCGGGCTGGGCATTGCACTGAGCGGCTTCTGGTCGCTCTCGGCCGCCGTCGTGGCCCGGCTGGTCGGCGTCAATTCGCTGGGTCGGGGCATGTCCATCATCTTTGTCGGCGTGTCGCTGGCCACCATTGCCGCCCCCTCGATCGGCGCCCTGCTCAGCGATTGGCTGGGCTGGCGCACCGCCATGGCCGCAACCGCGGGCGCGGCGGCCATCGCCATGCTGCTGCAATTGGTCAGCCTGCCCAGCCTGCCCGCCGGCAAGGGCACCAGCCTTGGCGATATTTTCCGTCTGATGAGCCGCCGCGGCATCCAGCTCGGCATGCTCGCCGTGCTGCTGCTGGTCACCGGCCATTTTGCCGGCTTCGTCTATGTGCGCCCCTTCCTTGAACAGGTGACCCAGCTGCCCGCCAGCGCCGTCGCCTGGGCGCTGCTGGGCTATGGCGTCGCCAGCGTCATCGGCAATGTCGCCGGCGGCCGCATGGCCGATGCCAATGTGCGGGCTGCGCTCGCCACCACCGGCACTACCCTGGCCATTGCCGCTCTCGCTTTGGTGCTTTGGGGCGGCTATGCCGGCGCCGCTTTCGGCTTCGTGGCGCTCTGGGGCTTTGCTTTCGGCACCGCGCCGATCGTGCTGCAAACCAATCTGTCCCGCGCCGCGCTCGATGCGCTGGAGGCTTCGGGCAGCCTGATGGTGGTGTGCTTCCAGGTCGCCATCGCCGTAGGTGCGGTGGTCGGCGGCTATATCGTGGATGGCGTGACAGTTGCGGGCACGCTGGCGCTGACGGCTGTGCTGGCGGGGCTGACGGTGGTTCTGGCGGTGTTGCAGCCGCGGGGCTAAGCGAAGGATCCGCCCGGCACCGGGCCGGGCGGATCAGGATCGAATTACTGGCTGACGGGCAGGACGGCGCCCTTGTACTTTTCGAGGATGAAGTCCTGGATTGGCTTGGAGCGCAGCACTTCGACCAGCTTGACGATTTCGGGGCGGGTCTCGTCGCCGCGGCGGACGGTGATGATATTGGCGTAGGGATTGTTCTCCCCGCTTTCGACGGCGATGGGGTCGTTGACGGGGTCGAGCCCGGCGTCGAGCGCGTAATTGGCGTTGATCACCACCGCATCGGCTTCGTCATTGGCAAAGACCTGGGGCAGCAGCGGGCCTTCGATATTGGGCAGGAATTCGAGGTTCTTGGGATTTTCGACAATGTCGGAAATGCGGGCCGACAGCGCATCGACGCCGTCCTTGAGCTTGATCACGCCTTCACGCTGGAAAATGGTGAGGATGCGGCCCTCTTCGGCCACGGCATCGCGCAGGATGACCTGGCCGTTTTCCGGCAGGTCGGCAAGGCTCTCGACGCGCTTGGAATAGATGCCGATCGGCTCGATATGGATGCCGCCGGCATTGACGAAATCATAGGTCGGATCGTCCTTGTGATCGGCCAGGACGGAATTCAGATACGGCACGTGCTGGAAATAATTGGCGTCGATTTCGCCAGCGGCCAGCGCGGTATTAGGCAGAATGTAATCCTGGAACGGCACGATCTCGAGATCGATGCCGGCTTCGGCCAGGATGGGCTTGGCCTGTTCGAGGATTTCGGCATGGGGCACATAGGAGGCGCCGACGATCAGCTTGGTCTGGGCCAAGGTCGGCGTCGCCAGCGCAAGGGCACCCAGCACGGCGCCGGTGAGAAGGGTCTTGATCATGCAGGTATTCCTTAGTTGAACTAACGTTTGTCGAGCTTTCGCGTCACCAGATCGCCCACGAATTGAATGGCGAATACGATGATGAGAACTGTGGCGGTGGCGACGAGGGTCACGTCGCCATGATTGCGCTGGAAGCCTTCGAGATAGGCGAGATTGCCCAGCCCACCGGCGCCGATGACCCCGGCCATGGCGGTGAAACCAACGAGCGAGATCAGCGTGACGGTGAGCCCCGAGGCGAGCGCCGGAGCGGCTTCGGGAATGAGCACCTTGAAGACGATGGTGCCGATGCCCCCGCCCATGGAGCGGGTGGCTTCGATGACGCCCTTGCTGACCTCGCGGAAGGCGATTTCGACGAGGCGGGCATAGAAGGGCGCCGCACCGATGATGAGGGCGGGCAGCGCGGCGTTCACCCCCAGAATGCGGCCCACCACCAGCTTGGTGAAGGGGATGAGCAGCACGATGAGGATAATGAAAGGGATGGAGCGGAACATATTGCTCAGTAGCGACAGGGCGCCATAGACGGCGCGATTGGCCAGCAATTGGCCCGGGCCGGTGAGGAACAGCACGGCGCCCAGCAGAAGGCCCAGCACAAAGGTCGCCGCGCCCGCTATGGCGGTCATGTAGAGCGTTTCGTAGGTCGCGCGCAGCAATTGGTCGATTTTGACGTAGGGGAAGAGGCTTTCGAGCATGTGCATCACCCCTGCCGCAAAATGTCGGAGGCGATGTCGCGCTCGGCCAGATAGGCCAGCACGGCGGCCAGCGCTTCATCCCTGGCCGGGACATGCACGTAAAGCTCGGCAATGGCCGCATCGCGCGTGCGGGTCAGCCGGCCATGGAGGATATTGATCGGCAGGTCGAACTGGCGGATGGCATCGGCCAAGGCGGGCTGCTGCGCCTGCGGGCCGACATAGACCAGCTTGACCAGGGCCCCCTGCCCGATCTCGGCCAGATCGGGATCGAACGCGCTCTGGCTGACATCGGCATCGGACACCTGGCGCACGAAACGCTGGGTGACCGGCTGGCGCGGGTGGGTGAATACGTCGAGCACTTTTCCGGCTTCGACGATGCGGCCGGCTTCCATGACGGCGACATGGTCGCAGATGCGGCGCACGACATGCATTTCGTGGGTGATGAGCACGATGGTCAGCCCGAAACTGCGATTGATGTCGAGCAGGAGATCGAGAATGGCGTCGGTGGTTTCGGGATCGAGCGCCGAGGTTGCTTCGTCGCAAAGCAGCACATCGGGCCGGTTGGCCAAGGCGCGCGCAATGCCCACACGTTGCTTCTGGCCGCCGCTGAGCTGGGCGGGATAGGCGTTTTCGCGCCCTTCCAAACCCACCAGCTGGATTAGTTCGGCGACGCGGGAGGCGATCTGGGGCTTGGGGGCTCCGGCGATTTCGAGAGCAAAGGCGATATTCTGGGCGACGGTGCGCGACCAGAGCAGGTTGAAGTGCTGGAAAATCATGCCGATCTTGAGCCGCGCCTGGCGCAATTGGCGCGGGCTGGCCTTGGCCAGATCGAGATCGCCCACCACGACCGAGCCGCTATCGGGCAGCTCAAGCCCATTGAGCAGGCGGATCAGCGTGCTCTTGCCCGCCCCGCTATAGCCGATGACGCCATAAATCTGGCCGCGCTCGATATCGAGATCCACGGCATCGACCGCCACAATGGGGCCGGCGCCTTGCGCAAAGGATTTCGAGAGATTTCGGAGCGTTATCAAATCGGATCGTCACGGCTGTTTTCGGGAGGGGACCATTATATAGCCCAGCCGATACACGATCCAAACAGTCGTGATTAGACGCGATTGCTCCCGATCAGCGCGGTGTGGAAAAGCTGTTCTGGCAGTCGGCATTGATGAAGAGCTTCGGTGGCTCTCCTCCACCCCACCCTCAGTCCCTCCCCATCAAGGGGAGGGAGGCGCAGGCTACGCGCTCAAGGCGCTTTTCTGACTTCCACGCCGAGACGGTGTTTAGGCCGGATGCCTTCAAGAATGCGGTGTCATCCCGGCGGAGGCCGGGATCCATGCCGTGACGCCTCAGCGCACGCCGGTGATTGTGGGCAGATGCGGACATGGATTCCGGCCTTCGCCGGAATGACACCGTGGGTGGGGTAAGTCCTGAGTGAATACCTTCCGTGGCTTACCGTACCCGCAGGCCCGCGCTATCGAACAGCCGCAAGTGTTCCGGCTTCCAGGTGAAGTGGACGGCGGCGCCGGCTTCAAAATCCGGACCGTCGCGCGATTCTGCGACCAGGGCCTGGCCGTCCGCTAATTGGCAATAGAGGTAGCGGGTGCCGCCCAGATATTCGGAGAAATCGACGCGGGCCGAAAGCCGGTCGGGGCCGACTTCGGTCAGCACGAGATGCTCGGGGCGCAGGCCGAGTGTGACGGCGCTGTCCTTGGTGGCCGGTATCGTAGTGGCGATTTCGGCGCCGGCCGCGGTGATCTTGCCGGCAGCAATACTGGCACTGATCAGGTTCATGCGGGGCGAGCCGATGAAGCCGGCGACGAAGGTATTGGCGGGGTCTTCATAGACTTCGCGGGGTGAGCCGACCTGTTCGATCACCCCGTCGCGCAGCACCACGATCTTGTCGGCCAGCGTCATGGCCTCGGTCTGGTCGTGGGTCACATAGATCATCGTATTGCCGAGTTCGCGATGGAGCCGGGCAATCTCGATGCGCATGCTGACGCGCAGCTCGGCATCGAGATTGCTGAGCGGTTCGTCGAACAGGAAGACCTGCGGCTTGCGCACGATGGCGCGGCCGATGGCCACGCGCTGGCGCTGGCCGCCGGACAATTGGCCCGGCCGCCGGTCGAGCAGCGGTTCGATCTTGAGGATGCGGGCGGCGGCAGCCACCTGCTGCGCGATTTCGGCTTTGGGGGTATTGGCCATGGCGAGGCCAAAGCCCAGATTGTCGCGCACGCTCATATGCGGATAAAGCGCATAGGACTGGAACACCATGGCAATGCCGCGCTCGGAGGGGTCGAGATCGGTGACGCTGCGGCCGCCAATCTCGATTTCCCCGTCGGTCACCTCTTCGAGGCCCGCAATCATGCGCAGCAGGGTGGACTTGCCGCAGCCGGAGGGGCCGACAAAGACGACGAATTCCCCCTCCTCTACGACGAGATCGACGCCGTGGATCACCTCCACCTTACCAAAACTCTTGCGCACATCGGCCAGCACCATGCCCGGCTTTAGTCCCTTGCTCATATCCGCTATCCCCGCTGTGCCCGCAGCCAGACCAGCATGTCGCCGGGCGCGCGATTGTCCCACAGATGATAGGGCACCAGCCGCGCGGTTTCGGCGACGATTTCGGGAGTTTCGGTCGTATAGAGCTCGTCCGAAGCGATGACCTCGCGCAGGATCGGCAGGTCGATGGCGATGGCCTGGTTGAGATCGGGAATGACGGCGGTTTCCGAGCGGCCCAGGCCGTCACCGAGCAGGATGGAATTGAGCCCCACCGGATTGTCGGTACCTTCGAGGCAATAGACCAGCGGGCCGCGCATCACCGCCACGCGGCCGGCATCCTGGCGCACCTTGCTATTGGCGCGCAGGGCACGCGGCACGAGCGGCAGGGACAGCGCCACGACATCGCCGGGATTCCAGACCCGCTCGACGCGCGCATAGCCCTTGTCGGTCACGGCACCGAGGTCGACGCTCTGGCCGTTGACGGCCAGGGTCGCGCCCTTGGCCCAGGCGGGAATGCGCAGCGAGAGGGCGAATTGGGTGGGCTGATCCACCCCGATGGTGAGGCCGATGGCGCCATCCCAAGGATAATGCGTCTGCTGGGTGAGAGTGACCTTGGCGCCATTGCCCAGCTCGAGCCGCGCGGTGCTTTCGCCATAAAGATGCACGGCCACCTCGTCCTTGGCGACGCCATACATATAGGAGCCGATCGAGGCGACGAGGCGCGCAATATTGGGCGGGCAGCAGGGGCAGGTATGCCAGGTCCAGCGGTGATGCTTGCCGGCGCTTTCGAGCGGGTTTTCGTAGAAGAAGGTCTTGCCGTCGCGGGAGAGGCCGGCAATGGCGCCGTTATAAAGCGCCTGCTCCATGATGTCGGCATAGCGCCGATCCGGGCCACGGCCCAGCATGCGGTTGGCCCAGAAAACCAGGCCCACCGAGGCGCAGGTTTCGGCATAGGCGGTGTCGTTGGGCAGATCGTAATAGTCGGTAAAGCCTTCATTGGAGGCCGCCGGGCCGATGCCGCCGGTGACATACATTTGCTTGCCGGTGAGGTCGTCCCAGAGGATTTCGAGCGCCTTGGTGAGGCTGTCATCGCCATATTCGGTCGCGATATCGGCCATGCCCGAATAGAGATACATGGCGCGCACGGCGTGGCCCACCACCTTGGTCTGTTCGCGCACGGGCAGATGGGACTGGTTATAGCCCAGCGTATCCTTCTGCGCGCTCTTGGTGTCGCGGCCCTGGGCAATGGCTTCCTCGATGAAGAAATTGGGCTTCTGCCCGCGCTCGTCGATGAAGAATTTGGCCAGATCCATATATTTCTGTTCGCCGGTGACCCGGGCCAGCCGCACCAGGGCCAGCTCGATCTCCTCATGGCCGCAATAGCCGCGCACCTGGCCGGGGCCGCGACCGAAACGGGCCACCAGATGGTCGGCCATGCGGCTCATGATATCGAGGAATTTGCGCTTGCCGGTGGCCTGGTAATAAGCCACGGCGCCTTCGATCATGTGGCCGGCACAATAGAGCTCATGGAAATCGCGCAGATTGGTCCATTTCCATTCCGGCTTGATGCGCTGGAAGAAGGAATTGAGATAGCCGTCGGGCTCCTGCAGCTTGCCATAGAGGTCGATGATCGCGTCGGCGCGGGCTTCGAGTTCCGGATTGGGCTTGCGGTAGAGCGAATAGGCAATGGTCTCGATGGACTTGCCCAGATCGCTATCCCAGAACATCTGGGCCGAGCCGAGCCAGCCGATAAAGGGAATGACGACGCCCGGATTGGGCGCATCCACATCGATCTGTTCGAGCATGCGGGCTTCCACGCACCGGTCGAGCAGGATGGCGGCGGTGTGGTCGCAGACCGCTTCCTGCCAATCGCCCCAGAAACCGGAGACATCGACGCTGGGCACGGGCAGAGGGCGGAATTGGCGATCTTGGGCAACAGGCATTTTGGACTTTCCGATGGGTTGGATCATTTGACTGCGCCGGCCATCAGCCCGCGCATGTAGTAGCGTTGCAGAACGAGGAACACGACCAGGCATGGCAGCGTCATCACCATGACGCCCGCCTGTACCGCACCCCAATTAATGGCGCCCAGGCGCCCTGCCCGCACCGCTGTCATCAGCACGGGCAATGTGTATTTGTCGTTGTCGGACAAGAGGATGAGCGCCGCGAGGAACTCGTTCCAGGAATTGAGGAAGGCAAAGATGGCGACGGTTGCGACGCCCGGCATGACGAGCGGCAGCAGCACGCGGACAAGCAGCTTGAGATCGCGCGCGCCATCGATGCGGGCGGCTTCCTCGATCTCGCGCGGCACTGCGTCGAAGGCATTGCGCATCATGAAGACCGAAAAGGGCAGCTGCAGCGTCACATAGACCAGCATGAGCCCGACCAGCGAATTGTTGAGCCCCAGCTTGGCGAGGATGATGAAGAGCGGGGTGAGGATCGACTGGAACGGGATCATCAGCGTGGCGATGATCAAAACGAAACAGACATTCTTGAACGGGAAGCGGTAGCGCGAGAACCCGTAACCGGCGAGGAGACTCACGATGACGGTCAGCACCACGGTGCCCAGCGCCACAACTGCAGAATTGATCGTGTGCTGCCAGACGCCCGAGCCGAATGTGTCGAGTACGGCATAGGTATCGAAGCTGATGCCATTGGTTGGCCAGGGCGGCAGCGGCGGCGATTGCGCTTCGGTGCCACTGCGCAGCGAGGCCAGGCCTGTCCAGATAAAGGGCGCGAGGAAAAAGAAGGCGGCGCCGATGCCGAAGGCGTGGAAGGCCAGATTGCCGCGGAATTTGCGCCGGCGGCGGGCGAGCTTGATGTCCGTGGTCATTTCTCGTCCCCCACGCGCAGGAGCTTGAGCTGGACGACGCTGAGCAGCACGAGAATGCCCAGGAGCACGATGGAAAGCGCCGAGCCATAGCCGAGCTGGAACGAGACGAAGGACTGGTTGAAGATGAAATAGACCACCGAAATCATCCGGTTCTGCGGGCCGCCGCTGGTCATGATGTAGAACTGATCGAAGGCCAGCACCGAGCCGGTGACGCTGAGGATCAGCGCCAGGGCAATGGTGCGGCGCATCAGGGGGAGTGTGAGGTAGCGGAAGCGCTGCCAGCGCCTTGCGCCATCGATGCGCGCGGCCTCGGTCAATTCGGCCGGGATGGATTGCAGCCCCGTGAGCAGGATGATCATGGTGAAGCCCACGATCTTCCACACCACCATGACCACGATAGTGGCAAAGGCGCTGTCGAAATTGGCGAGGAGATTGACCTTCTTTTCGCTGAGGCCGAGCATGCGGATGGCGGGACCGAAGAGGCCGCTATCGACATTGGCCAGCCACACCCAGAGCAGCGATGCCGTCGCCAGCCCCACCACGACCGGCAGGAAAAAGATGGTGCGGTAGATGGCAACGCCCCGCCGCTGCTGCTCGACAAACATGGCCAGCGGGAAGGCGATGACGAAAATGGCGATGGTGGTGATGACAGTATAATAGGCGGTGAAGCCCAGGGCCGAGAAGAACCGCTTGTCGCCCAGCATGCGGGTATAATTACCCAACCCGATCCAGGCCGGCTCGCCCAGCAGCGGCCAATTGTGCAGGCTCATCCAGGCGGTGAACAGCACCGGGATCAGAAAGAACACGATGACCAGCGCCATGGCCGGCGCGATATAGAGCAGGCCCTGCCACTGCCCGGTTCGCAGGCGGCGGCTTGTGCGTGATTTGGCCAAGGCAAGCGCGGAACTGGTCAAGACTGTCGCTCCGGTGGAACAAGAAGCCGGGAGCGCATGGCCCCCGGCTGGAACAGCATCAGGGCGCGTTGTCGATGATCGACTGCATTTCGGCCTGTGCATTGGCAAAGGCCCCATCGACATCGTCGCCATAGATGGCGGCATTGGTGAAGGTGGCCCAGGGCCCGTTGGCGCTGTTGATCAGATCGTTGAACAGCAGCGTATAGGGTGTCTTGGCGACGGCGATGGCATCGACCGCCACCTGCAGGCGCGGATCGAGGCCAGCGAGCACTTCGGCGGCAATGTCGGACCGGGTCGGCAGGGAGCCGTTCTGGGCCAGGATTTTCTGGCCTTCGGGCGAATAGGCGAATTCGATGAATTCCTCGACGGCGGCCAGGCGCGGCGTATCCTTGGTGACAACGATATTGTCGCCGCCGGCAAAGGAGGAGGTGCCCCCTTCAATGCCGGGGATCAGCGTGACGCCGAAGTCGATATCGGGATAGTCGTTGACCAAGGTGCCGATGGCAAAGGCGCCCAGGCTCTGATGGCCGATCTTGCCATTGGTGAAGCTGAGGAAATTGACGCCATTGTCGGTGGCCGAGCTTTCGGGAACGAGATCCTTTTCGACCATGGAGCGATAGGCAGCGACGGCGGCCCGCATTTGCGGGGTGTCGAGCGTTGCCGTCTTGCCATCTTCGGAAAGGATATCGACGCCCGACGCCCAGACCAGGGGCGTGAAGGTGAAGATCATGCAGCCGCCGCAGGCGCCGCCGGAGAAATAGAAGCCGTAATTATCGCCACCCAGCGCGCGGATGGCTTCGGCATTGGTTTCGACTTCCGCCCAAGAGGTGGGGGCCTTTTCGGGATCGAGACCCGCTTCGCGATAGAGCCCCTTGTTCCAGGCGAGAACCGAGGTTTCGACCAGGAGCGGCAGGCCATAGACCTTGTCTTCATAGGTGCCCAGGGCAACGTGCGAGGGCGAGAGGCTGTCGAAATAGTCGAGCCCCTTGGCCCAGTCGGTCAGGTCCTGCAACTGGCCGGCCGCGGCAAAGGCGGGCGTGTAGATGAGATCGAGCGACAGCGCGTCGGGCGCCTGGCCGCCGGCAATGGCGGTGGCATATTTCTGCACCAGTTCGGCAAAGGGCACTTCGGTCAGCGCGATCTGGTTTTCGTGGCTGGCATTGTATGCCTCAGCCAGCGAAGTGAATGCCTTACCGATACCGGTACGCACCCACATATTGATGGTTTCCTGCGCCGAGGCACTGGAAACCAGGCACAGCGTGGCAACGCTGGCCGCTCCCAACAGACGTTTCAACATGGCAGTCCTCCCTTTGGGCCTGTGCAACGCCGGCCCTTGGCGTTTCTCTCTTTGTTTGTCGCGTTTCCGAACCGCAAAGCCGTTGCCACTTTTGCTGGAAACGCTCCCTAGGCTGGCGCCGAACCTCCACATGACTGGCGCACCACCAATTGACAGGGCAATCGCCGGATTCCCGGCTCGACCCGCTCTCCCTCGGCCAGCGCCAGAATTGTCAGCCCGGCCTCCCTGCCGAGCGCGCGCAGGTTCATATCCACCGTGGTGAGGGGCGGGCGCGTCGCCGCGGCGACGATTTCCCAATTATCGAAGCCGACGACCGACACATTGCCGGGCACGGACACGCCCCGCTCGCGCAGGGCATCGACCACGCCGCGGGCGATCTGGTCATTGCCGCAGAAAATACCGTCGGGCGGATTGGCCTTGCCGTCCCAGAGCTGGGCCACCGCCTCATGGCCCCAGGCCTCGGTCCATTTGCCGTAATAGATCTCGGCCTTCTCGCCGATAACCGCGCGATAGGCCTCGGCCCGCACATGCACCGAGGCGAAGCTTTCGGGCCCCGTGATGTGAACGATGCGCTTGCGGCCGCGTGCGGCCAGCCATTGCACCGCTTCGCGCGAGCCTTGGGCGTCATCGGAGACGAAGGTGACGCTGTCTTCCGGGCCGTCGGTGAAGGCATAGACCACAGGCACCGGGGCGTTGCGCAAATCCACCGGCAGGCGGCGGTCGACGCGCTTGCCCGAGGCGATAATGCCATCGACCTGCTTGTCCAGCATGGCATCGACATGCACCTTGGCAAGGGCCTCATCGTCCTCGATGGCGCAGAGAAAGACCGACACGCCGCGATCGACCAGTGCCTCGGAAATGCCCGCCATGACCGGCAGGGTGAAGCGGCCATAGGTGTCGTTGGTCAATAGGCCGATGGTGAAGCTGCGCTTGCTCAACAGCCCCCGCGCCATGGCATTGGGACGGAAGCCCAGCTCGGCCGCGACCTGCTTGACCCGCTCGCGGGTCTCCTTGCTCATGCGGCCGGTATCGTTCAGCGCCCGGGACGCGGTGGCGACGCTGACGCCCGCGGCGGCCGCCACGTCGTATATCCTCGCGCGCTCGATATTCCTGACCGGGTCCGACACGACAACCTAACTGAGAAAACGTTTGCTCAACTTTGCGCAAACGTTTTCTCACCAGAAACCAAGGACGTCAACGGGGAATCTGGCGGGATCGGAAATCAGGCGATGGAATATCCGCCATCGATGGGCAGCACTGCGCCGGTGACGAAGCGGGCGGCAGGAGAACAGAGAAAAAGCGCCGCCCCGGCAATGTCGTCCGGTTGCCCCCAGCGATTGAGCGGCGTGCGGGACAATATTGCCTGGCTGCGGGTCGGGTCCTCGCGCAGGGCGCCGGTCAGGGGCGTGGCGATCCAGCCCGGCGCGACGGCATTGACCCGGATATTGTCGGGCGCATAGGCGATGGCCAGCGACTTGGTCAATTGCGCTATGCCGCCCTTGCTGGCCGAATAGCCGGGCACCAGACCGCCGCCAAAGATCGACAGCATGGAGGCCAGATTGACGATGGCCCCGGCGCCCGATGCCGCCAGCAGGGGCCGGGCGGCCGCGCACATGCGCATCGTGCCATTGAGGTTGATGTCGATCACCTCGGCAAACACCTCCGGATCATGCTCGTCGCCCCGGCGGATGATGCCGGCGCAATTGACCAGCACGTCGAGTGCTTCGAACCTGTTCACCAGCGCGGCGATAGCGGCCTCGTCGCGGACATCGAGGGCAACAAGCTGGCGTCCGTCATAGTCCGGCGCACTGCGGGTGACGGCGAGTTCATGCTCGAAAGCTCCGGCGCTGGTGACCTCGGCACCCGCTGCGGCAAAGGCCTGCGAAATGGCGGCGCCAATGCCCGATGTGCCGCCGGTGACGAGAACCCGCTTGCCGGCATACCAGCCAGCGGCCCAGTCGTAATCAGCGGATGAACTGGTCGACATAGTCCGCCCCCAGGCCGATCTTGGTGTAATGGGCGCGGCACATATCGATCTTGGTGAAAACATCCTCGTAGCCGACATGCCGATTGGCCTCGTCGAGGTAAAGCATGCAACCGGTAATGTTGAAAAAGGTGATCATCTCGGGGCAATCCTCGGGCACGAGCAAGGTATGCACCTCGCCCGGCGGCTCGAAGACATAGGAGCCGGTTTCGGCCACCCAGTCATGCTCGCGATAATGCCAGCGGCCCTTGATCACATAGCCATGGACGGGGTTGGTGTGGAGGTGCCGCGACAGCACGCCGGCGCGCCGCACGCGCAGCAGATTGCACCACTGGCCCTGCATGGTGTTGAGCATGAGCGGGCGGAACCAGACGCCCTCAGCCTGCGGCACCCAGATGCGCTCATCCTCGGGCATGACGGGCGTGGCGATCTCGGCGGGGGCCAGCCTATGGGCTGATCCTTTCATATCGGCATACATGGCGGCTCCTCTCCTCCAAATTGTCAGTCGATCAGGCGGTCAGCACGCGGTGCAGGCTCCCCTGCAGATGCTTGTCCAGCGCCATGACCGCGCCCTCGGCGTCGCGCTGGCCAAGCGCATCGAGAATATCGAGATGCTCGCGCAGGGAGCGGATCGTATTGGCCGGTCCCACCGCTTCCATATTGATCAGCCGGATCAGGAACATCTTCTGGGTCAGCCGCTGATAAATCATGTCGATCTGCAAATTATCGAAGGCGGCGATGAAGCTGCCGTGAAAGGCGCGTTCGAGCAGCCGCACCGGCTCGCGATAAACGGCCTGGTCGTTGACCTCGCGCACATAGTCGATCATGGCATCATGATCGACGCGTGACCTGCGCACCCAGCCCGGATCGATCGAGCGGGCGAATTTGGCGAGGCCCTCGCGCTCGAGAATGCCGCGGAACTGGAAGGTATTGCCGACGAATTTCACGTCCGGATAGAAAATGGTGATGCCGATGCGGCGGCGCACACTGATGAGCCCCTCGGCCTCCAGCAGCGTCGTGGTTTCGCGCATGGGCGACAGCGACATGGCAAGCACGTCGCATAATTCTTCCTGCTTGAGGGTCTGGCCCAGCTTGAGCCGGCCGGCCAGCAGCGCATCGACAAAAGCCAGATAGCCCGGATTGTCGATCCCTTCGCTCACCCGGCTCTCCCCCACTCGCTCCAAAAAGATCGGTTTAAAACGCGCCCAAAGACCCGTTGACAGCTCTTAATCCAGCGTAATAACATTTTCTAGTCGCCAATAAATATATTTAAACTCAAGGCGGCGCGGCCTGACGGAAGCCTGAGGAGGGCCGTCTTTCGCCAATTCCATTGCAATTTTGCTCCGGCACCACGGCGCCGAAGATCGATGTTTCATGGCCTGATCAGGCTTGCGGCAAGGAACGATGTGATGGCGATCAGGATCGCGGTGGGGCAGTTTCACGAGCTGAGCGAAGAACGGCTGCGTTTTGCCGCGCAGATCGGGACCACGGGCCTGCAGATGAACAATCCTAAACTGCCCGGCGACAGCCGCTGGGAGGAAAAGGACGTCCGCGCCCTCGTCGAACAGGTCGAGGCGGCCGGCCTCACCTTCGAAGCCATCGAAAACGTGCCCACCCATTTCTATCACAAGGCGATGCTGGGGCTGGAGGGGCGCGACGAGCAGATCGAGAATTACCAGGCGACAATCCGCGCCGTGGCGCGCGCCGGTATTCCTGTGCTCGGCTATCATTTCATGCCCAATTCGGTCTGGAGCACGAGCCGCACGGCGACCACGCGGGGCGGCGCTCAGGCAAGGCAATTCGACATGGCGGTGGTCGAGGCCAATGCGGATAATCTCGACATGCTGCGCAGTTTCATGCCCACCACTCTGGGGCGGGCATCGTCCATGCCGTTGTTCGGCAAGGACGGTCCGGTGATCACCGAAGAGCAGATGTGGGCCAATTATCAGTATTTCATCGAGGCGGTGCTGCCGGTGGCCGAGGAAGAGGGCCTGAAACTGGCGCTGCATCCCGACGATCCGCCCGTGCCCATGCTGGGCGGGGTGGCGCGGCTCTTCTACCGGCCATGGGGGTTCAAACATGCCTATGAGCTGGCCGGGCAATCGCCGGCCTGGTCGCTCGATCTCTGCCTGGGCTGCTGCTCGGAAATGGCCGGCGGCAAGGCCAATGTCACCGAAATGATCGAGTTCTTCGCGCCCGAGGGGGCGATCTCCTACATCCATTTCCGTGACGTGCAGGGCTCGGTGCCCGACTTCACCGAATGCTTTATCGGCGACGGCAATTTCGACCCCGCCGAAATCATGGTGCTGCTGGCCAGGAACGGCTTTGACGGCTTCCTGCTCGACGATCACGTGCCCAAGATGGATGGCGACAGCGACTGGAACCATCGCGGCCGCGCCCATGCCATCGGCTATATGCAAGGCCTGCTGCGCATGGCCCAATTCCTCAAGGCAGCCTAGATCCGGAGTTCCGATGCCCTCTGCCCTGCTCTATGTCGGTTGCTGCAATCGCAGCCTGGGCTATGTCCGCAACCCCGCGGGCAAGGGCATAGCGGCCTTCCGCATTGACCTCGATACGGGCAATGCCCAGGCGCTGGGCGTGACCGAGGGCATAGACAATCCCACCTTTATCGAAGTCGCCCGCGATGGCGTCTCCCTGTCGGCGATCAGCGAGGTGGCCGGCTGGAACGAGGGCGATATCACCGCCTATGCCATCGACTACCGCACCGGAGCGCTCGAATATCTTTCGAAGCAGCCGACGCGGGGCGACGGCACGGCCCATAATAGCCATGACGGCAGCGGGCGCTTTGCCGCCATCGCCAATTATTCCGGCCCGCCGGCCAGCGCCCGGCCCAACCAGTCCATCGCCATCTATCCGCGCGATCCCGACGGCACCCTCCATCCATCCGTCGCGGAAATCCGCCACCATGGCACCGGCCCCAATGCCGAACGGCAGGAGCGGCCGCATGCCCATTGCGTGCGCTGGACGCCGGACAATCGCTTTGTCGTCGTCGCTGATCTGGGGATCGACCGGCTGCTGGTCTATCGCTTCGATGCCGGCACCGGCGCCCTCGCCCCGCATAGCGAGGTGCTGATGCCGCCCGGCTCGGGCCCGCGGCATTTCCGGTTCCACCCCACCCTGCCCTTCGCCTATTGCGTCAATGAGCTGACCTCTACGCTGGCGAGCCTGGCCTTCGATGCCGAAGCCGGCGCGTTCACGCTGCTCGCCATCGAACCGACGCTGACTGAGCCTTTCGCCGGCAATTCGGGTTCGGCCATCGATATCGCGGCGGGCGGCAGGCACCTCTATGTCGGCAATCGCGGCCATGACAGCCTGGCCGGCTTTGCCATCGATCCGGCAACCGGCATTGCCCGGCTGATCGGCACCACGCCCTGCGGCGGACATGTGCCACGCGATTTCGCCTTCGACCCGACCGGGACGGTTCTCGCCGTCGCCAACCAGGAAAGCGATGTCATCTCGCTCTTTCGCTACGAGGCCGGCGCCCTCACGCCTCTGGGCACGCCCATTCCGACCGGCTCGCCGACCGCCATCGCCTTCCACCCTCTTGTCGCCTGAGCCTTTCCCGCCATGAAAATCACCGACATCAAGATTATCGTCGCCTCGCCCGGACGCAATTTCGTTACGGTCAAGGTGCTGACCGATGAAGGGCTCTATGGCATTGGCGACGCGACGGTGAACGGACGCGAAAAGGCGGTTGTCGCTTATCTCGAGGACCATGTCGTGCCCTGCCTGATCGACCGCGATCCCCAGCGGATCGAGGACATCTGGCAATATCTCTACAAGGGCGCCTATTGGCGGCGCGGGCCGATCACCATGGCGGCCATCTCGGGCGTGGACATGGCGCTCTGGGACATCAAGGCCAAGGCGGCCAATATGCCGCTCTACCAATTGCTGGGCGGCCGCTCGCGCGACAAGGTGATGGTCTATAAGCATACCGGCGGGCTCGATATCGGCGAAGTCGTCGAGGGCGTGCTGGCGCTGCGCGAACAGGGGCTCGACGCCATCCGCGCCCAGGTCGCCATTCCCGGCCTGCCCCCCATCTATGGCACGGGCCATTCGCTCGACCAGACCAATGGCGGCATGATCACCCCGCTGCCGCAGGAAGAAGTCTGGGCCACCCACAAATATCTGCCGCTGGTCCCCAGGCTCTTCGAGAAAGTCCGCGACGCCGTGGGCTGGGATATCCACCTGCTGCATGATGTGCATCACCGCCTGACCCCGATCGAGGCGGCGCGACTGGGCAAGGACCTCGAACCCTTCCGCCTGTTCTGGCTGGAAGACGCCATTCCGGCCGAGCTGCAGGAGGGCTTCCGGATCATCCGCCAGCACACGACCCAACCCATTGCGGTGGGCGAAGTGTTCAACAGCGTCTGGGACTGCCAGCAGCTCATTTCCGAGCAGTTGATCGACTATATCCGCGTGACCTCGGTGCATGCCGGGGGCGTCACCGGCCTCAAGAAGATTTTCGACTTCGCCGCCATCTACCATGTGCGCTCGGCGTGCCATGGGCCGATGGATGTTTCGCCCGTGGCGATGGGCTGCAATATCCATGTCGATGTCGCGATCCCCAATTTCGGCGTGCAGGAATTTTCCGGCTATACGGAAGCCACTTACGACATGTTCCCCCGCGCCTGGAGCTATGAACGCGGCTATCTCCAGCCCGGCGAGGCGCCGGGGCATGGTGTCGATATCGACGAGGCCGTCGCGGCGAAATATCCCTATTCCCCCGCCTACCTGCCGGTTGCCCGGCTGGAAGACGGCACGCTGACCAGCTGGTAGCGCCCCTTAAGAACGGAAGGATTTTCAAGAGCAGGCAAAGATTTCGCTCCCCGGCGCAGGCACGCATCCTTGGTTGACTCGCCATGGGGAGACGGTTCAAGAATAGATTACCGGCCGACCTTGCGCAGATGAGGCGTTCCGGTTTCGGAGGACTTTCAATCAGATTTCTTGCACGTGCTGATGTTCAGCATGCGTATTTTCCTGCGCCCAAAAACCAGCTGCCGGGCGCATGACGGACCAGGCAATGCCCTTGCCAAACAGGAGAGAAACGCGCGGCGAGGCGGCCGCCCATACGATCGTTCTGACTTTAAAGACTGATGCCTTTTTCGTTCCACGGACAGCAAAAGGGAGAAGACTGTCACATGGTTAGACTCACATTTGCCGCGGCGCTGACGTCGCTCGCATTGGCGCTCACGCCGATCACCACTTTCGCCCAGGATGCCCCGTCCCCCGCCGCGGCGGCCGACATTGTGCCCGCATCGCTGCCCGAAGTGCCCCGCAACCAGACTGTGGTTCTCGCCTGGGGCGTTTCGAGCGGCGCCACCATCGGCACCACCAATCCCTGGTCCGTGCCACCCACCTATACCCACCAGGAAGGCAATAACCTGCTGTGGGAACCGCTGATGTATTTCGCCATCTACAAGAACGAGTTCATTCCCTGGCTGGCCGACAGCATGGACTATACCGACGACACTTTCACCACCCTGGTCATCAAGCTCAATGCCCAGGCCCAGTGGTCGGACGGCACGCCGGTGACCTCCAAGGACGTGGTCTATACCTTCCAGGGGCAGATCGATAACGAGCGGCTCCAATACCACAACCAGTTCAGCCAGGAGGTGGCCAGCGTCACCGCCGTCGACGAGCTGACGGTCGAGGTCAAGTTCAACGCCCCCGCACCGCGCTTCAAATTCGAGGTGCTGACCGAAAAATTCGATACCGGCATTTCCATCGTGCCGGAGGCCTATCTCTCGGCCCAGGCCGATCCAACTGCCGCCCCCGGCCGCGATGAAATCCCCCATTCGGGACCCTTTAACGTGGTTGCCTGGAACAATACCCAGAAGATCCTGGACCTGCGGCCCGACTGGTGGGCGGTCAAGGCCGGCCGCGTTGCCGAGCCGGCCGTCAAGCGCGTCATCATGGTCAATATTCTGAACCAGCCGATCGACACCGTCGCCCAGCGCATCGTCAACAACGAGTTCGATTCCTCGGTCGATATGCGCGCCCAGATCATCGGCACCATTCTCGAGCAGAATCCGGACGTGCAATCCTGGACCGGCAAGGAATCGCCCTATGGCTATCTCGATTGGTGGCCCAATTCGCTCTGGGTGAACACCCAGCTCGAGCCCTATAGCGACCCCAATGTCCGCAAGGCCATTAGCCTCGCCATCGATCGCAACCTGATCGACGAAATCCTTTATGAAGGCGCAGATATCGCCACGATTTATCCCTTCCCGCTCTATCCCAACCTGCAGGCCTTCGCCGATAGCCCCGAGGTCAAGGCCGAGGAAGCCAAATACGAGCCGGGCAAGTTCGATCCCGAAGAGAGCGCCAAGCTCATGACCGAAGCCGGTTTCACCCAGAACGGGGATGGCCTGTGGGAAAAGGACGGCAAGACCTTCGACGCCACCATCCAGGCTTTCGAAACCATCCATGGCGACATTGCCCCGGTGCTGGCCGAAATGCTGCGCAATGCCGGCTTCGATGCCAATGTCAATTTCGGCACCGACGCCTACCAGAACATGACCGACGGCAAGGCCGGCCTATACCTGTTCGGCCATGGCGCGAGCCTCTTCGATCCCTTCGAGGCCCTCAACCTCTACGACAGCGATTTTGCTGCTGCGGCAGGCGCACCGGCCGATGCCGGCCGCTTCTCCCGTTACAGCAATCCCGAATATGACGCGCTGATCAATGAAATTTCCCCGCTCGACTCGAGCGATCCCAAATTCATTGCCGGCGCGGCCAAGGCCCTGGGCATCTACTGGCGCGACACGATCGACATCCCAGTCATCCAGTGGCTGCACCGCATTCCCTATAACAACCACTATTGGACCAATTGGCCTTCGGCCAGCAATCCGGGCCTGGGCACCAATGGCGCCTTCTGGGCCCATACCGGCATGCTGGTGATTACCGGCCTTCAGCCCTCCGGCAACTAAGACGTCAATCCGAAGCGCGCCGCCTCTGGTGGCGCGCTTCCCGACACGCCAAGGAGCCCCCGGTTGAACGTCAAGATTATTCTCAAGCGGCTGCTGTTTCTCGTCCTGGTGATCTGGGCCGCCTCCACCATCGTCTTTTTCGTGCCACGCCTGTCCCCACGCAGCGCCATTCGCGAGCGCTTTGGCGAACTGGCCCGCACGGGCGGTTTTTCTCCCGGCGACATGGAAAAGCTCATCGCCTCAATGGAGAAGCAATTCGGCCTCGATAAGCCGCTGCTCGAGCAATATTTCCAATATCTCAACAACGTCATCCATCTCGATTTCGGCTATTCGCTCTCCAAATATCCGTCGACCGTGACGCAATTGATTGCCCAGGCGCTGCCCTGGTCCATCGGCCTATTGCTGGTCACCACCATATTGAGCTTTGCCATCGGCACCGTGCTGGGCGCCATCGCCGCCTGGCCTCGCGCGCCGGGGTGGCTGCGTTCGACGGCCACTCCATTCATTCTCCTCACCGGCGTGCCGCCGGTCATCATGGGGATTCTCTTGGTCTTTTTCATCGGCTTCCGGCTCAAATGGCTCCCCCTGGGCGGAGCCTATTCGGTGGGCATCGTGCCAACCTTTTCCTGGACGTTTTTCTTCGACCTGATGCGCCACCAGATTCTGCCGGCGCTCTCGCTGATCCTGGGGTCGGTGGGCGGCTGGGTTCTGTCCATGCGCGGCATGGGTGTCACCATCCAGGGCGAGGATTATGTCAATTTCGCCGAGCACAAGGGCCTGACCGGCCGCCGCATCTTCCGCGATTATTACCTGCGCAACGCCATGCTGCCGCAAGTCACGGCGCTGGCCCTGGCGCTGGGCACGGTCGTCACCTCGGCCATTATCGTTGAAGGCCTGTTCGGCCTGCCCGGCGTGGGCACGCTGCTCAACCTTGCCATCCGCGCCAACGACTTTCCGGTCATCTACGGCGTCGTGCTGTTCATCACCATCGCCGTGGCCACGCTGATGACCGTGCTCGAATTCATCTATCCGCTGCTCGATCCGCGGATCCGGAACCAATAGGAGGCCGGCATGGCATCGATCGTTCTGACCGCCGAACAAAGGGTCGAACAGCCGGGCAAGCTGACCCTGCTGCTGCGCTATCTCCGGCGCAACAAGGGGTTGGCGATCGGGCTCTTCATCCTGTTGTGCCTGGCCCTCTTCACCCTGGTCGGCATGATGCTGATCAATCCCAAACACGCCTATCCGCTCTCGGCTCCGCTCAAGCAGGCGCCCAGCCTCAAATACCCGTTCGGCACCGATTTCTTCGGCCGCAACCTCTTGGCGGCCATGGTGGTGGGCATGTGGCAGACCGCGCTGATCGGCGTCCTGGCCGGCGGCATCGGCACGCTGATCGGGGTGGTGCTCGGCTTTACCTCGGCCTATTTCGGCGGCTGGATCGACAGCGCGATCCGCACCATCTGCCAGATCCTGACGCCCATTCCGGTTCTCCTGATCCAGGTCGTCATCGCCGGCTCGCTCGATAAGCGCGACGTCACTATCCTCACCATGTCCTTCATCGTCGTGCTGCTGGCCTGGATGGGGCCGACCCTGGTGATCCGCGCCCAGGTGCTGACCATGAAGGAGCGGCAATTCGTGGCCGTCGCCAAGCTCTCGGGCATGAGCGACTTCGGCATCATCTTCAAGGAAATCCTGCCCAATCTCTTGCCCTTCATCGCCGCAGCTTTCGTGGGCCAGGTCTTCGCGGCGGTCTTTGCCTCCTTCTATCTCGCCGTGCTGGGCCTGGGGCCGCTGCGCGAGCCGCTATTGGGCAACATCATCTGGGCGGCCCAGTCGCAGGGCGCCTTCTTCAATGGCTGGTGGTGGTGGCCGCTCGAACCGGCCTTCGCGATGATCCTCATCCTGGGCTCGCTGGCTCTGGTCAATATGGGGCTCGACGAGCTGGCCAATCCGCGCGTGCGCCGAACCGAATAGGTGATGACCATGAACTCAATCGTGACAGGCGCTCAGGTCGGCTCGCGCAACGCAACCCAGCCCTATAATGCCGGCAATGCCAGGCCCGTGCTGCAGGTCGAGGGGCTGGAGGTCACCTATTACACCGATCTCGGCCGGGCCAAGGCGCTGGACGATGTGAGCTTTACCCTCGGCGCCGGCGAGAAGCTCGGCATGGTGGGCGAATCCGGATCGGGCAAGAGCACCATGGCCCTGGCCATGATGCGCATGATCAAGCCGCCCGGCCGCATCGAGGGCGGCAGCGTCATCATCGACGGCGTCGATCTCATGGCGCTTGACGAGGATGGCATGCGCAAGGCCCGGCTGGACCGCATCGCCTATATCCCGCAAGGCGCGATGAATTCGCTCAACCCGGTCATGCGCATCGGCGCACAAATGGTCGATGCCGTGCGCTCGCATATGCCGCGCGAGAGTGGGTCGGCCATCAGGGACCGCTGCATGCATGCGCTGCGCTCGGTCGATCTCGATCCCGGTGTCTTCCGCATGTATGCCCACGAGCTGAGCGGCGGCATGAAGCAGCGCGTCTGCATCGCCATCGGCATCCTGCTCGAACCCAAGGTGATCATCGCCGACGAACCCACCAGCGCGCTCGACGTGGTGACCCAGCGCCAGGTGATGGAAACCATCGACAAGGTGCAGGACCAGATCAATGCCGCCGTGATCCTGATCGGCCACGATATGGGGCTGATGGCCCAATTCGTCGACAAGGTCGCCGTCATGTATGCCGGGCGATTGGTCGAGGTGAGCTCGGTGCGCGACATGTTCACCGCGCCCAACCATCCCTATGCCCGGGCGCTGATCAGCAGCCTGCCGAACCTCGACAATAAGGGCGTGTTCCAGGGCATTCCGGGGCTGGCGCCATCGCTGCTGCGCCTGCCCGGCGGCTGCGCCTTCCATCCGCGCTGCGCTTTCGCCATGGACAAATGCAGCACGATCCGCCCCGAGCCGCAGATATTACCCAATGGCCGGCTCATCACCTGCCATCTCTTCGATGAGGAGGCCCGGCAATGAGCAACCTCTTGGAACTGCGCAATGTCTCCAAGGTCTATCAGCGGGGCCTGATCAGCCCGCATGCCAATGTCGCCCTGCGCGACATTTCCCTGACCCTCAAAGAAGACAAGCCCACCATCATGACCGTGGCCGGCGAGAGCGGCAGCGGCAAGACCACGCTCGCCATGCTGCTGCTGGGTTTCATCACGCCGACAACGGGGCAGATCATCTATCGCGGCAAGAATATCGTCTCGCTCACCGGCAAGGACCGGCTGGCCTATCGCCGCGAAGTGCAGGCGGTGTTCCAGGACCCCTTTGCGGTGTTCAACCCCTTCTATACGGTCGACCACCTGCTGACCGTGCCGATCAAGCGCTTCAAGCTGGCCAAGAGCCGGGCCGATGCGCGCAATCGCATGGAAGAAGCGCTGACCGCCGTGGGCCTCAGGCCCGAGGACATTCTGGGGCGGTTTCCCCATCAATTGTCCGGCGGGCAGCGCCAGCGCATCAATGTCGCCCGCGCCCTCCTGCTCAAGCCACGCCTCCTGATCGCCGACGAACCGGTCTCGATGGTCGACGCCTCGCTGCGCGCCAATATCCTTGAAACGCTGCGCAATCTGCAGCGCGACCATGGCGTCTCGATCATCTACATCACGCACGATCTGACCACGGCCTATCACATCGCCAAATCCATCATCGTGCTCTATCGCGGCGCGGTGATGGAAGCGGGCGATGTCGACCGGGTGATCAAGTCGCCGCAGCACCCCTATACCCAGCTCCTGGTCGATTCCATTCCCTGGCCCAATCTGGATCAGCGCTGGGGCGAGCACCCGATCATTGCCCGCGAAGCCGGCCGGGCCGATGGCGGCTGCCCGTTCCGCTCGCGCTGCCCCATGGCCATGGAGGTCTGCGCCACCCGCCCGCCGCTGTTCCAGGTGCGGCCTAACCAGGCCGCTGCCTGCTATCTCCATGCCGAACAGCCGGAAATCGTCGCCGAACGGCTTTCCGAACTCCTGCCCGCCTGATTTTCCGTTGTTTCTTTAAAACCTGCTGACGTGAGGTTTCATGCTCGAAATTGCCGAATTCATCAGCCCGACGCCGTCCCCGGTCTGGAAGCTGGCCCAGCAGGCCGGCGTCGACCTCGCCGTTGGCGGCCTGCCCTTCGACATGCTGCAGCCCGGCGAGCAGCTTTGCGACTATGCGCCCCTCTTGCGCATGAAGCAGCGCTACGAAGAAGCCGGCTTCAAGCTCGTCGTCATCGAGGCGCGTCCGCCGCTCAACAAGGCCAAGCGTGGCCTGCCGGGGCGCGACGAGGAGATCGCCACTGTCTGTACCCTGATCGAAAATATGGGTCGGCTGGGCATTCCGGTCTGGTGCTACGAGTGGATGACCGATTTCAACTGGGTGCGCACCAATATGGCGACGCCCTCGCGCGGCGGCTCGGTGGTGACCAGCTTCAATATCGACGATGTGCCGGCCGATCTGACCAGCAATCCGCCCATCGACGAGGACGCGCTCTGGACCAATCTCGAATATTTCCTCAAGCGCGTGCTGCCGGTGGCCGAGCGGGCCAATGTCAAGCTCTCCATGCATCCGGACGATCCCCCGCTCTCGCCCATTCGCGGCGTGGGCCGCATCATGCGCAGCATCGAGAACTATCAGCGGTTGATCGATTTCGTGCCCAGCCCGATGAACACGATCACGCTGTGCCAGGGCAATTTCACCCTGATGACCGACGACCTGCCGCGCGAAATCCGCAAGTTCGGCAAGAAGATTTCCTTCATCCATTTCCGTGATGTGCAGGGCGTTCCCACCCGGTTCGAGGAAACCTGGCACGATGCCGGCAAGACCGACATGCTGGCCTGCATGCAGGCGTATCGCGATATCGGCTTCGATGGCGTGCTGCGCCCCGACCACGTGCCGACGGTGGAAGGCGACAGCAACGAGCATGCCGGCTATTCGGCCTTCGGGCGGCTCTACGCCATTGGCTATATTCGCGGCCTGCAACAGGCCGTCTATGCCGAGGGGGCACGGCCATGAAAATCGCAGTGACCGGCTCGAGCGGCCTTGTCGGCCAGGGCATCGTGCAGCGGGCGCTGGCCCAGGGCCACGATGTAGTGCGGATCGACCGGGTGGCGCCGCCCGACACCCAGGACTCTTCCACGCCGTTCATCCTGGCGGAAATGACCGACTACGAAGCGACCGTCGCCGCTTTCGCCGGATGCGACGCGGTGGTTCATATGGCCGCCATCCCCTCGCCGGGCCGGCATCCCGACCATATCGTGCACAACAACAATGTGGTCGGCAGCTATAATGCGCTGCGGGCTGCCGCCGAACACGGCATCAAGCGCGTCTGCCAGGCCTCGAGCGTCAACGCCATCGGCCACGCCTATAGCCGCAAGCCGCGCTATGACTATTTCCCGCTCGATGAGGAACATCCCAATTACAGCGAGGAGCCCTATAGCCTCTCCAAATGGATCTGCGAGGAACAGGGCAAGGCCTTTGCCCGGCGCTATGAAGACATGGCCATTGCCAGCATGCGCTTCCATCTCGTGGTGCCGGAAAAGGCCATTGCCCTCAAGATTTATGGCGGCCATCCCGATGTCGAAAAACATCTCTGGGCCTGGACGCTACTCGACGCGGCGGCAGAGGCATGCCTGCTCAGCCTGACGGCGTCCTTCACCGGACACGAAGCCTTCTACATCGTCGCGCCCGACACCATTTCGGAAACGCCGAGCCTGGAACTGGCCCGGCGCTATTTCCCCAATGTGCCGGTGACCGGCGATCTCAGCGGACACCGCAGCTTTTTCAGCTCCGCCAAGGCCGAGCGCCTGCTCGGCTGGCGGCACGACCGCTAGTTCAGCGGCCGGACGCGCAATGCGAGATAGGGCTTGCCGGGCAGTTCCACCGCGAAAGCCGCATCGGGCTTGCGCTGGCGGACGATGGAGCCGTGACGGGTGGGGTGGTTTTCTGGAGCCGGTATGATCCTGGCCGGCGTCATCGTCATGTTCCAGGTGTCGATGATATCGGCCTCATATTTGCGATCGTCCTGTGGCAGGCCACCGGCCCAGATCACCGGCTGGTGTTCGCCGAAATAAATCCAGGTCACATCGCCATCCCGCGAACCCGAAATTCGGTTCCAGGGGAAAGTGCCATCCTTGTTGATCGGCTCAAGCCCATGGGTGGCGTCCTGTTCCAGCAGGTCACGCAGATAGCCGATGCGCTTCCAGGCCTCGCCGCGCAATTGGCCGCCCTTGGCCCACCAGATCAGGTCCTCGGGATGGCTAAAGGTTTCCCCATGCCCGGCATAGCCGCCGCGCAAAGTGGTGATCCAGAAGCGATGGATCAGTTCCTGGGCCGAGATATTGCCCCAGGACTGGATGATATTGCCCTCATATTCCGGCTCGTCATTGACCACCGGCTTGCCATAGGCCTCGCGCCATTCCCCGGTGCGCTTGACGTCCCAATGCTGGATACAGACATGGCTGACCCAGGGCTTGCGATGGTCATAATTGGCCGCCGGATCGCCATTATGGATCGAGCGGAGGTGATTATAGGGATCGTTTTCCTCGATAATGTGGAAGTAGCGGTCCCACTGGGCCATGGGCTTGGTATCGAGCAGGAAGTCATATTCATTGGCCAGGGACCACCACACATTGCGATAGGCGGCGAGGCGCGCCGTGAGATAGGCGAAATAGCGGTAGTCCTGCTCCGGGCTCATCTCGCAATAGCCCCAGCGATCATAGGGGTGCAGCATGATGATGTCGGCTTCGATACCCAGCTCGCCCAGCGCCTGAACCTGCTTTTCGAAATGGCGGAAGCTTTCGGGATTGGGCCGGTCGAAATCGAGCTTGCCGTCGCTGCCGCGCTGGTAGACGTCATGCAGCGGCTCGTTGACGTTATAGGGATAGTCCTTGGGAAAGACGCCCATGCGCATCTTGTTGAACCGCGCGGCCTTGAGGGTTTCGAGCGTCTTTTGCTGTTCGCTCAGCGGCTGATGGGTCCAGGCATAGCAGGTGGTGCCGAAGGAGAGGAACGGCGTGCCATCGGCATAGGCGAAGTGGAATTTGTTGGCGACGCTGACCGGGCCATGATTGCCCTTGCGGGCGGCGGTGACGCTGAAGCTGCCGGTTTTGCCGTCGAGCGCGGGCGTGGCTGATCGGGTGACGAAGCTCCATTCGCCCTCATTGTCGGGCATGAAGCGGATCTTGTAGACGCCCTCGCCGTCGTAGAAGCCCGGTACTCGCACCTTGCGGCTGTTCTGCGAGAAATAGGCTTCGAACGCCACATCGATGAAGGGATTGCCTTCGGAAGGACCATTGAAGCTGGCCTCGTAGACATCCCATTTGGCGACGGATTGATTGGTCATGACGCTTCTCCCGCGCAAGACGGTGCTACCGGCCGGCCTTATGCCGTCCGCGACCATCTTCGCTCCTACATTTTCGATTTTTAGCGAATATTGCGATTTATAGAGCAAGCTGACGACAAACTGTCAAGACCCGCTTGCGAGCGCAGTCGTTTCAACATCGAATCGGAGAGTGAGGCGCCTAAGAAGCGATCATCACCACAATGCCCAGCGCTTCGAACCGCGCCTTGTCGGCATCGGCAATACCGGCATCGGTGATCAGGGTATGGATCAGCCCCACCTGCCCCAACGAGGAGAATGAGGTGCGCCCGATCTTGGTGGAATCGGCCAGCAGCACGACCTTGGAGGCCGCCTTGATCATGGCCTTTTTGACATAGATGTCGCCCAGGGCCGGATAGGTCAGCCCCGCTTCAAAGGAAATGCCGGCGGTGGCCAGGAACAGCGTTTCGACAAAGATGCCCTCGAAGAACTCGCCGGATTTTTCCCCGCTGAGCGAAAGCGTGGGCGCCTTGAACTGACCAGCCGGCATATGCACGGTATTGGTGGGATTGGCGCCGAGCAGTAGCGCGATATTGAGGGCATTGGTAACGACATTAAGCCCCTGACGAGCCACGAGATTATCGGCCAGAGCGGTCGTGGTCGAACCGGAATCGATGATTATGGAATCGTAGTCATGCACCATGCCGGCAGCCAGCATCCCGATGCGCCGCTTGCTGTCGATATTTTCCATATGCTGCAGCGACATGGACTGCACTTGCTGCGCCACCGACTTGAGAAAGGCCCCGCCATGCTCGCGGGTCACGTGGCCTTCGAGCTCCAGCCGCTCCAGATCCTGGCGAACCGTCGCTTCCGAAACGCCGAAGGCCGCCGAGAGGTCGCGCACCCGGGCGCTACCCTCTTCCTGCAGCCATTCGAGAATTTTCATGCGCCGCGGCTCGGCCAGTAGCGAAACGCGGGGCGCCTCTGCCCCCTTGCGCCGTCCGGGCCGCGTCCGATCCGCAGATTGGTTCGCATTGTCAGGCATATCGCACTCCCTCGACAGACCTCTGGCCTACATGAAACAGCACCATTTGGAAACGCCCGCACCGGGCGATCCAAGGAAAACAGGGGATTTCGGCCCCAGCACCCAAGCCGCCACCCAACGCAGCACTCCCGATCTGCATATTTCGTCAGATAATTCAGCAGAAATCGACATCAAAAGAAATGATTCCGAAGAACTCTCTTGCTAGCTCGCCATTTCATCCTCGATATGGATGCGGATGATCTCGTCAAAGTTGGTTTCGGCCTGGAAGCCCAGCGCGCTCGCGCGTTTGGCATCGAAAGCCTGCGGCCAGCCGGCCACGATGCCGGCAATCACGCTGTCGGGTTGGCGGCGGATCAGCGCGACAGCGGCTGGGCCGGCAACACGCTCAAGGGCGGCGATCTGCTCGGCCACGGTGACCGAAAGGCCCGGCATCGTCAGATTGCGCTGCTGGCCCAACGGGGCAGTGTCCATCTGCGCGGCATGCAGCAGGAAGCCGACCGCGGCCCTGGGGCTGGCGAACCAGTGTCGCACGCTGTCCTCGACCGGCAGGATCGCTTCCACGCCGGCGAGCGGCTCGCGGATGATGCCGGAGAAGAAGCCCGAAGCCGCCTTGTTGGGCTTGCCGGGGCGGACAGCGATGGTGGGCAGGCGAATGCCGACGCCGTCGAGAAAACCCCGCCGTGAATAATCGGCCAGCAGCAGCTCGCAAATGGCCTTCTGCGTGCCATAGCTGGTAAGCGGGGTATGCTCGTGGCTATCCCCGATCACGGCAGGAAGCGGCTCGCCATAGACGGCAATGGAGGAGGTGAAAACCAGCCGCGGGCGGTAGGGGTTCTTGGCGCCTTCAAGCCGGATCGCCTCGAACAGCAGCCGCGTGCCATCGAGATTGATGCGATAGCCCTTTTCAAAATCTGCCTCGGCTTCGCCGGACACGATCGCCGCCAGGTGAAAAATCAGGTCGGGCCTGGACGCCACCAGCGCCGCGGCAGCGCCTTCCTCGGAGAGGTCGGTGGCCAGAGTGGCTATGGCGATATCGGCTGCGGGTTTTACCGGCGCGACGATATCGGCCAGCACGAGGCTCTCGATGGCCCGGCCACCCACCTGCCCCGCCGCCAGCAATGCCGCCGTCAACTTGCGGCCCACCATGCCCGCTGCCCCAATCACCAAAACCCTCATGCCATCCTCCTGCTGGTCGCTTTGCAGCATGGTAGGGGCGAATCTGTTGGCGTGGACAAAAAAAATCGGCGTCCGGAGACGCCGATTTCAAATCATGGCAATCGGATGCCTCTAGAAGCGGTAGCGAACCGTGCCGCGCACTTCGTGAGCCCAGACATTGTCGAGGCTATAGGGGTAGGCCGGTGCGTTATTGGCCACCGAATTGATATAGAGGGCGCGATAGCCGATATCGGCGACCACCTGGCCGAAGTCGTAGCCGACGCCGACCATGCCGGCCGCCGCGAAGCTGGTATTGTCGCCGCGGGTGTCGGGCACGCCCGGTCCGTTGGTGATGATGTCGTTGAAGGCCACACCGGCGCCGGCGCCGACATAGCCGAAGGCGCCGCCAGCAGCGCCATAGCCATCGCCGCCAAGGCCGAAGTCATAATAGGCGTTGGCCAGAAGGATGGTGGAGCGCAGCGACAACTTGTGCTGGCCATTGGCGAGGTTGGTCGAGCCGGAAATGGTGGTCGACAGTTCGTCATTACCGAGATAGTCGGCCGTGACGTCGAAGCGCAGACCCGTGCCGGTTTCGTAACCAACGCCCGCGCCAACCGAGTAGCCAAAGCCCCAATCGTCGGTGGCGAACACGGTGTCCGGGACGCCGCTGGGATGGTTGACTTCCTTGGCCCAGAGGCCGTTCACACCAGCGCTGCCGCGCAGGTAGAAGGCGCCCTGCACCCCATAGTCTACGTCCGGAATTTCGACGGGCGGATAATAGGGCATGTCGGCTGCCAGCGCCGGGGCCGCCACAATAGCGGCTCCTGCCACCATGACCGCAGCGATGAGCTTGTTCATGAATTTCGTCCTCGGGTTGCCACGACGTGTGTCGATTTATGGCAAATATCGGATAACTTCCTTAAAGCCCGATTAACCTAAAGACTTAACCCTAATATCAGTATAAGAGGCGCGCCCCGACAGTCGTCGACCTAGCTGTTGCGATCATGCGACCTGAAGGATTGCCGCCTCTACCTGGCCAACTACGGTCGATACCAAAGCGGCGTCATCGGCCTCGCCCATGACCCGGATAACCGGCTCGGTGCCCGAAGCGCGGACCACGAGGCGCCCGCCCTTGCCCAGCATGGCCTGGCCATCGGCAATGGCCTGGATGACCTGCTTATGCTCCAGCGGCTTGCCGGATTTGAATTTGACGCTGCGCAGCAGCTGGGGGACTTTTTCGAAGCGGGCGCAGATTTCCGAAATCGGCCGCTCCTGCTGCTTGAGCACGGCCAGCAGCTGCAGCGCCGCCACCAGGCCATCCCCCGTCGTGGTAAAATCGGAGAGGATGATGTGGCCGGACTGTTCGCCACCCACATTAAAGCCCTTGCTGCGCATGGCTTCGAGCACATAGCGGTCGCCCACCTGGGTGCGCTCGAGGGTGAGGCCCAGCGACAGCAGATAGCGCTCGAGGCCCAGATTGGACATGATGGTAGCGACGATCCCGCCACCCACCAGCATTTCGCGCTCCATCCAGCTCTGGGCGATCACGGCCATGAACTGGTCGCCATCGACCACATTGCCCTTTTCGTCGATGATGATGACGCGGTCGGCATCGCCATCAAGCGCAATGCCGATATCGGCGCGCATTTCGCGCACCTTGGCGGCTACGGCGTCGGGGGCGGTGGAGCCGACCTTGTGGTTGATATTGTAGCCGTCGGGCTCGACGCCGATGGTGATGACTTCGGCGCCCAGTTCCCACAGCGCCATCGGGGCGACCTTATAGGCGGCGCCATTGGCGCAATCGAGCACGACGCGCAGGCCGGAAAGGTCGATATTGCGGGGAAGCGTGCGCTTGGCATATTCGACATAGCGCGTGCGGGCTTCCTCGTCGCGATAAGCGCGGCCGATGCTCATGCCATGCGCCAGAAGCTTGGTCGTATCGCTCTCGATCAGCCGCTCGATCTCCAGCTCCAGCTCGTCGCTGAGCTTGTAGCCGTCGGGGCGGAACAGCTTGATGCCATTGTCGTCATAGGGATTGTGCGAGGCCGAGATCATGACGCCCAGATCCGCGCGCAGCGAGCGGGTCAGCATGGCGACGGCCGGGGTCGGCATCGGGCCGAGGAAATAGACATCCATGCCGACGGCCGTGAAGCCCGCTCCAAGGGCGCTTTCGAGCATGTAGCCGGAGCGTCTTGTATCCTTGCCGATGACGACGCGATTGCGATGCTCGCCGCGCACAAACATGGTGCCGGCGGCCATACCGACCTTCATTGCCAGTTCGGGGGTCAGCTTGCTGCCATTGGCAAGCCCACGAATACCGTCCGTGCCGAAGTATTTTCTGACCATGATCTGTCCTCGCACTCGTCTCGAGCGATGATTTTAGCGTGCAACCTTTAACAGCGCTTAACGCGAATAGGGGTGCACAGCAAACGCAGAAAGGTCGCCTTGCGGCGACCTTTCCAGCTGTTTTGCACGATTTAACTGCCCGGCTGGGGCTCAAGCCCGCCTTCAGGGGGCGCATCGGGGCGCTTCTTGCCCGACTTGCCGGCCGAGGGCACGCCCGTGGCCTTGGGGGCGGCCGGACCGCTATCGTCGGGCCGAACCGGCTGCTTGCCTTCCATCAGAGCGCGCAGCTCGTCGCCGGTCAGCGTCTCGTATTCGAGCAGTGCCTGGGCGATTGCTTCCCACTCATCGTGGTAGGTGGTGAGGATTTCCTTGGCCGAAGCCTCACCATCCTCGATCAGCTTGCGCACTTCCTGGTCGATGATGCGCGCCGTGTCGTCGCTCATATTGGTCGACTGCGTCACCGAGTGGCCGAGGAACACTTCCTGATCGCTCGACTTGTAGCGGACGCGGCCGAGCTTTTCGCTCATGCCCCATTCCATGACCATGGAGCGGGCCAGGCTCGTCGCCATCTGGATATCGCCCGAAGCGCCCGAGGTGACCTTTTCCGGACCGAACTTGATGATCTCGGCCTCGCGACCACCGAACAGCATGGTCAGACGCGCCAGGGCCTTTTCGCGGGAGAAGGAATAGCTGTCGCTCTCGGGCAGGGTCATGACCATGCCCAGGGCGCGGCCGCGCGGGATGATCGTCGCCTTGTGGATGGGGTCGATGCCCGCAACCTTGAGCGCGATGATGGCGTGGCCGGCCTCGTGATAGGCGGTCAGCTTCTTCTCGTCTTCGGACATGGCCATGGTGCGGCGCTCGGCGCCCATCATGATCTTGTCCTTGGCGTCTTCGAATTCGGCATGGGTGACGAAGCGCTTGTTGCGCCGCGCCGCCATCAGGGCCGCCTCGTTGACGAGGTTCATGAGATCCGCGCCGGAGAAGCCGGGGGTACCACGAGCCAGGACCTTGAGATCCACATCGGGGGCCAGCGGCACCTTGCGGACGTGCACCTTGAGTACCTTTTCGCGGCCCGAGACATCCGGGTTCGGCACCACGACCTGGCGGTCGAAGCGGCCGGGACGCAGCAGAGCGGGATCGAGCACGTCAGGACGGTTGGTAGCGGCGATCAGGATGATGCCTTCATTGGCTTCAAAGCCATCCATCTCGACAAGCAGCTGGTTGAGGGTCTGCTCGCGTTCGTCGTTACCGCCACCAAGACCGGCGCCACGCTGGCGGCCGACGGCGTCGATTTCGTCGATGAAGATAATGCAAGGCGCGTTCTTCTTGGCCTGTTCGAACATATCACGGACGCGGGACGCGCCGACACCGACGAACATTTCAACGAAGTCCGAACCCGAAATGGTGAAGAAAGGCACATTGGCTTCGCCGGCCACGGAACGGGCCAGCAGCGTCTTGCCGGTACCCGGAGGGCCCACCAGCAGCACGCCGCGCGGAATACGGCCGCCCAGACGCTGGAACTTGCCGGGATCGCGCAGGAATTCGACGATTTCCTCAAGGTCCTGCTTGGCTTCATCCACGCCGGCGACGTCCTCGAACGTCACCTTGCCATGGGTTTCGGTGAGCAGCTTGGCGCGCGATTTGCCAAAGCCCATCGCGCCGCCACGGCCGCCACCCTGCATCTGCCGGATGAAGAAGAACCACACGCCGATAATGACGATGAAGGGCAGCCAGGAGCTGAGCAGAATCGACCAGAAGGGGCTCGATTCGGGGGCGCGGGCAGTGATCGAGACGCCCTTATCCTCGAGGCGGCTGATCACGTCAGCGCCATCGGGCAGCACGGTTTCAAAGCGGGTGCCATCATTGAGCACGCCCGAGACCACATTATTGGTGATGGTGACGGACTGGACGCGGCTGGCTTCTACATCGGTGACGAACTGGCTGTAGCTCTTGTCGGAGACCGAAATCGAGCGGGTCGACGACTGGAAGACCTGGAACAGGCCCATCAGCATGAAGAGTATGACTAGCCAGATGGCGAAGTTGCGGAAGTTTCCGTTCATCAAT
>DATMSY010000064.1:0-41350 GCA_035565135.1 Devosia sp.
AACCGCGAAACCGCCCTGGCCGGCACCGGCGGCTCCATCCCCATTCTGGGCGAATTCAAGAAGCGCCTCGGCATGGATTCCATGCTGATCGGCTTCGCCCGCTTCGACAACCGCATCCACTCGCCCAACGAGAAATACGACCTGTCGAGTTTTCACAAAGGCATCCGCTCCTGGGTGCGCATCCTCCACGCCTTCAAGGAGTAGCCAGCTTGGCCCTCACCCGCTTTTCCGTCGCCCCGCTCTGGCAGCAGACCCAGGCCCTCGCCGCCGTAGCCCGCGGCGCCGCCCCCGCCGATCTGGTCATCACCGGCGCCCGCATGCTCTCGACCTATTCCGAGCGCATCGCCGCCGATAAGGAAATCTGGCTGGTCGGTGGCCGCATCGCCGCCATCCACCCCGCCGGCACCTACAAGAAGGCCCCCACGCCCAAAGCCGTCTACGACGCCAAGGGCGGCATTATCGCACCCGGTCTGGTCGATCCACACATCCACATCGAAAGCTCGATGGTCACCGCCTGCGCCTATGCGGAAGCCGCGCTGCTGAACGGCACCACCACCATTTTCTGCGACAGCCACGAGATCGGCAATGTCATGGACGTGGCGGGCGTCGAAGCCATGCTCGAAGATGCGCGCCTGGCTCCCCTCTCGATCTTCCTGACCGTTCCGTCCACCGTGCCTGCCACCTCGCCAGAGCTCGAAACCGCCGGCGGCGACCTCACCCCCGACAAGATCGGCGCCCTGTTCGACAAATGGCCAGAAGCCATGGCGCTGGGCGAGAAGATGGATTTCGTCCCCGTCGCCATGGGCGATCCGCGCAGCCACGCCATCATCGCTGAATCGCTAAAGCGTAACCGCCCGGTTTCCGGGCATATCTATGGCCGCGATTTCGTCGCGCCCTACGCCGCCTCCGGCGTTACCGACACGCATGAGGCCATCGACCGCGATATTTCCAATGATTTCGTCGATGCCGGCATCTGGGTCTTCCTGCGCGGCGGCAATCCGGCGACGCCCTGGAATTCCATCGTCGAAGCCATCAAGCCCATCACCGAGCAAGGCGCCAGCCACAAGCGCTTCGCCGTCTGCACCGATGATCGCGACGCCGATGACCTGCTCACCTTCGGCCTCGATTGGGTCGTCCGCGAAGCCATTCGCCTTGGCATGAAGCCCGAACAGGCCTGGGCCATGGGCTCGCTGCACGGCGCCACCCGCTTTGGCCTGGGCGATGAAATCGGCGGTCTCGGCGGCGGCCGCCGCGCCGATCTGGTCCTGCTCGGCGACGACATGAAGCCGGTCAGCACCTGGTATGGCGGCGAACTGGTCGTGGACCAGCGCAAGATCATGCCGGTGCTGGAGGAAAGTCTCAACCAGCGCTACCGCTATCCCGAGGCCGCCTACAACACTGTCCACCTGCCCAAGGGCCTCAAGCTCACGCCCGAGCTGCCAACCGCCCCGGTCACCGCCAATGCCATCGGTATAGAACTGCCCGGTATCGTCCTGCCGCACCGCAAGGTCGCCATCGAGCCAGCCAATGACTGGGCCACCATTCTCGACAAGCACAATCTTAGCTTCGTCACCGTCATCGAGCGCCACGGTAAATCCAAGGGTGGCATAGCCCATGGCCTGCTGCAGGATTTTGGCCTCAAAAACGGCGCCGTCGGCTCCAGCGTCGGCCACGACAGCCACAATATCCTGCTCGCCGGCACCAATGAGGCCGACATGCAGCTGGCCCTTGATACGATCGAAGCGGCCAAGGGCGGCATCGTCGTGGTGCAGGATGGCAAGGTGACTGCCTTTGTCGGCCTGCCCGTCGCCGGGCTGATTTCCGACAAGCGCGTCCATGAGGTTGCCGCCGAGAATCGTGCCCTCAAGACCGCCTGGGAAGCCGCCGGCTGCACCATCCCCTATATGGGCTTCAACCTCATTCCGCTCTCGGTGATTCCGGAAATCCGCATCACCGACAAAGGCCTGGTCAAAGTCCCCGAAATGGTATTGCAGCCGCTTTATGACTAATCGCCGCATCATCATCGATACCGATCCCGGCCTCGACGACGCCCTGGCAATCCTGCACGCCCTCAATTGCGGGCGTTTCGAGGTGCTTGGGCTCACCACCATGGCGGGCAATATCGGCATCGACAACACCACGCGCAATGCCGGGCGCCTGCTGGCTGCCATGGGCCGCAGCGACATCCCGATCATCACCGGCGCTGCCAAGCCCCTTGCACGCGGTGTGATCGACATTTCCGATATCCATGGCAGCGATGGCCTGCACGGCCTCGCCCTGCCCGAGCCCCAAGCCGCGCCGCTATCTGACGCCGTCGGCTGGATGGCCGAACTGCTCCTGGCCGAACCCGCGGGCGGCCTGGATATCTTCGCCCTCGGCCCCCTGACCAATATTGCTGGCTTGATCACCCGGCATCCAGCCGCCGCGGCCCGCATCGGTCGCATCATCGCCATGGGCGGCGCGGTCGATGAACCTGGCAATATCGGCCCCCGCTCCGAGTTCAACTTCGCCACCGATCCCGAAGCCGCCGACATCGTCCTCCGCGCCGGGCTAGACCTGACGCTGGTGCCTCTCGACGTCACCCGCAAGGTCCGCGCCGACACCGCCTATATGACCAGTTTGCGCGGCACGGCGCCCAGCGATATCGCTGCCGAGATCATCGCCCTCTATTTCGGCACCGGCCGCGAAAGCCGCCCCCTGCACGACCCCTGCGTCATGCTGCTGGCGCTCGATCCGAGCCTGTTCGAGATCGAAGAGCGGCAGTTGTCGGTTGATCTCGAAAGCGACCCCGGAGCGCTTATTCCCGCCGCCGGCCAGCCCGCGACGAGAGTCGCCATGCGCGTCAACGCCAAGGGCGCGCTCGACCTGCTGGCGGAGGGATTAAGGCGCCTCTAGCGCCCCACCCACAATGTCATTCCCGCGAAAGCGGGAACCTCAGTTTTCTGGCTTGCGGAAATCCTGAAACGGAGGTCCCCGCTTTCGCGGGGATGACACCGAGCGGTACTGCTACCGCAACTCCTGCTCCACCAGCGCTGTCCAGTACCGTGCGCCGGTCACGATCGCATCGTCATTGAAATCATACCGTGAATTGTGGTGCAGCGCCCCGTCCACCGCCGGCCCATTGCCTAGCCAAACATAGGCCCCCGGCACCGCCGATCCGAAGAACGCAAAGTCATCGCCCGCCGTCGAGGGTGGAAAATCGGTAACCACCGCCCTACCCGTCGCAACCTGCGCAGCGGCCAAAGCCCGTCGCGCGGCATCGGCATCATTCACCACCGGCGGAATGCGGCGCAAGAATTCATACTCCGCCTCGATCCCGAACGTTGCCGCCACACCCCGCGCCAGCTTGCCGATTTCCTCTTCCAGTTGATCCCGCACAGCAGCCGAATAGGCTCGCGCCGTGCCCCCGATCCGCACCTCATCGGGAATGACATTGAGCGCCTTGAAATCCCCGGCGCTCAACGCACAGGCGCTGACCACCGCTGGTTGCAATGGATCGACCCGCCGCGCCACGATCGTATGCACAGCCAGAAGAAACTGTCCCGCGGCCGTCACCGCATCGCGCCCCAGATGGGGCTTGGCGCCATGCGTGCCAATGCCCCGGAACACCACTTCCCAGCTGTCCGAGGAGGCCAGTTGCGGCCCCGCCACCACGGCCATTTCGTCGGTCGCCAGCCCGGGCATATTGTGCAACCCATAGGCCGCATCCACCGGGAACAGGTCGAAAAATCCCTCGTCGATCATGGCCTTGGCCCCGCCACGCCCTTCCTCGGCCGGCTGGAACACGAAATGCACCGTCCCCGAAAAATTCCGCGTCCGCGCCAAGTGTTTTGCCGCCGCCAGCAGCATTACCGTATGCCCATCATGCCCGCAGGCATGCATGGTGTTGGGAACCGTCGAGCCATACTCCCGCTCAGCCAGCTCAGGCATGGCCAGCGCATCCATATCGGCCCGCAGCGCGATCCGCCGGGTCCCGTTCCCCACCTTGAGCGTGCCGACCACACCGGTCTTCCCCAGCCCGCGATGCACCGCAATGCCCGCCTGCTCCAACTGCTCGGCGACAATGCCGCTGGTCCGCACCTCTTCAAAGCCGAGTTCGGGATGGGCGTGCAGATCGCGCCGCAGCGCAATCATGGCGTCGAGGTCGAAAGGGTCATTGCCGTCAGGAAGAGTCACGGGACAAGCTCGTCAAATTGGGATAGGTGACTTTTCAGCCAATCCCCTCCCGCCAGCAAGGAAAACCTCGCTTTTGTCACTGCTGCCGCACCTCTTCTGGCAGGACATCCTGCCTCCCCGAGCCGCGCCCGTTAGCGGTTTCACTGACGCCTATCCCGCCACGTTGCCCGACGGACGCCAACTGCTATTGCCCATCCGCGTCCTGCCCGGCGACGGCACGCGCGCAGTCGCCTCGCTGATCATCAATCAAGCCAGTTTCGTGGTCGCGGATGCCCTGGCCGACGGCCTCGCTGATCTGCTGCGTCGCCTTGCACCTGAGGTGATCATCGGCGTTCCCACCCTGGGCCTGCACCTTGCTCCCAACGTTGCCCGCCGCCTCGGTCATAGCCGCATCGTGCCGCTCGGGACGTCGCGCAAATTCTGGTACGACGACAACCTCTCCGAGCCGATGAGCTCGATCACCAGCCCGTCGCACACGAAAACCCTGTTCATCGATCCTCGCATGTTGCCGCTGCTCGAGGGCAAGCGCGTCGCGGTCATCGATGATGTCATCAGTTCCGGCACTTCGATGGCCGCCGTCATGCGCCTGCTGACCAAGGCCGGCATCGAGCCCGTCGCCATCGGCGCCGCCATGCTGCAGGGCAGCAAATGGCATGAGCCAATGCAAAAGTGGCGCGACAGGATTGTCGCGCCACTCAATTCGCCATTGCTGGAAAAGACGGAAACGGGCTGGGTGCCCGCCGCCTAAAGCCTTACTTACCCAGCGTGCTCGGCCAGGTGCCATGCAGATCCGTGCCACGGCCCACGATCTCAAAACCATGCGCGCCGAAGAAATCGCGCTGGCCCTGGATCAGGTTGGCGGTGCCCTGTGCCTGGCGATAGCTATCGAAATAGCTCAGCGCCGCGGACAGGCAAATCATCGGGAATTCCCCGACAGCGGCTGCCGCCACGACCTTGCGCAGGCTCGGATGGGCGTCCTTCATGATGGCGACGAAATCAGGCACCACCAGCAGATTGGTATTGCCACCCTTGGCATAGGCCGAGCTCATCTGGTCGAGGAAGCGCGAGCGGATGATGCAGCCGGCGCGCCAGATCTTGGCGATGGTCGCCAGCGGCAGGTTCCAGCCGTTTTCTTCGCTTGCCTTGGCGATCACCGCAAAGCCCTGCGCATAGGACACGATCTTGCCCGCCAGCAGCGCCTTTTCGAGATCGGCCAGAGTCACATCAGCCTTGCCGGCCGAACGCTTGCCATAGATGGCCTCGGCCGCCACGCGCTCTTCCTTGCGCGAAGAAATCGAGCGGGCCGCAACCGCGCCCTCGATCGCCGTGGCCGGCACGCCCATCTGCTGGGCGGCGATGGCCGACCAGACGCCGGTGCCCTTCTGGCCCGCCTTGTCGAGGATCAGCTCGACCAGCGGCTTGTTGGTTTCGCCGTCAACAGCAGCCAGCACATGGCCGGTGATTTCGATCAGGTAGGAATTGAGCGGGCCCTTGTTCCATTCCTTGAACACGTCGGCGCATTCGCTCGGGCTCATGCCCAGCCCGTCGCGCATCACGCCATAGACTTCGGCGATCATCTGCATGTCGCCATATTCGATGCCATTGTGGATGGTCTTGACGAAATGGCCCGCGCCACCTTCGCCGAGATAGGCGCAGCAGCTTTCGCCATTGAACTTGGCAGCGATGGCGGTCAGCACCGCCTCGGCATTGTGCCACTGCTCCTTGGAACCGCCCACCATGATGGAGGGGCCGTGGCGCGCGCCTTCTTCGCCGCCGGAAACGCCGACGCCGAGATAGCCGATGCCCTTGGGGGTGAGATAGTCGAACCGGCGCTGCGTATCGGTGAACAGCGAATTGCCGCACTCGATGATCGCGTCGCCCTTTTCCAGATGCGGCAGCAGCTGCTCGATCATCTCGTCCACCGGCTTGCCGGCCTTGACCATGATGATGATGGAGCGCGGCGCCTTCACGCTCTGCACGAATTCGGCGAGGTCGTATTTCGGAATGGTCTTGCCATCGAGGCCCTCGGCCTTGGCCTCGGCGACGAATTCGTCGATGCGCCCGGGCGACCGGTTGTGGACAGCGATCGTGTACCCTTTCTCGGCGATGTTCAGCGCCAGATTGGAGCCCATAACCGCCAGCCCGATCAGGCCGATATCCGCTGTCGACATATGTCAGTCCTTCCGAGATCGTCTTGTGCAATCCATGCACGCAGCGCATGCCACGCGGCCGGGAACTGACCACAATCCAGCGCGATACGGAAGCCGTATTTGCGCAAAAAACGGCTATTCAACACGCTTGTATGGAAGATGCTATTGCTTGCATCCCCTGCTCCCCCTAGGTTCCGGGCACTTATGGAGGCCGCCTTGCAAAACCCGTCACCTTTCGACCTCACCGGCAAACGCGCCCTGATCACGGGATCGAGCCGTGGCCTCGGTCTCGCCATGGCAACGGCCCTGGCCCAGGCGGGCGCGGCCATTGTGCTCAATGCGCGCGACAATGTCGCTCTCGGCGCCGCCGCCCAGGACCTGGCCGCGACGGGCGCCAATGTCCGCGCGGTCGCCTTCGACGTCACCAGCCGCGACAGCGTGAATGATGCCATCACCCATATCGAAGACGAAATCGGGCCGATCGATATCTTGGTCAACAATGCCGGCATGCAATTTCGCTCTAGCCTCGAAGCCTTCCCGCCCGAAAAATTCGACCAGGTCATCGCCACCAATCTGACCTCGGTGTTCAATGTCAGCCAGCCCGTCGCCCGGCACATGATTGCCCGCGGTTCCGGCAAGATCATCAACATCTGCTCGCTCCTGGCCGAATTGTCCCGCCCCTCCATTGCCCCCTATGCGGCAACCAAGGCGGCCGTGGCCAACCTCACCCGCGGCATGGCGGTGGATTGGGCAAAGCACGGCCTTAACGTCAATGGCATCGCCCCCGGCTATTTCGCTACCGAAATGAATGACGCGCTGCTCAAGGACGCCAAGTTCAACGCCTGGATCGAGAGCCGCACCCCCATGGGCCGCTGGGGGCAGCCGGAAGAGCTGGGCGGCGCTGCCGTGTTCCTCGCGTCCGACGCCGCCCGCTTCGTCAATGGGCATATCCTTTATGTCGATGGCGCCTTTACCGCGACAGTCTAGCCAGGAGCTCGCATGCCCCTCACCCCTGCCCGCATCATCATCGCCATGGGTGTCAGCTCGTCCGGCAAATCCACCGTGGGCCAATCCATAGCGCGCCGGCTGCACGTGCCCTTCCTCGATGGTGACGGCTATCACCCCGAAGCCAATGTCGAGAAAATGCGTTCCGGCATCCCCTTGACCGATGAGGACCGCTGGCCCTGGCTTGAAAAGCTGGCCAAGGCCCTGCACGAAGCCGCCGACCGCAAAGGCGCGGCGGCCGGCGCCTGCTCGGCCCTCAAGCGCGCCTATCGCGACTTTCTCGTCGAGCAGGCGGGCGAGCCCATCCTCTTCGTCTATCTCGATGGCACCAGGGAAGTCATTGCCGAGCGCATGGCCCGTCGCAAGCACGAATATATGCCAACCAGCCTGCTCGACAGCCAGTTCGCCACGCTGGAAGTGCCCGATCCCACAAACGAAAATGTGCTGCCCGTGCCGGTCACCGACAGCGTCGAGAAAATCACCATGACGGTGGTCAAATCGCTCGATCACCTCAAGAGCTTCAAGCGCTGGCAATAGACTATTCGGCCGCCACGGGCTTCGCGGCGAACCGACCTTGCCCATAGGCCACCAATGCCGCAGCGCCCACGACGACCACGGCTCCGGCCACTGTCCAGCCGTCTAGCGCTACGCCCAGCAGCACCAGGTCGAACAGAAACGCCCAGATGATGCCGGTATATTCATAGGCCGCCAGCACCGAGACTGGGGCCCGTGCCGTCGCCTCCATCATCAGCACATGGCCCATGCCGCCCAGCACGCCGGCCGCGATCAGCAGCGAGAATGCTCTGGCGTCGAGTTCTGCCCAGCCCCACAGGCTCGACGCCAAGCCCGCCAGACTGCAGATCACCGCGAATGACAGGGCGATGCTGGCCGGCGGATCGGTCCGCGTCAGGTCCTTGACCTGCACGCGCGACAGCGCGTTGAACGCCGCCATGCCGATGGCCGCCGCGATCCCCGTCAATGTGCCCTCGCGCAGTTCCGCCCCTACCAGCGCCGGAAACAGCATCAGCACGATCCCGGCAAATCCCAGCGCCACCCCCACGAATACCGTGAGCGCCGGCCGCTCGCGCAGAAACACCATGGCGGCAAAGATCGAAAAGATCGGCGCCAGATAAGTCAGCGCCGTAGAAACGCCGACCGAGAGATAAGCCAGCGAGATAAAGGACAGCACCATCACCGCGCAGCCCAGCAAGCCGCGGATCAGATGCTTATAGGGATACCTGGTGCGTAGCGACGGCCCGATCTGCCCGCGCAGCGCCATATAGGCGACGATAGGCACCAGCGCGACAAAGCTGCGCCAGAATACCAATTGCCCCACCGGCGCTACCTTGGCCGCCTCATGAATGGCCGCCGACATCGCCGCCATGGCGACGAGCCCAAAGGTGGCGAGCCACAGCGCCGCTTTGGGATTGGATTGGGTGAGGGACAAGTGGGAACCTGGGATGGAATGCGAACGCCCTGACCTATCCCGACCTCGCCCGCCTGTCACCTCGCTAACGCTCTGAGCAACCACTATTCCGGCACGCCCTCGCTGCGCGACAGGCTTGCGTTGAAATACCGTTCATCCGCGCTCACCTCGGCGCCCACCCAGTCCGGCAGCGCCACCGCCTGGTCCTCGCTCTCGAGCTCCACCTCGGCCAGCACCAGCCCGGCATGACGTCCCTCGAAGACGTCCACCTCCCAGATCAGCCCGCCGAACGGCACGATATGCCGGCGCTTTTCCACCACATGCGGCGCGGCCATGGCCAGCAGTTCCCGCGCATCCTCAATGGGGATGTCATACTCATATTCCGCCCGCGAAATACCCTGCGCTACGCCCTTGAGGGTCAGCACGGCCTTGCGGTCATCCTTGCTGCGCACCCGCACAGTCGCCTTGGCATTGGACGAGAGATAGCCTTGCCGCAATAGCGCGCTGCCGGTTGCCAAAGCTGCCCAGCCATCGCCAGTCACAAGGAATTTGCGTTCGATTTCCTGCGCCAACCAAGTCTCCTAAACAAGCGCGGCTAGAAGCCGAATGTCATCTGCCCGGCCGGTGCGCCCACCGCGACACCTTCCAGCGACAGCATCCTGAGCTTGGATTCAGCGCCTCCGGGTGCGGAAAAACCGCCCGGCTTGCCATCGCTGGCCAGCACGCGATGGCATGGAATGACCAGCGGCATCGGATTGGCTCCCATCGCTGCACCCACCGCGCGCGACAGCGTCACATCGCCCAATTGCCGCGCCAGCGCGCCGTAAGTGGTCGTCTCGCCCCAGCCGATTTGCAGCAGCAGCGCATAGGCCCGCCGGTTGAAATCGGGCACGCCACTCAGATCAAGCGGCGTGGCGCTGAAATCGATGGCTTCGCCTTCCGCATAGTCCTCGATTCGATTGATCAGCGCCTCGATGGCCCGGTTCGACTCGCCCGGCCGTGCGTCTCCCCGATTGATCCGCAGGTTCAGCGCCGCATGATCAAGTCCCGGCAATTGCACGCGCGCCAAGCCCTTTTCGGTCCAGCCGATGCCGAATTCCCCGAGTGCTGTGTCAAAGACTTTGGTTTCCATAGTTCAATTCTAGCGCCGCAAGAGCGCGCTGCACCAGTCCCGCAATTCGCGGCCGATCACCTCGCCCGGCGGCCCGTTCTGCTCGAAGCCCCACCACAATTGCGCGCCCTGCCATTGGCTGGCCAACATCAGCCCCAGCCGCTCCTTCTCAGCCTCGTCTACTGTCAGCCGCCGCCCCAGTGCAATCGCGAGCGCCTTGCGCCAGGCCGAGCCACGCGCCCGCAAAAGGGGGTCGCGCATATCCTCGCGCAGAATGGCCAGCCCCATGGCATTTTCCGCGTCGCTCATGCCCTCGGGGATCATCGCCACCAGCATGTCCACCGCCCCATCCGGGCTCACCGCCGCCGTGCGATCCAGCTCCGCCGTCAGATCGTCGAGCTGGTCCCAGCCGCGCAGCATGGTGGCGCGCAAAAAAGCCTCCTTGGTCGGATAGCGCTGCACCAGCGTGGCCGGCGACAGGCCGACCGCCTTGCCCACGGCGGCATAGGTCAGCACATCCGGCCCCTCCCGATACATCAGCTTCATCGCTGCTTCCAGGATTGCCTCATCTGTAACCGTCCGCGGGCGCGCCATGCATTTTCCGTTTGTAAATGAACGTTCATTTATATAGTTTGCGCCAACCTACAACAGGAGCAGGCAAATGGCCAGAATCGTCGGTTACATCGCATCCAGCCTTGATGGCTTCATCGCCACCAGTGATGAAAACCTCGATTGGCTGACCCAGCAGCCCGATCTCAACCTGGGCGAATTCGACTATCGCAATTTCATTGCCCGTATCCGCACCGTAGTGATGGGCCGCGCCACCTATGACTGGATCGCACGCTATCCCGGCGCCTGGGAATATGAGGGCAAGCGGGTGATCGTCGTCACCTCCCGCCCCATCGAAAACCCCAAGGGTCCGCTGGAAACCCGGTCCGATATTCCCACGCTGATCGCCGAACTCCGCGCGCTCGATGACGGCGATGTCTGGATGCTGGGCGGCGGCAAACTGCAGATGACCTTCATGGAGCAAGGCGCGCTGGACGAGATCGAAATCTATGTCATCTCCGAAATCATCGGCGGCGGCATTCCGCTCTTTCCGGCCATGGGCCTGCGCGCCAGCCCTAAACTGCTCTCGGCGCAAATGCTCGGGGACCGCTGCGCCCGCCTGCACTACCGGCTGACTTAGCGCAAAAAGCCGCCCTTGCGGGGCGGCTTTCTTGCCGGCTTGCGACAGGATCAGTGCTTGAGCGCGTCGCGCGTGCGATCCTTGGCCTCGCCCACCTTTTCCTGCAGCTTGCCGGCGGCCTTATCCATCTTGCCCTCGGCCTTCATCCGGCCGTTTCCGGTCATCCCACCGATAGCGTCCTTCACGGCGCCCTTCATCTGCTTGCCGGCGCCTTTGATCTGGTCTTTGTGCATGGCGTGTTCCTCTGCTCGTACTGCGTCGAAAGAAAACGCCTGCCCTCATGGCCAGTTCCACCTCGGTCCGATCACAAAGCCGAATTGCGGGGGAGTTGGTCAAATGGGCAGTCTCTGGTAAACGGCCCCCATGCCCGGACCCATGCCCACATTGCTCGATTATTTTCCCCCGCTCGATCCCTATCTTAACGTGCTCTACCAGGACGAGGATATCCTCGTGCTGGACAAGCAGAGCGGCCTGCTGACAGTGCCTGGCAAGGACCCCTCGCTGTGGGATTGCATCGAATATCGCGCCCGCCAGACCTGGCCCACCGCCGGCATCGTGCATCGGCTCGACAAGGACACCTCCGGCGTTCTCGTCATGGCGCTCAACAAGCGCGCCCATGGCCGCATCGGCAGCCAGTTCGAGCATCGCAAGACCACCAAGAGCTATGTCGCCCGCGTCGCCGGCCTCATCGAAGAGGATTCCGGCCTCGTCGATCTGCCCCTTGCCACCGATTGGGACAACAAGCCCCGCCAGCGCATCGACTACGAAAACGGCCGCCCGTCGCAGACCGAATGGACCGTCATGGAGCGCGAGGCCGATGTCACGCGGGTCCGTCTCCACCCCCTCACCGGCCGCACCCATCAATTGCGGGTTCACATGAAGGCCATCGGCCATGTGATTCTGGGCGATGCGTTTTATGGCGATTCAGCCAGCTTCGCCGCCGCCGATCGGCTGCAATTGCACGCCGCCGAACTGGGCTTCACCCATCCCACCAGCGGCGAGTTCATGACCTTCGTGGCGCCGACGCCGTTTTAGGCTTCGCCCAGATAGCCCACCGCGATGCGCTGGAACAAATGGCCCGGCTTCATCGTATCGAGCCATTTGCGGAAATCGGCGACATCCTTGAAGCCGGCGCGCTGGGCCTCGGCCTCGGTCACATCATCGGGCGACATGTCGTCGATCGCCTTGATGGACAGCAAGCCCACCTTGGTCTTGAGCGTGCCGCCGGCTTTCACCGTCGGCTTGCTCCAGCGCCGGAAAATCAGATCGACCTTGCCGGCCTTGATCTCTTCGAGCAGTTCCCGCTTGAGCAGCATCGTTACCCCACTATCGCCGTTGCCAGCATTTCGACGCGCAAGCCCTTGGCCAGCAATTCCTTGACCACCACCGTGGCGCGGACGGGATAAGGCGGCTTGAAATATTGGGCATAGACCGCATTCATGCCCTTGGCGTCGGCGCTATCGGTCAAGAACACCTGCACCTGGACGATATTCGCCAGCGTGCCGCCGGCTGCGGTCACGGCCAGCTGCAAATTCTCGATGGTCCGCCGCGTCTGCTCCTCGATGCCGCCGGCGACGATCTCGCCCGTCGCCGGGTCTTCGGCGATCGCCACCAGCCAGACCTGATTGCCCGCCTTGATGGCGTCGCTCACCGGCGCGCTGCTCGCCGCAATTCCAGTCTCGATCCGCTCGATCATCTCTTTCACCATTTTGGTGCGGGCGGCGGGACTCGAACCCGCACGGGGATACCCCCTCCAGATTTTAAGTCTGGTGTGTCTACCATTCCACCACGCCCGCGGCAGAGCGCGCTTAGCACGGTGCCGGGCGCATGCCAACGCTTAGAGCATGTCTGCCCAAAGTGGTCACCGGTTTGGTGACAAAGAGCTGGGCAAAGCAAAAAACCAAGGCGCTCCCAGGCGGGTCTGAAAGATCGCATCGCCCCCTGCCCAAGCGCTGGACGGCCCAAAACGCCGCCCGGCCCGGAGGCGTCGCGGTTATACGGTAACGGGCGGCCTTTGACTCGACCAGGGTAGAACTATGGGAGCCAAAGGCCGCCCGTCACGATCCGCTTTTGTGCAAGGTCCGGTTCAGGCGGTACCATTCTTGCAGGTCCGGCTGCCGAGTTTCCAACCCCACTGGACAGGCGCCCCCATCCCACGGTCTCCCCACCCGGCCCTGCGTCGAGGCCGCGTAACTGGCGGGGATGGGGGTATAGTGACATGGCGTTTTGGGGCGGGGATAAGTTTTTTAGTGCTCCGTGCTGCACTGGCCATGGTCAGCAAGCGCTTCGATGATCCGGCAGTCGCAGATGCGACCGTGCCCGCACTCGTCGACCATTCGTGTCAGCTCATCCCGAAGGGCTTGCAGACTTGCAATGCGCCGGTCGATCTCGGACAGGTGGCTGCGGGCGATGCTGTCAGCCTGATGGCACGAAGCCTGCGGCTCTGCCGTCATAGCCAGCAGCGCGCGAATGTCCTCGACCTCAAAGCCCAGTTCGCGAGAATGCCGGATAAAGCTCAGCCGGTCCGCCTCCACCTTCCCGTAGCGGCGCTGATTGCTCTGCGTGCGCGGCGGCTCGGGCATAAGGCCGATCTGTTCGTAGAACCGGATCGTGGGAACTTTAACGCCGGTTCTCCTGGACAGCTCGCCGATCGAGAAATTCATCGAACTACCTCTTGATGCTCTAGTGACTAGAGGGATTAGCATCGGGCCGACTCGTATGAAAGGGCCTGCCATGACCGAAGCCATCATCACCAAGTTCCGCGTTAGTGGGATGGATTGCGCAGCCTGCGCCAACAAGGTCGAAAATGCTGTCTCCCGCGTGCCGGGCGTCAGCGAAGTCGGCGCCTCCTTCACCGCCGGCACCATGACGGTGACCCATATCGGCGTGCCCGCCATCGCCATTCGAAACGCGGTGAAGAGTGTCGGCTATGCGGCCGCACCGGCCGATGCCGTTGCTGCGCCAGAAGGCGGCAATGATGACCGCCATTTCGAACTGGGCGACGGCCCGTGGTGGCGAACGCGCAAGGCGATGCTGACCTGGGGCTGCGGCATTGCGCTGGCAATTGCATATCTCGTCGGCCGGGCCTTTCCCGAAATCGGGCATTGGGCGTTCCTTGCGGCGCTGCTGGTGGGACTGGTTCCAATCGGGCGGCGGGCGATTTCGGGAGCGCTGCACGGCACTCCGTTTTCCATCGAGACCCTGATGAGCATCGCAGCTATCGGCGCGGTCATCATCGGCGCGACCGAGGAAGCCGCAATGGTCGTGCTGCTGTTTCTGGTCGGCGAACTGCTTGAAGGTGTCGCTGCCGGTCGGGCCCGGGCGAGCATTCGTGGCTTGACCGACCTGGTGCCAAAGACAGCGCTGGTGGACCGCGAAGGTGAACCCGTCGTGGTGCAAGCCGCCATTCTCAAGATTGGCGATATTCTGGTCATTCGTCCGGGCGACCGCATCGCCGCCGACGGCGAGATTGTAGACGGCAGCAGCGCGATCGACGAAGCGCCGGTCACCGGAGAGAGCGTGCCCAAGCGCAAGGGCCAAGGGGAAATGGTTTTCGCCGGCACGATCAACACCGACGCCGTGCTGCGGGTCCGCGTGACCGCCGCTGCGCAAGACAACACCATCGCCCGCGTGGTCAAGCTGGTCGAGGAGGCGCAGGAGAGCAAGGCACCGACCGAGCGCTTCATCGACCGTTTCTCAAAAATCTACACGCCGGGCGTCCTCCTGGTGGGCGCACTCGTTGGCGTCGTGCCGCCCCTGCTGCTCGGCGGAAGCTGGAGCGAGTGGGTCTATAAGGGGCTGGCCCTTCTGCTGATTGGCTGCCCCTGCGCGCTGGTCATATCCACCCCCGCGGCAATCGCCGCCGGGCTCTCGGCCGGCGCACGGCGCGGGCTGCTGCTCAAGGGCGGGGCGGTGCTTGAGAACCTGCGGAGGATCACCGTCGTCGCCTTCGACAAGACTGGTACGCTCACGGCGGGCAAGCCCGTGGTGACGGACATGATCGCGATCGGCCGCAGCGAGACACAGCTTTTGTCCATGGCCGCGGCGCTTGAGAGCGGTTCCTCGCACCCCCTTGCGCTGGCAATCCTCGCCAAAGCCAAGCAAATGAAGGCGCCCATACCTCCAGCCTTCGGTGCCAAGGCGCTCGCCGGCAAGGGAGTCGCCGGCAATGTTGGTGGCGTTGAGATCATGCTTGCCTCCCCTTCCGCGGCCGCTACGACGGCGACCATTTCGGACGAAATCAATGCCCGGATCGGGGCTTTCAACGATGAGGGCAAGACCGTCTCAATCCTGCTTGCCGACGGTCAGGTCGCCGGGTTGTTCGCGATCCGCGACGAGGCACGGCCGGATGCGAGCGCCGGGCTGGGGGCATTGAAGGATGCTGGGATCGCCACGGTGATGCTGACGGGCGACAATCGGCGAACCGCCGCTGCGATCGGCTCGGGGCTCGGCATCGAGGTCAGGGCCGAGCTTTTGCCCGAGGACAAGCAGCAGATCGTCCGCGAGATGCAGTCCATGGGCAAGGTCGTCGCCAAGGTCGGCGATGGCATTAATGACGCACCGGCGCTGGCGGCGGCGGATATCGGCATCGCTATGGGTGGCGGCACCGATGTGGCGCTGGAGACGGCCGACGCAGCGGTTTTGCACGGGCGGGTCGCCGATATTGCGGCGATGATCGACCTCTCGAAGACGACCATGTCCAACATTACCCAGAATATCGGCATAGCCCTTGGGCTCAAAGCCGTGTTCCTGGTGACCACGATCATCGGCGTTACCGGTCTGTGGCCAGCGATCCTGGCGGATACCGGCGCAACAGTTCTGGTGACGGCGAATGCTATGCGGCTGCTTGGATGGAAGCCAAGAACGCTCGGTAGCTAGGTGCCGGTCCCCTCAGTCCGTCCCACCCGAGATCGGGGCCACATAAGCCACGTCCAGATCCCACGGGAAGAAAATCCAGGTGTCCTGGCTGACTTCGGTGATGAAGGTGTCGACCATTTCGCGGCCCTTGGGCTTGGCGTAGACGGTGGCGAAGTGGGCGCCGGGGAGCATTTCGCGGACGACGCGGGCGGTGGAGCCGGTGTCGACGAGGTCGTCGACAATCAGGACCTTGGCGCCATTGCGGGCCAGCTCGAGCAGCGGCGGGCTGATTTCCTTGAGGACCTTGATGCCGCCCTGGTTCTGGTGGTCGTAGCTTTTGACCGCCACGGTTTCGACCGTGCGGATGTTGAGCTCGCGGGCGACAATGGCCGCCGGCACCAGGCCACCGCGGGCGATGGCGACGATGGCGTCGAACGTGCCCAGCCCCGCCAGGCGCCAGGCCAGGGCCCGGCTATCGCGATGAAACTGGTCCCAGCTGACCGGGAAGGACTTTTCGTTGGGATTGTTCACGCGTTTTCTCCTGCGCCGGCGCCTTGGGCGCCCGATAATTGGATTTTGCGTCTTAGCAAAAGCGGAGCGCCTGCGCTATTGCACCACGCGCACACGCCCACAACTCTTGCTATGTTCGCTTCAGTTTTCCGGCGGCGCGATGCCGGCCTTGGCATGGGCCGCGTCCACCATGGCCTGGACCTTGGCGGTAGCTTCCTCGAGCAGGGCTTCATCGGACGAGCGCAGGACCAGTTCGGTCATCACGCGATCCTTGCCCATCTGCGGATAGCTGCCCATCTTGACATCGGGATATTGCGCCTGCAATTGGCCCAGCGGGCCGCCGACAGTGCCCTCGCCCACCGCCGCCTTGACGGTGCGCGACAGCACTTTCTTGCCGCCCTGCAGGGTCGGCGCCAGCGCTTCGAGCATGGCGCGCATGATGATGGGGACGCCTGCCATCACATGCACATTGCCGATGCGGAAGCCCGGCGCGGCACTGACTGAATTGACGATGAGATCGGCGCCTTCGGGAATGCGGGCCATGCGCAGCCGGGCTTCGTTGACCTCGGTGCCGGTTTCCTTCCAGCGGGCTTCGAGCATGGCGCGCGCCTGCGGATTGATCGGCAGGGCCACGCCGAACGCCTTGGCCACCGCGTCGGCGGTGATGTCGTCATGGGTGGGGCCAATGCCGCCGGTGGTGAACACATAGGTGTAGCGGGCGCGCAGGGCGTTGACGGCATCGACGATATCGTCGGTCTCGTCGCTGACGACGCGCACTTCCTTGAGGTCGATCCCCAGATCGGTGCAGAAATCGGCGGTGGCGCCGATATTGACGTCCTTGGTGCGGCCGGAAAGAATTTCATCGCCAATGACGATCAGCGCGGCGGTAATGGTGGCAGGGCTCGACATCGATTGAATCCGTGGCTTGCTGTCTGCCAGCAATGCCCGCCCCCGATTGGCGCGTCAAGCAAGTGTGTCGCCCTTCCCATCGGCCAAACGAGCGACTAGATTTGTGCTGTTTCCTCCGGAGTTCTAGATGACCACCTATGTCGATGCCAGTTCCAAGGCCCGCCGCACCCCTGGCGTTATCCCGCTGCATGGCGAGGAAGGCTTTGCCGGCATGCGCAAGGCGGGGCAGCTGACGGCGCAGGCGCTCGATATCCTGGTCGATTATGTCGAGGCGGGCGTGCCGACCTCCACCATCGACCGGGTGGCCTATGAATTTGCCCGCGACAACAATGCCATTCCGGCGACCCTGTTCTACAAGGGCTATCGGCACTCGCTCTGCACCTCGATCAATCATGTGGTGTGCCACGGCATTCCCGACGAACGCCCGCTGCGCGATGGCGATATCGTCAATATCGACCTGACGCTGATCGTGGACGGCTGGTATGGCGATTCGAGCCGCATGTATCCGGTGGGCGAAATCTCGCGCAAGGCGGAGCGGCTGATCGAAGTAACCTATGAGGGGCTCGAAGCAGGCCTTGCCGCCGCCAAGCCGGGCAATACGACCGGCGATATCGGCGCGGCGATCCAGGCTGTTGCCGAGGGCGAGCGTATGAGCGTGGTGCGCGATTTCGTGGGCCATGGCGTGGGGCGGCTGTTCCATGACGAGCCCAATATCCTGCATTTCGGCGTACCGGGAACCGGCGTGCCGCTGCGGCCCGGCATGATCTTCACCATCGAGCCGATGATCAATCTGGGCCGGCCGCATGTCAAAATCCTGTCGGATGGCTGGACCGCGGTGACCCGCGACCGGACCTTGTCCTCGCAGGCCGAGCATTCGATCGGCATTACCGAGACCGGCTGCGAGATTTTCACGCTGTCGCCGGGCGGCCTGTTCAATCCGCTCGCCGCGCGGGCTGCTTGATGAGCGACGGGCCTGACGAACTGGCCGAAGCCACCTTCCCTGCCCCGGCGCCGGTTGCCAATGATCACGCGGGGCACCGCCAGCGCGTGCGGGAACGCTTTCTCAAGGTCGGCGGCGATGCGCTGGAAGATTACGAGCTGCTCGAACTGATCCTGCAGCTTGTCGTGCCGCGCCGCGACACCAAGGCACTGGGCAAGCTGCTGCTACGCGAATTCGGCTCATTCTCGGGCGTGTTCAATGCCAGCCAGGCGCGGCTCGAAAAGATCGACGGGCTCGGCCCGACATCGGTGGCCCATATCAAGGTGATCCAGGCGGTCGCGGCGCGCTTCGGGCGGGACCGTATCGCCGCCGAAAAGCCCATCCTCAGCTCCTGGTCGCAGCTCATCGACTATTGCAACAGCCAGATGGCCTACCAATCCATCGAGCAGTTCCGCATTCTCTTCCTCGACAAGAAAAACCGGCTGATCGCCGACGAGGTGCAGCAGACCGGCACTGTCGATCATACGCCGGTCTATCCGCGCGAGGTAATCAAGCGGGCGCTGGAGCTTTCGGCCACGGCGCTGATCCTGCTGCATAATCACCCGTCGGGCGATCCCACCCCCTCCTCCGCCGATGTGCGGATGACCAAGGAAATCAACGACATCGCCAAGCCGCTGGGGATCACGCTGCATGATCACCTGATCATCGGCAAGGCGGGGCACACATCGCTGCGCGGGCTCAAGCTAATCTGATTTTTCGGGGGCTTCGGCAGTCCGCCTGCCGGCCAGCCGGTAGATGGAGCACTGCACATTGCGGGCCAGCGACTTGAGCTGCTTGTTGGCCTTGATGCGGGCGCGCGTCTTCTGGAAGGCCTGATGCGCGGCCACGATGACCGCGCCACGGCCGGTCAGCCCGATATAATGCTGGCGCAGCGGCGTCTGCACATTGCACCAATGGCGCTTTTCGTCGGTAAAACCGCTGCCCATATCGAAGACGCGCAGGCCCTGGTCGAACACGCTCTGCATCACGCGCAGCAGGCACTGCTTGCCGGGGGAACCATTCTGGATGGCCGGATCGTCGCTCATCGAGGAAATGAGGCAAAACATGCGGTCGCCCTCGACCACATTGTAACGCACCGCGACAATGGCGCCATCGAGCCGCAATACGTGCAAGCGCACATCGACGCCCGAGCCGGCTTCAGCCATGGCGTGGTAGAAATCGGTCAGCCGGTCATGCACGAACGGGTCGCGGATGCCCATGACCTTGAAACGGGCGGCACGCTGGATGAACATGGTCTCGATGGCGCAGCGCATGTCGCCGCCATTGCGGATTTCCTCGAAACCCACCTCACCCATGGCCGCCAGGCGATCGCCCTGCTGCCGGTCATGCTTGCGGCGCGACTTGCTGCGCTGCAGCCGGTCGCATTCTTCCCAGCTGGCATATTGCGAGCGATAGAGCGTTTCGACCGCGAGGGTCGAGCCGAGTTCATCGAAAAGGCCGGTCATCCCGTCGATTTCCATCGGCATGGAGCGCAGGTAAACCAGATCGGCGCCGGAAAGCTGGCCGATCATGGCCCGCCACAGTGCGCCACGCCCGATGGGCCCGAGCGCGGCCAGCATCTTGAAATCGGCAACCGGCGTATAGCAGCCGGCATGGGCGCCGGGAAACCAGGTGAAAACGGGGACGCCGCGCACCGTCTTGCGATGCAAGGGCAGCAGCGCGACCGGGCGGCCGTCGACTGTGCCCACGACAAAGCGCTGGTCCTCGGCGGCAATGCCGCGGTCCGCGATCCACAGGCGAATGAAATCGTAGCTCTGCCCCGGCGACTCGATGCCGGCGGCGGTCAGGGTCCGCCACACGGACTCGACGGCGGCTATATCGGTGCTGACGCTGGCGGCGATGTCGGCGCGCAAGGGATCGATGGACACCACGGCCAGGCCGAGCGTGCTTGTGTCCAATGCCGTTTCCGGCAGCGCCGAGAATGCTGCGTTGAGTATCAGTTTCCGCCCCCAAAACCGTTGGGGGCACTTTGCATGGACTGGGTGAATCAGAACTAAACAAGCGCGTAGCAAAACACCCGAGCCGTAAAAGCCGCGCGACGGGGTTAAGCGGAGCTTACTGTCAGCCGAAATTGGCGAGGACCGGGAAGGTCTCGAGGAACCAATAGGACAGCCGGGTAAAATTGCCGGTGAGGAACAATACGCCGGTGATCACCAGCAAGACGCCCATGACCCGCTCGACGGTGTGCAGATGGCGCTTGAAGCTGTTGAAGAAGGTCAGGAACGGCCCGATGGCAATGCCGGCGAGGAAAAACGGCACGCCCAGCCCCAGCGAATAAAGCCCGAGCAGCGAAGCGCCTTCGAGGGCCGTGTTCCGGCTGGCGGCGACCGACAGCACAGCGGCAAGCACCGGCCCGATGCAGGGCGTCCAGCCGATGGCGAAAGCCAGTCCCAGGAGGAACCCGCCCAGCGGCCCGCTGGCCACGCCCGGGCCATTGTGCCGGATCTGCCGGTCCAACAGGCCGATGCGATAAACGCCGATGAAATGCAGGCCCATGGCGATGATCATCACGCCGGCAATCGGCGTCAGGATGGGCAGCGCTTGGCGGAAGGCCTGGCCGAACGCGGTCGCCGTGGCGCCCAGCAGCACGAAGACCACGGCAAAGCCCAGGATGAAGAACAGCGAAGTCACCGCCACTCGGCGCTGCAAGGCGGCCGAGCCCGAGCCATCGGCCCGCAACTGGTCGAAGCTCGCCCCGCTCATATAAGTGAGATAGGGCGGCACCAGCGGCAGCACGCAGGGGCTGAGAAAGCTCAGCACACCGGCGCCGAACACCATGGGCAATGAAAATTCCACGCGACGCTCCTTTTGCGCACTTCTAGCGCGAAGTGCTTGCAAAGCAATGCGCGGCTTGGTCGCATCGCTGGTTTGTGAAGGACCTCCCTTGCCCGCGCCACCCTGCCGCTATAAGGCAAGAACGCATTCTCTGTCGGCAAGGCGAGCGCTCATGACCACCCGACCCATCCGCATTGCGCCATCGATTCTTTCGGCCGATTTCAGCCAGCTTGGCGCCGAGATCGAGGCCATCGACAAGGCCGGGGCCGATTATATCCATGTCGACATCATGGACGGCCATTTCGTGCCCAATATCAGCTTCGGGCCGCTGGTCATGGCCTCGGTGCGCAAGTTCACCCAAAAGCCTTTCGACGTGCATCTGATGATCAGTCCGGTCGATCCCTATCTCGCCGCCTTTGCCAAGGCGGGCGCCGATATCATCACCGTGCATTCCGAAGCGGGCCCGCATCTGCACCGCTCCATCCAGGCCATCAAGTCCGAGGGCAAGAAGGCCGGTGTGGCGCTCAATCCGGCGACGCCTGTTTCGGCGCTGGAACATGTCATCGACGATATCGACCTGCTGCTCGTCATGTCGGTCAATCCCGGCTTTGGCGGCCAGAGCTTTATTCCCGCGGCGCTGACCAAGCTGGCCCAGGCCAACGCGCTGATCGGCGCCCGGCCCATCGATCTTGAAGTCGATGGCGGCATCACGGCCGAAAATGCCGGCGCCGCCGCCAGGGCCGGCTGCAATGTCTTTGTCGCCGGCTCGTCCATCTATGGCGGCAACGATCCTGCTACCTATGCTTCCCGTATCGCGGCCGTCCGCGCCGCCGCCACTGTTTGACTCGAATTCTGAACGCGAAGGCCTAAACCCATGATTCCGCGCTATTCCCGCCCCGAAATGGTTGCCAATTGGTCGGCCGAAAACCGCTTCGCCATCTGGTTTGAAATCGAGGCGCACGCCACCACCAAGCTGGCCGAACTGGGTGTCGTCCCCAAGGAATCCGCTCAGAAAATCTGGGACGTGATGAATGCCCGCAAGGCCGAGCTGGGCGATTACGGCTTCGATGTCGAGCGGATCGACGAGATCGAGCGCACCACCAAGCACGACGTCATCGCCTTCCTCACGCATTTGAGCGAAATCGTCGGTCCTGACGCGCGCTTTGTGCATCAGGGCATGACGTCGTCCGATATTCTGGACACCACGCTCTCGGTCCAGCTCGCGCGCGCCGCCGATATCCTGATTGCCGATGTCGATGCCCTGCTCGCCGCGCTCAAGCGCCGTGCCTATGAACACAAGGACACCATCACCATTGGTCGCAGCCACGGCATTCATGCCGAGCCGACCACGTTTGGCGTCAAGCTGGCCGAGGCTTATGCGGAGTTCAGCCGCAATCGTGCGCGGCTGGTCTCGGCGCGGGCGGAAATCGCCACGGCGGCCATTTCAGGGGCCATTGGCAGCTTTGCCAATATCGATCCGCAGGTCGAGGAATATGTGGCTGAGAAGCTGGGCCTTGCCATTGAGCCGGTGTCGACCCAGGTCATCCCGCGCGATCGCCATGCTATGTTCTTCGCCACGCTGGGCGTCGTCGCCAGCTCTATCGAGCGCGTCGCTATCGAAATCCGCCATCTGCAGCGCACCGAAGTGCTCGAAGCCGAGGAATTCTTCTCCCCCGGCCAGAAGGGTTCGTCGGCCATGCCGCATAAGCGCAATCCGGTGCTGACGGAAAATCTCACGGGCCTTGCTCGCCTCGTGCGCGGCATGGTGACCCCGGCGCTGGAAAATGTCGCTCTGTGGCATGAGCGCGATATTTCCCATTCCTCGGTCGAGCGGATGATCGGGCCGGACGGCACCATCACGCTCGATTTCGCGCTGGCGCGGCTGACCAATGTCATCGACAAGCTGGTGGTCTATCCCGAAAACATGCGCAAAAATCTCGACCTGCTCGGGGGCCTGCACAATTCCCAGCGCGTGCTGCTGGCCCTGACGCAGGCCGGCTATAGCCGCGAGGACAGCTACGCTGCCGTGCAGCGCAATGCCATGAAGGTGTGGGAAATGCGCGGCGACCGCGCCGGGCAGTTCGCCAAGAACCTCAAGGCGGACCCCGATATCAGCCTGAGCGATGCGCAGATCGACGCCATGTTCGACGACGCCTATCACCTCAAGCATGTCGATACGATTTTCGCCCGCGTGTTCAAATGACCATTATCTGTACGCAGGAAACCGGGCTGACCGCCGAGGAATATGTGGCCTGTGTCGGCCAGTCCAAACTCGGCCCGACGCGGCCGCTGGGCAATACCGAGCGGGTCCAGGCCATGCTGGACAATTCCAATCTCGTGGTCACCGCCCGCGACGAAAACGGGCGCCTGGTGGGCCTGTTCCGCGCCATGACCGACTGGAACTGGGTCGCCTATTGCGCCGATATGGCCGTGGTGGAAACCAGCCAGGGCCAGGGCGTGGGCAAGACCTTGATGGACAAGGCCGCCCAAATCCTTGGTCCCGGCGTCAGTATCATCCTTCTGGCCCTGCCCGGCGCCGAAGGCTTCTACCAAAAGATCGGCCTGACCCAGACCGGGGCCGGTTTCTATCGCGACAGGACGCATCGCACATGAAGCTCGCCGAAGCCGATATCCTGATCCTGCCCGGCCTTGGCGGCTCCAGCCCCGGCCATTGGCAATTGCGCTGGGCCGAGCGCATGTCCAATGCCGCCATTGTCGAGCAGGCCGATTGGGACGAGCCGGATCTGGATGATTGGGTTTCCACCATCGAGCAGGCCATTTTGCTGGCCACCCGCCCGGTTGTGCTGATCGCCCATTCGCTATCGGTCGTTGCCGTCGCGCATGCGGCGAGCCGGCTGATCGATTCCAATGTGCGCGGCGCTTTTCTCGTCGCGCCGCCCGATATCGAGCTCAGCCCCGATGCGCCGGAGGAAACCTATCCCTTCCGGCCCATCCCGCGCGATCCCCTGCCCTTTCCGTCCCTGCTGGTCGCCTCCAGCAACGATCCGCTCTGCACTATCGACCGGGCGGTGGAATTTGCCACCTGCTGGGGCTCCGATTTCCACCAGGCCGGCGAGGCCGGGCATATCAATGTCGCGTCGGGTCACGGGCCGTGGCCGGAGGGCCTGCTGATGTTCACCCGCCTCATGCAACGGATCTGACATGGCCGACTATGTCCTCGTCGCCGAAACGCCCAGCACCGCCGATTACCGCCGCCTGCGCGAAGTCGCGGGCCTGAGCGGCAAATCGCAGGAAGCCGCCGAAGCGGGCCTGCCCAATAGCTGGTTCGCGGTCATCGTGCGCCAGGGCGACGCGGTGATCGGCATGGGCCGGGTGATCGGGGATGGCGGCACGGCGTTTCAGATCGTCGATATCGCCGTGGAACCGGCCCATCAGGGCAAGGGGCTGGGCAAACGGATCATGGCGGCGCTGATGGACCACCTGCGCCAGCACGCCCCGGCGACCGCCTATGTCAGCTTGATCGCCGATGGCGATGCGCGTCATCTCTACGCCAAATATGGTTTTGAACCCGTCATGCCGGCCTCGATCGGCATGGCCACGCGGATCGGCTGAGGCACGATGCAAAAACTCCTGGTGCTGCAGTCGCTCTGGGCCATGCAGAACCTGCGCGGCGCGCCGGGTATGCGCCCGCTCAAGGATGATGTCGCGCGCATCAAGGCGGCGGGGTTCGACGGCTTTGGCAGCATGCTGGAAGACGACGAAACGGCACGCCGGGCCTCTGCCCTCGCCGCAGCCGAGGGACTGGTACTGGAGGGGCTGGCGCTGCCGGCCAATCTGGCTGAAGTCGAAGCGGCGATCGAGCGCGCCGGCCGCTTTGGGGTACATCATCTCAATCTGCAGTTGCGCATGCTGCCGCGCACGCTGGAAGAAGCGTCCGGGCTGATCGCGGCGATCCAGCGGCTTATCGGCCAGGCCGATGTCCCGGTCTATATCGAAACCCATCGCGGGCGGCTGACCAATGATCTGCTGTTCACCCTGGAGATTCTCGAGCGGCACCCTGATCTAAGGCTGCTGGCCGATCTCTCGCACTATGTCGTGGCGCGCGAGCTGGAATTGCCGATCGATCCGGTTGCCAATCAGCAGGTTTTGACGGTGCTCGATCATGCCTGGGCGTTTCATGGACGGGTCGCCGGCAGCGGCCAGGTGCAATTGCCGCTGAGCTATGCCCAGCACCGGCCCTGGATCGATCAATTCGTGGCCTGGTGGTCTGCCGGATTTGCCAGCTGGCGCAAAAGAGCGGCGGGCGATGCCGAGCTGACTTTCGTCTGCGAGCTGGGACCGCAGCCTTATGCGATCTCCGGTCCGGACGGGGAGGATCTTACCGACCGCTGGGAGGAATCGCTGGTGCTGCGGGACCTGGCGCGCCAGGCTTGGGGGAAGAGCTTCTAGCTGGCTCTCGCCACCCCTTCAGCTCCCACGCCCAGCCAAAATCCGCCGCAATCAGCCAGGATAAGCCGCAAAGCCAGCGGCGCCGACATCGATCCGCCCAAGATCGGCCCAAATCCATTACTTTGTGGCTGTTTGGGCCCGCCAGTAATTAAATTACTTTAACTTGAGACAGGCATGCGCCGGTCCTAGCTTCCTACTCGCAGGTTTGGACCGCGCCGGCATCTCTGACGATGCGACTCGACGCGATCTGTAAACCGGCCAACTCCGGGCGTGTCCCGGCTGTCTTTACGGAGACACTACTATGCGCAAGATCATTGTTCCTGCTGTCCTGGCCCTGCTTGTCGGCACTTCCGGCATGGCGTTCGCGGCCAACTACTCGGCGCCTGCCGCCAAGCCGGCCGCAACGGCCACCATGGCCGCGCCGCAGTCCATCACCAGCACGGTCAAGGCCTTCGATCTCAAGTCTCACACGCTGACCCTGGCCAATGGCATCGCCTATAAATTGCCGGCCACCTTCAAGGACCCGGGCCTGAAGGCCGGTTCCAAGGTCACGGTGAAATGGCAGCAGAACGGCAAGGAGTATGACGCGAGCAGCGTCACCCTCGGCTAGCGCTCCGAGCCTGGACCGCGGCGGCCAAAGTAGAACAGCCGATCACTCAACACTGATCACTCAACCTGATCCACCGGGCCGCCGCGCCCAGATTCTGCTCGCTCCCAATTCGGGGGCGAGCTTTTGTTATCCGCCACGCCGCCGAATGAAAAAGGGAGCCGGCCGCAATGGTCCAGCTCCCTCAAAAATTCCAGATGGAAGGCAGATCAGCCTTCGGCGGCGATCTGCTCGTTGGCCACTAGCACCAGCTGCGCCATTTTCTGGCGAATCACGTCGTCGCCGATCGCCACGCCCTTGGCCTTGAGATCGGACGAGACCTTGCGGAACACGTCTTCGTCACCGGCTTCCTCGAAATCGGCTGCCACAACTTCGGCGGCATAGGTCTTGGCGTCGTCGCCGGTCAGGCTCAGCAATTCGGCAGCCCAGATACCGAGCAGCTTGTTGCGGCGTGCTTCGGCCTTGAACTTTTTCTCCGCGTCGAAGGCGAATTTGGCTTCCTGGCCCTTCTGTCGATCGTCAAACGCGCTCATCAATGTCTCCCGCTGGCTCTGATGCGTCGCCGTTCCGGCGTCCGCCAACCGACATAGGCGGTTCGGCCTGCCAAATCAACGCTGCCCGAGCGGCTGCGACCTTATGCGGCTCGACGCTTCGGGGAATGGCAGCTATCCCCTGCCTTCTATCGAAAGAGCTTGCATTTTTGTGCCTTTGTGGCGCATGAAGCGGCCGAAATCATCCCCTTCCTTCATCGGTCCGGAACTTCCATGAACCGTCGTCGCAAAATCTATGAAGGCAAGGCCAAGATCCTGTTCGAGGGTCCTGAGCCGGGCACACTGGTCCAGTATTTCAAGGACGATACGACCGCCGGCGACGGCGCGCGCCACGAGATCGTCGATGGCAAGGGCGTGCTCAACAATCGCATTTCCGAATTCATCTTCACCAAGCTCAACGGCCTGGGCATCCCGACTCACTTCCTGCGCCGCATCAACATGCGCGAACAGCTGATCAAGGAAGTCGAGATCATCCCGCTCGAAGTGGTGGTGCGCAATGTCGCCGCCGGCTCGCTGGTGAAGCGCCTCGGCCTCGAGCCCGGCACGCAGCTGCCCCGCTCGATCATCGAATTCTACTACAAGGACGATGCCCTTCATGACCCCATGGTCAGCGAAGAGCACATCACCGCCTTTGGCTGGGCCACCCCGGCCGAGCTGGACGACATCATGAGCCTGGCCATAAGGGTCAATGATTTCCTCTCCGGCCTGTTCATGGGCGTGGGCATCCAGCTCGTCGACTTCAAGATCGAATGCGGTCGCCTTTATGAAGGCGACCTCATGCGCATCGTGCTGGCCGACGAGATCAGCCCGGACAATTGCCGCCTGTGGGACATCAAGACCCGCAACAAGATGGACAAGGACCGCTTCCGCGAAAATCTCGGCGGCCTGGTCGAGAGCTATCGCGAAGTCGCGCAGCGCCTCGGCATCCTGGTCGAAACCGACAATGCGCTGGCCACCGGCCCGCGCCTGGTCCAGTAAGCGTTCATCGGAGCGAGCAAATGAAGGCACGCGTCACCGTCACCCTCAAGGCCGGCGTCCTCGACCCGCAGGGTCAGGCGATCGAAGGCTCGCTGAAAAGCCTTGGTTTTTCGGGCGTTGGCGCTGTCCGCCAGGGCAAGGTCTTCGACCTGACCCTCGAGGGCAGCGACCAGGACGCGGCCCGCACCGCCCTCACCGCAATGTGTGAAAAGCTCCTTGCGAATACGGTGATAGAAAACTACGCGATCGAAATCTCCAATTAAGTTTTCACACCTATAGTTTCGGGCGCGCCGCATTGAGGCGCCGGACCATTTGTCATGCTCAAGACCATCTCGCTCACGGTTATGTTCATCGCTACTATGGGCCTGCTCTTCGCAGCCTATGCTTCGGTGCCAGTGTAAGGCACAAGAGCCGGTCGGATTTAGCTAAATCCTTACCAGTTAAACATTTCGATTAAGCCTGCATGCAGGCTTTTACGCCTCCACATGACATTGCCACTATTATGCACCCCGAGGTTCGCGGGGGAGCATGGCGATGAGTAGATCGGCAAAGCGTCTGGACTGGGTTGATATGGCCAAGGGCCTGTCGATCTTCCTGGTCGTATTGATGTATGCGGCGACGAGCGTGGGCGAGGACACTGGCGGCGTCGGCGCGCTGCATTGGTCCGTCGCCTTTGCAATGCCCTTCCGAATGCCCGAATTCTTCCTGATTTCGGGGCTCTTCCTGTCCCAGGTCATCGATCGCCCATGGAAGGCCTATGCGGACCGGCGGGTGGTGCATTACCTTTATTTTTACGCGCTCTGGGCGGTGATCCATATCGTCTTCAAGGTCGGGCTGCTGACCGCCAATCCCGTTGGGGCGGCAAGCGACATCGTCTGGGCCGTGGTCCAGCCCTATGGCGTGCTGTGGTTCATCTATATGCTGGCCGTGTGCGGCGCCGTCGCCAAGCTGCTGCACGATATACGGGCGCCGCGCTGGGCGGTGTTTGCCGTCGCCGCCATTTTGCAGGTGGCCAAGATTCACACCGGCAGCTATGCCGTCGATCAATTCGCGGCCTATTTCGTGTTCTTCTATTCCGGCTATGTGCTGGCGCCGCACCTGTTCCGCCTGGCGGGCTGGGCGCATGACAATGCCGGCCTGGCCATTGTGGGCCTAGCCATCTGGGCTGTGCTCAATGCGGCGCTGGTTTTCTCGCCCGGCTTCAGGATGGACCCGGTCCATCCCGTTATGGGGGTTGCCGGCCTGCCCGGTATGCACCTGATCCTGGCGCTGGTGGGCACATCGGCGCTTTGCGTGATCGCGGCGCTGCTGACGCACCTGCCCTGGATGAACTGGCTGCGCTGGATGGGGTCGAAATCGCTGGTCATCTACGTGGCCTTCGTGTTGCCCATGGGCATTGCCCGCACCGTGCTGATCAAGCTCGGTTTTGTCGAGCCAACCCTGCTGGGGCTGGCCGTCATGGCCATTTCCATCGTCTCGCCGCTGATCCTTTATTGGCTGGTGCTGAAGACCGGCTGGGGCATGTTCCTGTTCGAGCGCCCAGCCTGGGCGCACCTGCCCGGCACCGGCGGTGCGCGTCGCGAGGAAACCGGCGCCGTGCAGGCACCGGCGGAATAGGCCCAAGGGCGGGATATTCTATCTCGCCCCTTGCCTTTTTGCCCAAGACTCACGACAAGGGCCTCGCGCAACCCCTGACATAGCGAGGACCTGCCGATGAAATCAGCCGTCATCGTCTTCCCCGGCCTCAATCGCGACCGCGACATGATCGCGGCGCTCACCAAGATTTCCGGCACCGCCCCCCAGGTGGTCTGGCATCAGGATGCCGACCTGCCCGATGTCGATCTCGTCGTCATCCCCGGCGGCTTCTCCTATGGCGATTATCTGCGCTGCGGCGCCATTGCCGCCCGTTCGCCCATCATGGACAAGCTGCGCGAGCGCGCCGCCCAGGGCGTCAAGGTGCTGGGCGTGTGCAACGGCTTCCAGATCCTGGTCGAAGCGGGGCTGCTGCCCGGCGCCCTGATGCGCAATACCAGCCTCAAATTCGTCTGCCGCGAGGTCAAGCTCGAGGTGGTGAACGCCGATACCGCCTTTACCCGCGGCTACCAGCCGGGCCAGGTATTCCGCTGCCCCGTGGCGCATCACGACGGTAATTACTTCGCCGACGCCGAAACCATTGCCCGGCTCGAGGGCGATGGCCGCGTCGCCTTCCGCTATGCCGAGGGCACCAATCCCAATGGCTCGATCAACGACATTGCCGGCATCTTCAACGAGCAGAAGAATGTGCTCGGCATGATGCCGCATCCAGAAAACCTCATCGAATCCGCCCATGGCGGCAGCGACGGACGAGCGCTGTTCTCGGCGCTGCTGGAGCGGGCGGCCTGAGATGAACCTGCGGGCGCCAGTCAATCCGCGAGTGCTGTTGACCTGGCTCGGCCTGCTATTCGGCGCCGCCGGACTGGTGCTGCAATTCGTTCTCTCGATGCAACTGGCCTTTGCAAGCGGGCGCGATTTTCCCGGCTTTCTCGGGCATTTCTTCGCTTTCTACACCATCCTGACCAATATCGCGCTGGTGCTGATCTACCTCTCCGAAGTGGCGCCGTCGGCCCGCCTTGGCCTGTTCCGCCAGCCGCTGGTGCGTGGCCTCATGGCGGCCAATATCGCGCTGGTCGGCCTCTACGTCTATTTCGTGCTGCGCTACCTCCATACGCTGGAGGGCCTGCCGCTATTGGCCGACAATATCCTGCATTACCTCTGCCCCACGCTCTATCTGCTGTGGTGGCTGGTGACGCAAAAGCACGGACAGCTGCGCTGGACCCAATTGCCGCTCATGCTGGCGCCCACGTTGGTCTATTTCTTCTATATCCTCGCCCGCGGCGTCTGGGTGCAGCAATATCCCTACCCGGTCCTGGACGTCGTGAAGCTCGGCTACGGCCAGGTTTCCCTCAACGCCCTCTTCATGGGCGCCGCCCTCGCCCTGCTCTGCGCCGGCGTCATCACCGCTGATAAACTTATTGCCCGCCAATCTCGGACAAATCCTGCATGACCCTTCCAAACGACATCGTCATTACCCCCGAGCTGGTTGCCGACCATGGCCTGAAGCCCGATGAGTATCAGAAGATCCTCGATTTGATCGGACGCACGCCGACCTATACCGAGCTGGGTATTTTCTCGGCGATGTGGAACGAGCATTGCTCGTATAAGTCGTCCAAGAAATGGCTCAAGACGCTGCCGACCACTGGGCCGCGGGTCATTCAGGGGCCGGGCGAGAATGCCGGCGTGGTCGATATCGGCGACGGCCAGGCCGTGGTTTTCAAGATGGAGAGCCATAACCATCCCAGCTTCATCGAGCCCTATCAGGGCGCCGCGACCGGTGTCGGCGGCATTCTGCGCGACGTTTTCACCATGGGCGCGCGACCTGTTGCGGCAATGAATGCGCTGCGCTTCGGCAGCCCCGACCATGAAAAGACTCGCCATCTGGTGTCGGGCGTGGTGGCCGGCGTCGGGGGCTATGGTAATGCCTTTGGCGTGCCCACCGTGGGCGGGGAGGTCGAGTTCGACGAGCGCTACAACGGCAATATCCTGGTCAACGCTTTTGCGGCGGGCCTGGCCGATACCGACAAGATTTTCTATTCCAAGGCCGAAGGCGTGGGCCTGCCGGTCGTCTATCTCGGCGCCAAGACCGGACGCGACGGCGTCGGCGGGGCGACCATGGCTTCGGCCGAATTCGGCGACGATATCGAGGAAAAGCGTCCGACGGTTCAGGTCGGCGACCCCTTCACCGAAAAGCGCCTGCTCGAAGCCTGCCTTGAGCTGATGCAGACCGGCGCGGTGATCGCCATTCAGGACATGGGCGCGGCGGGGCTAACCTGTTCGGCCGTCGAAATGGGCGCCAAGGGCGATCTCGGCATCGAGCTCGATCTCGACAAGGTGCCGGTGCGCGAAACGCATATGACGCCCTATGAGATGATGCTGAGCGAAAGCCAGGAGCGCATGCTCATGGTGCTGCATCCCGAAAAGGAAGCGGCGGCTCGCGCCGTTTTCGAAAAATGGGAGCTCGATTTCGCCACCGTGGGCAAGACCACGGACGACCTGCGCTTCCGGGTGCTCTGGCAGGGCGACGAAGTTGCCAACCTGCCGATCAAGGAACTGGGCGACGAGGCCCCCGAATATGACCGCCCCTGGATCGAACCGCCAAAGCCGGCGCCGCTCGCCGCCAATGACATCCCCCGGATGGACGTGGCCGATGCCCTGCTCAAGCTGATGGGCAGCCACCAGATCGCCTCGCGCCGCTGGGTCTATGAGCAATATGACACGCTGATCCAGGGCAATTCCCTGCAGCGCCCGGGCGGCGATGCCGGCGTGATCCGGGTCGAGGGGCACGACACCAAGGCGCTGGCCTTCACCTCCGACGTCAATCCGCGCTATTGCGAGGCCGACCCCTATGAGGGCGGCAAGCAGGCGGTGGCTGAAGCCTGGCGCAATCTCACCGCCACCGGCGCCGAGCCCCTCGCGGCCACCGACAATCTCAATTTCGGCAATCCTGAACGCCCCGAAATCATGGGCCAGCTCGTGGGCGCCGTGAAGGGTATCGGCGAAGCCTGCCGCGTGCTCGAATTCCCGATCGTTTCGGGCAATGTCAGCCTCTACAACGAAACCAATGGCCGCGGCATCCTGCCGACCCCCACCATTGGCGGCGTCGGCCTCTTGCCCGACTGGAACAGAATGGCCCGCATCGGCTTTGCCGCCGAAAACCAGGTCATCCTGCTGGTCGGCTCGCCCGCAGCCCGCGGCACCCATCTGGGTCAATCCATCTATCTGCGCGACCTGTTCGGCCGCCGCGACGGCACTGCGCCCCATGTCGACCTCGCCCATGAAAAGCGCACCGGCGACTTCGTCCGCCAACTGATCCGCTCCGGCGTCGCCACCGCTTGCCACGACCTCTCCGATGGCGGCCTTGCCGTGGGTCTGGCGGAAATGGCCGTCGCCTCGGGCATCGGCGCGACCATTGTCGATCTCACCGACCAGGACACGATCCTGCAATATTTCGGCGAGGACCAGGGCCGTTACCTCGTCACCGTCAATCTCGACCCGCAGGGCGAGGAGATTGCCGCACTCTGGAACGAGGCCGAAAAGCTCGGCATTCATGCCCCCTGGATCGGCACGACCGGCGGCAGCGATCTTGTGCTGGGTGATGCCCGTCCCCTGCCCGTCCGCGACCTGGCCGCGGCGCATGAGGGCTGGTTCCCCCAGTACATGAACGGGTAAGTCGATCAATTAATCTTGCTGCCTTATGATCGCCGCTCTTTGGAGTGCTTTGGCATCCAAAGGGCGGCGTTATCATTTGGAGACGACCATGAATTTTCGACCGGCAATCAGCTGCCTGGCAGCATTGAGCATGGGCCTGCTGCCGGCCGCCGCCTATGCCCAGAGCGTCAATGTCACCCGCTCGATCCTGCAGGATCAGCCCTATACGATCATCTATCCCGATTTCATGATCCCCTCCGGTGGCGCCACCGAGCCGCTCAGCCTCACCCATCCCAGCGTGCCGCTGCAATGCGACATCACCATAGTCCCGGTCGAGGACACGACCTGGTCAGCCGACAGCGCCCTTGCCAGCCTCGATGACGGCGAAGTGGCCGCCAGCTGGGCCAAGACCTTCCCCGGCTTCACGCTCAGCAGCAAATCGACCACGCCCTATCAGAGCGGCGCTGCCCTGCTCTATGACGGCCAAAGCACCGACTCGCCCATGGGCATCCCGCTGACCATCGTGCATACCGAAACTGTCGATTCCGGCCGGGGCTATACGCTCGATTGCCTGTTCGCCACCGAAGTGACCCAGCAGGCCCGCCCGATCGTCGATTTCATCATCGCCAATTTCTCGACCCGATCCGACGCCGAATGCTGCGTTGGAGCGGAAGCCGCGCCCGTGGCAACCGAAACGCCGGCACCAACTCAATAAGGGACCGATGCAGCGCTCATATTGAAGCGCTTGGCCCGGTACCATATCTTGGCAGAGTCGGTGCTGACGCCGTCATGACCAAGGAGTTGAGCAATGCCCATGGACGCCAACGAGATCGAGCGCCGCATCAAGGCCGCGTTGCCTGACGCCGATATCGACATTCGCGACCTTGCCGGGGACGGCGACCACTATGCCGCCACGGTTATTTCGGCCGCCTTCAAGGGAAAGTCGCGCGTGCAGCAGCATCAGCTGGTCTATGCCGCCCTGCAGGGCGACATGGGCGGGGCGCTGCATGCCCTGGCTTTGCAAACCAGCGCCCCTGAATAGCCGCACCTTGTCGCTGCGTGACTCACTCGAGCTGATCCGCATGGTCCGTCCCGAAGTCGGGACGGCTGCGTTGGAACACGAAATCGCCGCCGAGCGGGCCTCCGCGATCGGCGCGGCCGAGCACAAGGTCGTCGAGGCCCTGGCAGCGCTGGCGCAAGCCAGGGACGACCGAGCGCGGCCCCTGGCCGAGGCGCGCCAAGCCGTGTGGCAATATTTCGTGCATCGCGAACTGATCGGCTTCCGCCGCCATCATGAGGTGATTCACGACCTCAATATTCCCCGCGAAGTGCTTGCCGGACTTGGCGCTTCGCCGGGTAGAGGCAAGTGAGTCCACGCCGTATGGAGCCCGCATGACCCGTGCCGTTTTCTTCGATGTCGATGGCGTGCTGATCCATGGCTTTCATGCTCGCCCCGATTTGACCCGCCGCTGGGATACGAATCTGTTGGCGGATATGGGGGTGGACCCAAAGCGGTTTGTCGAGGAATTCATCTTCGACATCTTCGTCAAGAAGGTCGTTACCGGCGAGATGTCGGTGATCGACGCCCTCGAGCGCCGCCTGCCGTCGCTCGGCTACAAAGGTTCCCCCGTAGCCTTTCATCACTACTGGTTGATCAACGACAGCGAACTCAACCAACCGCTGCTGGACGGCATCCGCCTGCTCAAGAGCAAAAGCGATGTTCGCCTGTTCATCGCCACCAACCAGGAACATCTGCGCGCCAGCTGGCTCTGGAGCCATCTGGGCCTCAATGAACTGTTTGATGACATGTTTTATTCCGCCCGTGTCGGCGTGCGTAAGCCCGATCCGGCCTTCTTCGACTTCGCGATGAGCAAGATCGGCCCGCAGAGCGAGCCGCCGCTGTTCTTCGATGACACGCCCAAAGTGGTTGAGGGCGCCCGCGCTGCCGGGTGGGAGGCGGTGGTGTTCAATACAATGGATGATTTTTCGAACCATCCCTGGATAGTGGAACGGCTTTTCTCGCCCACACAGTAACAATCATCGGCGCTTGCCGATGCTCATCTCGACAGCACGGCCCGCCTGCCCTATTTAGAGACAAACACACCGGCACTTGAACCCGGCTATGGAAAGGGGTCGCTCATGACCGATATCAACGCATTCATCGACGACAAGGTTAAGAACAACGACGTCTTTCTGTTCATGAAGGGCACGCCGGACTTTCCGCAATGCGGTTTTTCCGGGCAGGTCGTGCAGATCCTGAACTATCTTGGCGTAGATTATGACAGCGCCAATGTGCTGGAAAGCGCCGAACTGCGCGACGGCATCAAGGCCTATACCAATTGGCCGACCATTCCCCAGCTCTACGTGAAGGGCGAATTCGTCGGCGGCGCCGACATCGTCCGCGAAATGTTCCAGGCCGGCGAGCTGCAGACGCATCTCGAAAGCGCCGGGATCGCGGTCAAGCAGTCCGCCTGATCGGGTGAATCAGATTTTGAAGGCCCTGCCCTAACCCGGCGGGGCCTTTGACTTTTTCAGCGTCTCAATCGCCGATTGCATCCGCTTGTGCCCGGCAAGGCGGGCCAGGGCCCAATGGCCGCTCAGCCAGGCCGGCGATCCCGTCCAGCCATCGGCGACAAGCTGCTCGACGGCGGCAAGCGCTTCATCGTCCGCACCGGCAGCCGCCCAGGCACAGGCCGCGTGAAAGCCCAGCCAGGCTATGTCGGTCCGCTTTGCCGCGAAGTGCCTGGCCAGCCGTTGCCACTCGGCAGGCGGCAGGTCGCTCGCATTCTCGGCGGGGAGGCTGGCGCTATAGGCCAGTGTCGCCACCGGCCCGGATGCGCCGAGCTGGCGCGCCAGCTCGATCGAGCCACGGTTGGAGGCGTGGCAGTGCCAGCCCATGGCCGTGATGTCCTGGTCATGGGCGGCCGCCAGGCAGGCCTGTGCCGCGAGCCGGGCCAGACCCCGACGGCGATGATCGGCATGCGTCCAGACGCCCATTTCGGCCCGCTTGCCCACCACAAGATCGGGCAGGCAGCGGCTGACCTCGACATCACCGGCATAGATGCGCTGCCCCAGCCCGTCGTCATCGGCGATCAATCTATAGCCCGTTGGCAGCACCGGCACCGGCGCGGCTGTGGGCGCTATGGTGAATGTCAGGCGCGGATGCGCCAGCATGGCGTCGTTGGGCAGGAGCTCCGCAATGCCATCCTGCTCGGTGGGATCGACATAGAGATAGACCCAATCGTCGAGCTGTTCGCCAATGGCGGCGGCGATCCCGGCCGATGGACAGCGGCCGATGAGATAGGTTCCTTCGGGGCCCTCGAGGATGGCGACGCGCGGCGCATCGGCATCGTCGACCCAGACCTCGCCTTCCGCCGCCCCATCCAGCACGGCGGCGACGCTGCCATGCCGGGCCGCCATTGCCGAAGCAAGGTGCGTGAGCTTGTCATAGGCGGCGGGCTGCAGGGGGATGAGGGTCAAGCCGGCCGCGCCTCGAAATCTGCCGACAGGCGCAGCTCGCGCAGCGGCCGGACGCGCCTTGTGGCCTCGGCGTAAGTGGGATGGGCCTTATAGGCCGCCAGTGCCGCGGCATCGGCGAATTCGGCATAGACGACCACGTCGACCTCGTTGGAAATCTGGTCCACCTTGCTGTTGCGCGACACCTCGAAATGACTGCTATGCGGAATGGTCCCCAGCAGCGACAGGCCCTCGCAAATGGCGTCGAGATTGTCGTCCGATTTGGCGGTGAAGAAAACGATATGGCGGATCAACATAGGCTCCCGGTTCGTCGCGCGAGTTGTCGGTGCGATTGACGCATGCGTCAAGCCATCACCAGAATGAATGACTCCCATTTGCCTTTATTGCTTTGCGTGATGATGTCGCAGGAGTAGAACTGCGGGCCCACCTTTTGGATGCCTGCCATGTCCACTGCCACGCTGCGTCCCGCCGTTCCCTTGATCGCCATCATCATCGCCGGCTGCATCATCGCCGCCATCGGCAATGGCGTGCGAACCAGCTTTGGCCTGTTCACCCTGCCGATGACCAGCGATCTGGGCCTCAGCCGCGAGGGCTGGGGCATGGCCATGGCCATCCAGAACCTGGCCTGGGGCATTGCCCAGCCTCTCGCCGGCGCCTTTGCCGATCGCGTCGGCACGGCCCGCACCGTAGCCGCTGGCGCAGCGCTCTATGCGCTTGGCGTCGTGCTCATGGCCTTTTCGCCCAATGCGCCAGTCATGTACCTGACCGGCGGCGTCATTACCGGCGTCGGCATTGCCGTCTGCTCGTTCAGCGTGGTCATGGCCGCCTTCGGTCGCTCGGTGCCGGCCGAAAAGCGCAGCTTCATCTTCGGCATAGCCACCGCCGCATCGTCCTTCGGCCAGTTCGCCTTCGCCCCGATCAGCCAGGGCTTCATCAATGCCTTCGGCTGGCAGACCGCGCTGATCTATCTGGGCGCCATGCTGCTGCTGATCATCCCGCTATCCTATGCCCTGCGGGGCCGCACCGAACGCCCGGCGGGCCAGGTGGACATGCCCTTCGGCCAAGCCCTATCGCGCGCCTGGGGCCATGGCTCCTATCGCCTGCTGGTGATCGGCTTCTTCGTCTGCGGCTTCCACCTCGCCTTCATCAACGTCCACATGCCCGCCTATCTCGTGCAATGCGGTCTCTCGCCGGAAGTGGGCAGCTGGACCATTGCCGTTATTGGCATTTTCAACGTGGCGGGGAGCCTGCTGGCGGGCTATCTCGGCGGCCGGGTTCCCAAGCAGATCCTGCTGGCGACCATCTATTTCCTGCGCGCCATCGCCATCGGGCTCTTCATGCTGTTCCCGGTGAGCGAGATCACTGCCTATGCCTTCGCGGCCTCCATGGGCCTGCTCTGGCTGTCGACGGTTCCGCCCACGGCAGGGCTGGTCTCGGTGTTCTTCGGGCCGCGCTATATGGGCATGCTCTATGGCGTCGCCTTTTTCAGCCACCAGCTCGGCTCGTTCATGGGCGTCTGGCTGGGCGGCGTCGCCTTCGATCTGACGGGGCATTACGATCTGGTCTGGTATCTCGGCATCCTGCTCGGCCTCGGCTCGGCTGCGCTGCATCTGCCGATCAACGAACAGTCCGCGCCCAGCTTCGGCTTGAAACCGGCCTGATATCGTCATTTGCCGATTGAAACCTTGCCAAAGCGGACCATGAGGTTCATGGTCCGCTTCGTCTTTTTTGTCGCGCTTTCGCCCGCGGCCTCCCCGAGAATCATTCATGTCCGATCATTTTTCGCGGGTTCTCTCCCGCCCTGAATTCATTGCTCTCATGGCCGCGCTCATGGCGCTCAACGCGCTGGCCATTGACGTCATGCTGCCTGCCCTGCCCTATATGGGCGAAGCCCTGGGGATCAGCAGCGAGAACGAGCGCCAGTTCGTCATTTCCGCCTATATGATGGGTTTTGGCCTGGCCCAGCTCGCCTTCGGCCCGCTGTCGGACCGTTTTGGCCGCCGCGCGCCGCTCCTGATCGGCATGGTCGTCTACATCATCGCCGCCGTCGCTGCCGTGTTCTCGCCCAGCTTCGGCGTGCTCCTGGCCTTCCGCTTCCTGCAGGGGCTGGGCGCCGCCGGAACGCGGGTGATCGCCACATCCATCGTGCGCGACATGTATTCGGGCCGTGCCATGGCCGAAGTGATGTCACTGACCTTCATGGTTTTCATGGCCATCCCGATCATCGCGCCGGGCATTGGCCAGGTCCTGCTCTTGACCGGGCCGTGGCAGACCATTTTCCTGTTCATGGGGGGGCTTGCCGCCGTCTTCGGCATCTGGGCCTTTTTCCGCCTGCCCGAAACCCTGGCGCTGGGCAATCGCCGCCCGCTGACCGTGAGCGCGATCCTCGACGGCTTCCGCATCGTGGTCACCAATCGGGTGGCCTTCTGCTATGGCCTGGCCGGCATGTTCACCTTCGCGGCGCTGTTCGGCTTCATCAGCTCGTCGCAGCAGATCTATGTCGATATCTATGGTCTGGGCGTCTATTTCCCGGTCGCCTTCGCGGCCGTGGCAGCCTTGATGGCTGTTTCGTCTTTCACCAATTCGAAGATCGTCTCGCGCGTCGGCATGCGGCGGCTGTCGCATGGCGCCATGCTGGTCTTTACCGGCATGAGCGCTATCTGGCTGGTGCTGGCATTGCTGAACCTGCTGCCGATCTGGCTGTTCCTGCCCATTCTGTCGGTCATCATGTTCTGCTTCGGCTGGGCCGCCTCGAACATGAACTCGCTGTCCATGGAGCCGCTGGGGTCGGTCGCCGGCACCGCTTCCTCGGTCTTCGGCTTTATCCAGACCGTTGGCGGCGCGCTGATCGGCAGCTTTATCGGCCAGCAATTCAACGGCACGGTGGTGCCCGTAGCTGGCGGCTATTTCGCCATGGGCGTGCTATCGCTGGTCTTTATCTTGATCGCCGAGAATGGGCGCCTGTTCGGCGTGGGCACGGAAAACGCCCACACCGATATGAGCCATCACGCCGCTCATTAAAGCGCATGTCTTTATCCCGAAACCGGTGACCACTTTCGGGAGACATGCTCTAATCCTGGCCGGGGCGCGGCAGCGCCTCGAATTCTCCCCGGTCATGATAGACATGATCGACCAGGCCCCAGGCCTTGGCCTGTTCCGGCGTCATGAAGTGGTCGCGCTCCAGCGCGGCCTCCACCTCTTCATAAGTCCGCCCGCAATGCTTGGCATAGAGATTGTGCATGCGGCGCTTGAGCCGCTGGCTCTCCTCGGCATGCAGCACGATATCGGTGACCTTGCCCTGATAGCCGCCACTGGGCTGATGCAGCATGATCGAGGCATTGGGCAGGCAGATGCGGCTGCCCGCCTCGCCCGCCATCAGCAGGAATGAGCCGGCCGACATGGCCATGCCCATGCACAGCGTGCCCACCGGCGCCTTGATGAACTGCATCGTGTCATACATGGCCAGGGCCGAGGTCACGACGCCGCCGGGCGAGTTGATATAAAGGCTTATCTCCTTGGCCGGATTCTCCGCCTCAAGAAACAGCAGCTGCGCGCAGACCAGCGCGGCCATATTGTCCTCGATCTCGCCATTGACGAAGATGATCCGCTCGCGCAGCAGGCGCGAATAGATATCGAAAGACCGCTCCCCCCGGCTGGATTGCTCGACCACCATAGGGACGAGTTGCATCATGTCGCGCATCGGCGACCTCCGTTCTGTTCTGGATTTGAAACGTTAGGCGGCCAGCATCAGCGGGCCGGCCATATTGTTATTGGCCGCCGCCGGCACGATCACCGGTTCATGCGTCAGCCGGAACCAGGTGCGACCGTCGGCCATGGGCTTGAGCTCGAAGGTCACGACGCTGTCTTCGGTATCGTCGGCGGCGCCCTGCCCGGCTTCGCGCCAGTGATAGCTCAGCGACTTGTTCTCCTCGGCCGCGAGCATGGTGAGATCGAGCTTACCGCCCGCCTCGGCTTCGGGGGCCAGCCAGCGCTCGAGATATTCGGGGATGGTCAGGGCCCGCCACACCTTTTCCGGCGCGGCATCGAGCGCACATTCATAGATCAAGGCGTCGGTCGTCATTGGTCCATCTCCTTGAGCAAATCCTTGAGCTGATCGATCCGCTGGGGCCAGAAGGCGCGATGGCGCGCCAGCCAGCCATGCAAGGGCGCCAGCCCCGCCGGCTCGATGCGATAATTGACATAGCGGCCTTCGCGGCGCTCGCTGACCAGCCCGGCTTCGCGCAGCACCGCCAGATGCTGGGACATGGCCGGCTGGGAAATGGCAAAGCCCTCGCGCAGCTCGGTCGCCGTCATCTCGGCCGTCGCCAACCGCTCGAACACCGCCCGGCGCGTCGGATCAGCCAGCACTTTGAAAATATCGGTTTCGCTCATGGATAACACATAAGCACAGACTTATGAGTCGAGCAAGGGGGTGCGAAGGCGGTGTATGTCACCATTGCTTTCAATGCCACCGCGTCTCCCTCGGGTCTGTCCGGTTCGCACGGAGCATTGTGGGTGCGGCGAGTGGCCCTCGGGTCGAGCCCGAGGGAGAGCGGTGGGGAGGAGGGATTGGGGCTATGGGTCTGCGCCCGAACCCCTAGTAGGTAAAAACCTCGCGCCGCAGTTCTTCCCAGCTGTCCTTGTCGGTGGCGACGATCAGCCCGCCATCGATGTGATGGGGCAGATAGGGCGAGCCATCGAGCCGGGCGGCATAGGCGCCGGCTTCCTGGGCCATCAGGGTGCCGGCCAGGTGGTCCCAGGGCATCAGCTTGTTGTAGCCCAGGAAATGGGTGTGCCCGGAAACGAAGGCGCGATATTCGTGCCCGGCGACGCGGTAATTGGAAACGATCCGCACCTTGGCGAAATTGGCCAGCACGGTGGCGCGGCTCGCGGGCGGCATGAAGGCAACCGAGGCGCAGCCGACCATATCGGCCAACGGCAGCGGATCGGCGGCCTGCACCCGCACCGCTTCGCC